>DAINQP010000009.1:0-55947 GCA_036742665.1 Vicinamibacterales bacterium | reverse complement strand
ACGGATCGCCGCCGAGCGCGACGAGACGCCCAGCTTGCCGAGAATGGCACTGACGTGAAACTTTACGGTGTGCTCGCTGATGCCGAGCACGTCCGCGATTTGGCGATTCGACAAACCTGCCGCCATTTGCTCGAGTACCTCGTGCTCACGCGACGTCAGCGGCTCAACGAGGTCACGGTCCTCATGTGCACGGGGCGGGACGAGGGTGGCGTCGCAGGCATCGATCACGACGGCAGCCACGCCGTCGAGATCCTCGGGCGAGAGCGCAGCCTCCGTCGGGACATCTGCTCGTACGGTCCAGCCGGCATCTTCGACCCGCTGAATCAATGCACGTCGCCGCGCATGGTCGCGTGCGACTACAACGACGTTCATGGCTGCCTAGCCGATAGGACGCATCAGCGCAGGTCTGAGGTTCGTTCGCCAATCGTGACATCGAGTTGCACGGGGCTCGTCCCGCGCAGCACACGAAGCGACGCACGCTGACCGACACGATCGGCGCTGAGATAGCCGGAGAGATCGTCGGGCCGCAGCGCCATGGTCTCGTCGATCGCGAGGATCACGTCGCCAACGAGTAGCTGCGCCTGGTCGGCCGGGCTACCGGGAGCAATCGAGGTCACCAGCAACCCTCGTTCTCCGGAGCCCTGACGCTGCCGCTCAGGAAGAGCCACAGGCAGACTTGAGATACCAAGATAGCCGCGACGCAACCGGCCATGGCGACGAAGACTGTCCACGACGCGGGTGACGTCGCGCGCCGGAATCGCCAGCCCGCGACCGCGATCGAGTGCCGACGTCGAGATGCCGACGACCTCACCGCGGACGTTCGCGAGCGCGCCGCCCGAGAAGCCGGAGAACGGATCGAGCGACGTGTGAATTGCCTGCTCGAGACGGAACCCCGGCGACACCGGATGGGGTCCCGAGAGGTGCGTGACAAACCCCGGATGCGCGACCAGTCCGGTCCATGTGCGCCCGGCCGCGAGCACGATTTCGCCAAGGCGTACCGCGTCGGCCGCAAAGGCCACCGGCGTCAACGTCGCGCCCTCGGCGTGAAGCAATGCCAGATCGGTGCCGGCATCCCGTCCTACGACGCGCGCAGTGATCTCGCCGTCCGCGGTGCGCGCGCGAATCTCGTCGTCTGCATCGAGCAGGTGATCGGAGACCAGGAACGACTGCGGATCGATCGCTGTACCGGTCGCCGCACGCCGGCGGCGTCCACGTAGCAGGAGTAGGCTCGGGCCGGTGCGAGTTGCTGCGCTGGTCAGTTCGTTTGAAAGCTGTTGTGCGAGTGAGTCAGACATGTCCCGAGCGTACGCCCATGTCACAACGCGCGCATCAGCCGTACGACTAGGCTCCTATAATGGCAACCATCATGGGCACATCTTCAATCGCCGTCCTCATCATCAGCGGCGTTATCGTCACGCCCGTCCTGGCGCAGCGCGGCCCACTGCAGCCGCCGCTCATCAAGGAAGGCGTCACAGAAAAAGTATCAGAACACGTCTATGCAATTCCCGATGGCAGCGTCCCTCTGGTCCCGAACGTCGGCATCATCGTCGGAAGCAAGGGCACTCTGGTTGTAGACACCGGACTTGGCGCGCGCAACGGTGAAGCCATCATGCGCGAGGTGGCGAAGGTCAGAAAAGGCGGCGACCTGTATCTTGCGGTGACGCACTTTCATCCCGAGCACGATCTTGGCGCCGGCGGTTTCCCGGCGGCAACGAAGATGATTCGCTCACGAGATCAGCAGGCCGAAATCGACGAGTTCGGTCTGGAGACAGCGAAGCGCTTCGCGGGTTTCTCGCCCGACACCGCGGAGCTGCTCAAGGGCGCCGAGTTCCGGAAGGCCGATCAATTCTTCGATACAGAGCTGACGCTCGATCTGGGCGGCGCGCGTGTCCGGTTGATGGCAATGGGACCGAATCACACCCGAGGCGATATCGCGTTCTGGGTCGAGCCCGACAACGTCCTGCTCTCGGGCGACATCGTCATGACGACGATGCCAGGGTTCTCGAGCGCGTCCTCGAAGTTGTCCATCTGGCTGCAGAGTCTCAATCGCTTCGAACAATTGAAACCGGTGCGAATCGTTCCGAGCCACGGACCGATCGGCGACGCATCGATGATCACGCGGTGGAAAACGCTGATGACGACGGTTCAGGCCCGCGCCACAGAACTGAAGAAGCAGGGTCGAACCCTCGACGACACCGTCAAGGTGATCCAGGACGAGTTGCAGGACCGCTACCCGCGCAACGGCCTGGCAGGTGTCGCCAGATCCGCCTACAACGAGGCACCGTAGCGTCCGAAACATGTGTTGATGGACACTCAGCTCGCCATCGGTTTCGTCTGGTTTCTCGCATTCTTGTTTTCGACTACCGTGCACGAAGCGATGCACGCGTTCGTCGCCTGGAAAGGGGGAGATCCGACGGCCTATCACGGCGGCCAGGTGTCGCTCTCGCCGATTCCTCACATCAAACGCGAACCGATTGGCATGCTCGTCGTGCCCTTGCTGACGTCGCTTACACAAGGCTGGGCGATGGGATGGGCGAGTGCGCCGTACGATCCGTTGTGGGCTGAACGGCACCCACAGCGCGCGGCGCTGATGGCGGCGGCGGGGCCGGCTGGCAATTTCATGATCGCGCTCGCCGCCTTCGCGGGACTGCGAACCGGTCTGCTGACTGGCCTGTTCATTGCCCCCGAGAGTGCCGCGTTTCACGCCGTGGTGGCGGATGCGGCGACAGGTGAGCCCAACTTCCTCGGCACGGTGCTATCGGTACTACTGGTCCTCAACGTCTTCATCGGCCTATTCAATCTCCTGCCGCTTCCGCCACTCGATGGATTCTCCGTCGTCAGCATCTTTTTGCCCGAAGAACATGCAGCGAAGTGGCGAGCGCTTCAGTCCAATCCGATGATGTCGATGGCAGGCCTCCTGATCGCCTGGCGCGTTTTTCCCGAGATCACCGATCCGTTGTTCTCACTGCTGCTCGTGCTGATGCACCCGGGGCAGTCGTATTCCTAGGACGACGGTCCGGCTGAAGCCGGACAGGACACTCACTGCTTCTGCGCGCCGACGAGCATGCCCGACATGATGTGGAAGTTGCCCTCGTGGCACGCGAATTCGTACAGCGTTTCTTGTCGCTGACGCAGCGGCATCATGGCGGTCCAGGGCCTGGTCCATGTCGTGGGATCCGATAACGTGATCTCATACTCGATCGTGTCGGGGCCAATCCGTCTGAAGCGTTCGACGACGGTCAGGTGGTCTGTCGCGCCCATGAAGTAGCTCTTCTCCGAGAAGTTCGCCGTCTCGACAACCAGCATGTCGCCGTCCCAGTGTCCGCGTGAGTCGCCGTTCCACTGGCGCATGCTCGATCGGAGATGCGGACGACCATCGAGCGGGATGATTCGCGCGTCGTGACCGGCTTCCATGTAAAGCACCACGACTCCGGGCGATTGAAAGATCTGGTAGTAGCTCATATCGCCGGCGCCATAGCGGCCGCCCAGACGCGGCACACCCCATGACAGGCACCTCAGGGCATTGCCAACGTCGGCGGGAGCACCGGGCCGTTGAAAGGCTTCGTTCACTGCGAGCTGGCGCTTGCGGCCTTCCGGGGTCATAGGCGGCAGGTGGCCGTCCGATGGATCGGTGATCAGCGACGTGCGATTGTCGAACTCGAGATCGACCATGTCGCTCGCGCTGTGTGTGGAGTTGGGATTGGTGTACCGATCGGGGTTGGCGAGTACCGCCTGGAAAACGCCGTCGCCGACCGCGAAGTCGCTGTTGCCGGTCCTGAACAACCGCTCTGCGCGACGTCTGAACTCGGCGACTTCTTCGTCACTGAGTCGAGCCTTGCCTTCGAGTTGTTTCGGGCGCTCCAGAGGCGTGGCGGTGTTACTGAGCCAGACACCCTGCAGATCGGGCTGACCGTCCGGTGTGCGTGGCGGCACCCAGCGGACTTGCGCCGCGGCGGTCAGTGGAAAGGCAAGAAGCGCAACCGCGCCGAGAAGGAGACACACAGGACGAGGCATGGCGACTCCCTTCGGCGTGCACCTTAGCACAGACTTAGGCAGGCACCGTTTATCATTGACGGACGTGGTACGGATAGCGTTTCTCGGCTGCGGGTTCATTACCCGCGTCCACAGCCGGCATATGAAGGCCCTGAGCGGCATCATCGAGCCGAGTTATGCCAGCCGCGACGGCGCCAAAGCGGCGGCATTTTGCGCTCGCTACGGCGGCGCGAGCAGCTACAGCGACTACGCGGCGGCGCTCGCCGATCCGAAGGTCGATGCCGTCGTCGTGGCGGTGCCGCCGTACCTGCACCTGGATCTCACGCTGCAGGCGCTTGCTGCCGGGAAGCACGTGCTGGTGGAGAAGCCGGCGTTCCCGACGATGGACGGGTATCGCGCGGCGCTCGACGCAAGAAACCGCGCGCGGCGCGTCGTCCTGATCGGCGAGAACGATCACTACAAGCCGCTGGCGGTCACGCTGCGAACGTTGCTGGCTGACGGTGTGATTGGCGAGTTGGTGTTCGCGCATTTTACGACCATCGCGCGACGGTTGAAGACTGCCGACGATTGGCGTAATGACGAGAAACTGGCTGGCGGCGACGCGTTTTTCGAGGAAGGCATTCACTGGCTGCACGTTGCCGGCAGCCTCGGGCCGCGCATCGTGAGAGCGCATGGCTACCGTCCGACGCCGGCGCGAGAGGGTCCGGACAGACGTGTCAAGAGCATGATGGTCGCGTTCGAGTACGACAACGGTGCGGTGGGATCTTTGTACTATTCACGGGAGGTGCCGTCGCTCCTGCGCGGGCTGCGGCTCTCGAAGCTCTTTGGCCGTAACGGCGTGATTTCGTTCGAGTCCAATGGAACGATCATGGTGGTCCGCGGGAGTGGCGTGCCGCGGCTTCTGTTCCCTGGCTTCCGAGATATCCGCGGCTACCGTGCGATGTATCGAGACTTCCACCGCGCCATCCTCACCGGAGCCGCACCCGAAATGAGCCTCGAGCGCGCGATGGATGATCAGCGGGTGATGGATCAGATCTACGCGAGCCTCGCGCCGGCCGGGCCAATGGCCGCGGCACGGTAGGGGCGACGTATGCGTCGCCCGTACGAGTCTTGATGCGGACCGAACACTTCGACATCGTCATTATCGGAAGCGGCGCCGGCGGCGGAACGATGGCCCATGCCCTGGCAGGCACGGGTGCGCGCGTCCTGGTTGTGGAGCGTGGTGACGTCGTCCCGCGTGAGCCGCAGAACTGGAATCCGGAAGCCGTCTGGAAGCAGTTGCGGTATCGCACGACGGAGCGGTGGCTGGACGGGAGCGGACTCGAGTTTCTGCCCTATACGCATTACTGCGTCGGCGGGAACACGAAGTTCTGGGGCAGCGTGCTCTACCGCCTGCGCCGCGAGGACTTCTGCGCGACCGAGCATGTGGACGGCCTGTCGCCGGCGTGGCCCATCACCTACGAGACACTGGCACCGTACTACGACCAGGCGGAGCGCCTGTATCACGTCCATGGTGAATGCGGTCACGATCCAACCGAGCCGCCGCGCAGTCCGTTTCCGTTCCCACCTGTGCCGCATGCGCCTGGCATGTCGGCGATTGTTGAACGGCTGCGCGAGCAGGGACTGCATCCGTCGCCTTTGCCGCTCGGATTGATCAATCCCGGGGATGAGGATGGCTGCGTCCTCTGCCGCACCTGTAACTCGTTCCCATGTCAGATCCAGCGGAAGAGTGACGCGGAAGTGTGCTGCGTCTCGTCGGCGTTGCGGCACGAGAACGTCACGTTGGTGACACGTGCCACCGCACAGCGGCTGGTTACAGATCCATCGGGACGACAGGTTGAGGCGGTGGAGATCGAACGCGGCGGCGACCGGACACGCGTGACTGCCGATCGATTCGTCGTGTCGTGCGGTGCGGTCAACTCCGCGGTGTTGCTGCTGCGTTCTGCCAACGATCGACATCCGAACGGCCTGGCCAATTCGTCGGGGATGGTTGGCACTCGCTATATGGCGCATCTGGCCACCATGCTGCAGGGTGTCAGCCACACGGTGAACGTTGACGACTTTCAGAAGACGGTTGCGATCAACGACTTCTATCTGCGTGGACCAGAGACGCCGTATCCGCTCGGACAGATTCAGTCGCAGGGCCGTACGGATGCGTCGATGGCGAAGGCCGTCGGGGACGGATGGCGCTACAAGTTCATCGAGATGCGCCACATCCCGCTGTGGGCGTATCGGATGTGGGTGTCGCGCGCGACGGATTGGCTGGCGATCAGCGAGGATCTCCCGCGGCAGGACAACCGCGTGATGATTGGCGCAGGCGGCCAAACGGTTCTGCAGTATCAACCCAACAACGTGCGCACACACCAACAGCTCGTCGACGAACTGCGCCGTATGCTCGCCAGACTTGGCTATTGGTCGCCCAGGTTGTTTGCGCACTCGACCGGCGTTCACAACACGACGCATCAGTGTGGCACGCTGGTCTTCGGGAACGATCCGCGGTCGTCGGTGCTGGATCCTTACTGCCGCACGCACGATGTCCAGAATCTATTCGTCGTAGACGCGTCCTTCTTCCCCTCGTCGACGGCAGTGAATCCTGGCCTGACCATCGCGGCGCAGGCGCTTCGGGTGGCGGAGCACATCCGGTCGGAGTGGGATTAGGTCAACGTAGAGCGGACGCTTCATCTTCAGCTTCCGCGGAGGACCTTGTGCGCGCGAGATCGTTCAGCCACGTCGGGATCACGGTGTCGGACTTCAACAAGGCCGTTCGCTTCTACTGGGAGGTGTTTGGCTGTCCGCTCGTCGGCGTCGCCGATACGCCACCCGAACGTGTGCGTTCGTTCTTCAAGGTGGAGCGTGCCTTCGACATGGCTCAGGGCGGGGTCGAGCCGTCGTGCAAAATCGGCTGGATTCGTGTGCCTGGTGGGGCAGTCCTCGAGATTTTCGAGTTTCAGCCGCAGCTTCCCCCGGGCGCGATTCCGTGGAACAAAGTCGGACTCACGCACATCTCGTTCAACGTACGGAATCTTCAGCGGTGGTACGACTATCTGGTCAGCAGAGGCGTCGAGTGCGTGAGTAAGCCGGAGCGATCGCCGCGCGGTCACTCGTTCTTCTTCGCCAGGGACTTCGATGGCAATCTGATCGAGCTGATGGATCTCGGCTACATGTATCACGTCCTCGGCTGGCTCGGTCCACTCGGCGGGTGGATCTTCCGGCGCGGGATGTACAAAAAGTACTACGTGTAGGGGCGTCCTTTCGGAGGGCCGGCCGGTCCGAAAGGACCGGCCCTACGATTCGTAGAGCGCGTCCTTTTGGACGCGCCGAATGGAACATCGCTCTCATTCCGGTGTCGAACGCGTCATGCGACGACGCCTGCTGCTCTCTGGTCTGCTGATCGCGCTGCCGGTCACGTTCATGGCACAGCCTGCTCCAGCCTTCGATGTCATTTCCATCAAGGCGAACCGGACCAATCAAGGTATCCCAGTCGTCGCGTTTCAGCCCGGCGGGCGGATGATCGCGGGCAACGTTGTCGTACGACAGATCATCGAGGTCGCATACGGACTCGATGCCGTCCAGCTCTTGAACGCACCCGACTGGACGGCGACGGAGCGCTTCGCAATCGAAGCCAGGACCGCCGACGATACACCGACCGATACGATTCGCCTGATGCTGCGCGCGATGCTGGTCGATCGATTCGGCTTTGCCGCTCACCAGGAACGGCGTGAGCTGCCGATCTACGCATTGACGATGGCGCGCCCTGACAAGCGCCTCGGCGCTCGCCTTCGGCCGTCGGGCCCCGAGTGCGCACCGATTCGACCGCCGGAGGGCGTGCCAATGCCTCCACCGCCGCCTCCGCCGCCGGGGAACGGTGCCGGTCGGATTCGGCTCATTTTTCCGACGGACGAACCGCTCGGGAGGCGATGCGGGGCCATGACCGCTCCGGGCTGGATCTCGGCGCGCAGCATCACGATGGAGGAGTTCACGCGGCGGCAGTTGTCGCTGGTGGTTCGCCGCCCGGTCGTTGATGAGACGGGACTGAGCGGTCAGTTCGACCTGGACGTCTTCTTCTCGCCCGAAGGCCAGGGCGGTGCACTCGTCGGACCGCCCCCTGTCTCGGACGCGCCAGCGCTCGTCACCGCACTGCAAGACGATCTCGGGTTGAAGCTCGACGCGCGACGCGGTCCGGTTGACGTGCTCGTCGTCGATGGGATCGAGAGACCTTCGGAGAACTGAGGCCGCGCTATCGAACCTCCACCTTGACGAGCGCCGTCGTCCAACAGCACTGTTCACCTCCGCCGCCGTCGCCTGAGGTGTCGTTGATCTGCGCGCGGATGACGTACTCGCCCGGCGCCGTGAACGTTGCTGTGGTCGTTGCCTCGAGGTACAGCGTGGGATCGCGTTTTGTGACGAGCGGGATGCGCGACTGCGCGAACGTCACATCGTCCGGCCCGCGGTGCTGTCTCCAGTTCACGGTGATGTCAGGCGGGGCTGCTGGCGTGGTAGCGGCGCCTCTCGCGCCGCCGATGACTTGCGTGCCGATGATCGCGACGGCATCTTGATTTCCGCGCGCCGCGGCCGACACGCGGTTCCGCACGGCGAGCGCCTCTTCGCCCTCGTTCACCTGGGTGGGCATATCGGATGCCCACAGCGTCAGCGTGACCGGCTTGCCGACCGTACCTGACAGCGTCTGCGCGATTCCGGCCGGTGGGCCAGTCATCGTCGGACCGTCACGCAGCAACTTGATGATCGGCGGCTCGTTGCCATTGGCCGGATGTTTGTAGAAGTTGACCCAATACGGCGGGTTCAGCCAGAAGGAGATCGACGAAGTCTGTCCGTTCGCCGTCAGCGTCCACGTGAGCTTCTGCGTGCCGAAGTCCTTCGGGACCTTGATGGCGAAGATACCGTGCTGGCGCCCGGCGTAGAAATGCGTTGGCTGACCGTGATCGGGCCCGCCGGGATCGATGCGGTTGTCGGGTCCGATCGGGATATCGAGCTCCTGTGTCTTGTTGCGGTTGTAGTAGCCGAGCAGGATCAGGTTATCGCCGTTCTTGGCGGGCCCCCATCCTTCGAGTGCGGGGTAAATCGCCTCACCTGTCGCGCCGAGCGGCTCGAGCACCAGTGGAGCGCGGGTGAGTTGCGCCCCCCGTGGTGCCGCTATCGTCCAGCCCACGACTGCCGCTATTACCGCAAGCGGCCCGGCCAGGCGTCGAATGGGCCACGCCATGCGCTTTTCAGTGCGTGCCGCTCGTGGCCAGTCGCGCGCGTCGCGCGGCGACTTCCGCGGCGTATTCCGTGTCAGTGAGGTACGTCACGTTGACCCACGCGTGACCCATCTCGTCCACCGTCCTGTCGCCGTACCCGACCCAGACGTTCGGGTCTGGATTGGCCTTGTTCGCCGCCGTGTTGTCGTGCCATGAGGTGATCTTCATCACCGTACCTTTTGGCACGAGCGGCGCCGCGTCATCGGCGTACACATACGCGGAGTGCCAGTTGAAGGTGAACTGATCGACGTGGCTGAGGATCACCGTCTGTCCTCCAGGCAAGATGGCTTCGAGCGACATCGCCTTGCCGCGGAGGTGCATGTGCGGCTGGAAGCTCTCGATGCGCGCCGCCTGCTTGAGCGGGTAATACGTCTCGGTGGCGGCGATCGAGTTGGGTGGAATGTCGATCGCGCCGTCGCCGGTCTTGCCCATGCGAAGCAGATGCTGGCGGTACTTTGGCTCCTGGCCCTTCGGGTAGAAATAGATTCCCATCTCGACGACGTCAGTGATGTCTTCCTCGCGCGTCGCTGAGTAGTGGATGTCCCAGACGATGCGTGAACCGGGAAGCATCAGCTTGCCGCTGTTCGGACGCATGATCTCGCCTTCCTTGCCGACCGCCCACTCCATGAACCGGCCCGGTCCCGCTTGCGTCACCTCACCGGGCTCGTCCTGAATGAGATCCGAGTTCGCGTGATGCGTGATCTTGCGGCCCTTCACCGTGCCCGGCCGCACTTCGATCGCGCGCACCCATCGCGGCTCGGTGAGACCAGTGGGAACCACCGGCTTCCACCACGTATCGTTGAGGCCGTTCTTCTGCGTCCACGCCGTCGAGCGGATGATCAGATCCGGCTCTTTCTGCCCGAACATCGCCGCGTAGGTCCACATCTGGCCGTCGGGCCACTCCCTGGCCTTCGGCATATCCTTCGGATCGCCCTCCGGGGCGCCGCCGTCGACCCACCTCGCAATGGTGGTGATCTGGTCGTCGGTGAGCGAACGATCGTTCTTGAAATCTTGGATGCCGACCGTCTTGTCGATGTGCCACGGCGGCATCTGCCGCGCTTCGACGCGCGCCTTGATCGCGCGCGCCCATGGACGGCTCTCCTGGAATGTCCTGAGCGACATCGGCGCGATCGAGTCGGGCCGGTGGCATGCCTCGCACTTCTCCTGGAAGATGGGCGCAACGTGCTTGGCAAACGTGGGGTTGTCAGGAGCCTGCGCGTAGGCGACTGAAGCGGTGAGGCAGCCGAGACCGGTTGCCAGGATACGTGACGCGAGTGACCGTGTCATAGACCCGACTCCTGCACGTTGCCGAGTTGCCCAGGGTCCGCCGATCTGGAAGGCATTCTACTCTCAAACCCGGGCCCGGTGCAGGCGCGATCCGCACCGCACGAGGTCATGCTCGTCGGGCTGTGTGCACGAGCTGATCGAGAAGTTCGATCTGCGCCTTGTTGATCTTGCGCCTCGCATCGTCGATAGAGAACCACTCCGCGCGATCAACTTCTGGAAACTCCTGCTGCCGCCCTGAGCGCGGCGGCCATTCCATGCTGAACATGCCGCTGGTGAACGTCGCCGGATCGAAGTCGGCTTCGACAGCCCACGCGTGGACGACCTTGCCGCTGGCCTGACGAATCGGCGCGAGTGCGATGAACTCGCCTGACACGGGAGAGCCGAGTTCTTCTTCGAATTCCCGGCGAGCTGCGGCAAGCGGCTCTTCGTCGGCGTCGATCTCACCCTTCGGAATCGACCAGGCGCCCTCGTCCTTCTTGGCCCACAACGGGCCGCCCGGGTGCACGAGCAGGACCTCGACGCCAGCCGGTGTGCGCCGAAACAGCAGCAGTCCTGCACTCTTCTTGGCCATGCGCCTATAATCCCCGACCATGCGTATCACATTTCCGCGCGTCGCGATCGCGGGCGTCATCGTGGCTTCTGCAGTAACGGCTCACGCGCAAACCACGCGAGATGCTGCGGCCTGCGCGTTGCTCACGAAACTGCAGATTCCAGGGATCGCGTTATCGATTACGAAGGCCGAATGGTTCCCGGAAGGCTCGAGCCCTGCGGGTCGTGGCGGCGCGCCCAGCACGATGAAGCTTCCGGCGTACTGCCGCGTGGATGGCGTGCTCGATCGACGAACGGGCGCCGACGGCAAGCCGTACGGCATCGGGTTCGCGCTCGCATTGCCCGGTGACTGGAACGGCCGCTTCCTCTTCCAGGGCGGTGGTGGTTTGAACGGCAGCGTGCAGATGCCGTTGGGCGCGACCGCTGCGGGGAACACGCCGGCTCTTCTCCGCGGTTTCGCGGTGGTCTCGACCGATACCGGTCATACGGGCCAGAACGGTTTCGACGCCAGCTTCATGCAGGAGCAACAGGCATCGCTGGACTTCGCATATCAAGCGGTGGGACGGATCGCGGGGTTGGCGAAACAGATCATCGCGCAGCACTACGCCCAGGCCCCCGATCGCTCGTACTTCAGCGGTTGCTCGACCGGTGGCCGCGAGGCGATGCTGATGGCGCAACGTCACCCGACGTTCTTCGACGGCATCATCTCCGGCGCGCCCGCGATGCGCACGGCGTATTCGGGAATCGGCGACGAGTGGGTGGCGACGATGCTCAATACCGCGGCGCCGAAGGATCCGTCGCGCAAGGTCGATCCGCGCGCGGCGTTGTCGGACGTACAGAAAAAGGCGGTCATTGACGGTGTGCTCAATGCCTGCGATGCCAATGATGGATTGAAGGACGACATGATCTTCAATACGAAGGCGTGCCGATTCGATCCGAAGACCCTGGTGTGCGGCGCTAATAAATCCGATGGATGCCTGACGATCGCGCAGGCAGCCGCGATCGAGAAGGGGTTCGCTGGCCCGAAGGACTCGAAAGGCCGTCAGGTCTACCCAGGCTTCATGTTCGATACCGGCCTCGCCTCGACACAAGGGATCCCAGGCTTACTGCACGGTGGACTCAACCCGATCGGACCGCCCTTCTCGGCGACGAGCATGGACGTTGATGCGCGCGCCGCAGCCGCCTCGGCCAGTGCCGGAGACGTGTTGACCGCGACGTCGAGCTGGACCAATCTCAACACCTTCTCGAACCATGGCGGCAAGTTGATGTTCTTTCACGGCGTGAGCGATCCGTGGTTCTCGGCACTCGACACCATCGACTACTACGAGCGCATGACCAAAGCGAACGGCGGTCCGGACCAGGTGATGAACTGGAGTCGGCTGTATCTGGCGCCGGGCGTTGGTCATTGCGCAGGCGGCCCGGTCGCGCTCGACACATTCGACATGCTCACCGCGCTCGTGGACTGGGTCGAGAAGGGCACCGCGCCTGCGTCGGTCACCGCGACCGGACGCGCGCTGCCGGGGCGCAGCCGTCCACTCTGCGCGTATCCGCAGCACGCGCACTACAAAGGAAGCGGTGACACTCAGGACGCGAAGAATTTCGAATGCCGACCGTAACGCGAGGAGTGGTTATGAAGGTATGCCTCATCGTAGCGGCAGCGTCAGTGGCGGCGCTGCAACTCGGCGAAGCGCGAGTCTCGGCGCACCACAGCAACGTGGCATTTGCCGTCGAGACGGTGCTCACCGCGACGGGCACCGTTAAAGAGTGGCAATGGTCGAATCCACACACCTGGCTGATCATGGACGTGGATGACGGCAAGGGCGGGAAAGCCGAGTGGGCGATGGAAGGGCGAGCGCCGGGCGTGCTGTTACGTGCCGGCTGGTCGCGAAGCGTGCTGAAGCCCGGCGACAAGGTGACGGTTCACTACAGCCCCTCGAAGGACGGCAGCAAGGTCGGCATGATCGCGCGCGTGACGTTGCCCGACGGCAAGATCCTGCCGAACGCGCCGCCAGGAGACTAGCCATGCGAACGTCCATGCTCATCTGCGCCCTGACCGTGCTCGCCCTCTCGGCGGCGTCGGCACAGACACAGTCGCCGCCCGACTTCTCCGGCGTCTATCGTCCGATCAGCGGCTTCGGTCCCGCCGGGCCCGCCGGTGGTGCACGAGGCGCGCGCGCCGGCGCTCCTCCCGCATCCGCTCCGGGTCAACCGCTCCCGCCGCCGACGCGCACCGCGCCGCTTTCCGACGGGTCGCAGGGCCGCGCGCCAACGGCGCCGCAGCTCACGCCCGAGTACCTCGCCAAGTGGCAGGCGATGAGCAAGTCACGCATCGCGGGATCATCAGACAGTGACAACACCGCGAAGTGTCTGCCGCCAGGTATGCCCGCGATGATGAATATGGCCTACGGCATGGAGGTGATGCAGACGAAGGACAAGATCACCTTCTTCAGTGAATTGAACGACGCGCTGCGGCGTGTGTATCTCGATGGCCGCAAGCCGACGCCCGCGATCCTCGACGATCCGACGTACGCCGGATACTCCACCGGCCACTGGGAAGGTGACACGCTCGTCGTCGAGACCGTGGCACTACGGGATAATACCTATATCGAAGGGTTCACGCCGCACAGCGATCATATGACCATACGCGAGCGAATCCGGTTCGTCTCACCGGGCATTCTGGAAGATCGGATCACCGTGACGGATCCGAAGGCGCTGGTGAAGCCATGGGAGACGGTGAAGACCTATCGCAAGATGACGAGTGCACCGGAAGACCAGTTGAGAGAATTCGCGTGCGCGGAAGGAATCGAACACGCGAGGTAACGCAGGGCGTAGAGGCGGGTCTTGAGACCCGCCGTACTATTTGACCTTGCCGTCCAGCAGATCGTAGATGCGCGTCGCCGCAATCGGTGGAATGCCGGCAGTCTGGATCGGCAGCTGACCCTTGTGCTTGGTCATGTCCACCCGCTTGGCGGCTTCCTCCGCCGACACGCCTGTCTTTTTCAAGCGGCTGGTCTCGGCCCATACGTCGCGTAGGTACGCCTGGAAGTAGTCGATCTTCGCTTTGTCGGTGAACGCCTCGCCATGGCCCGGGAGCACCGTGTCGAACTCCAGCTTCTTCAGCGCCTCGAGTGAGGTCGCCCACTCTTCCGGATACGAGTCGCTCATGTTCGAGAGTCCCGACGTGAGGAAGTCACCCGTCATCACCACACGCTCCCTGGGCAGCAGGACGACGACATCGCCGGCGGTGTGGCCGCGCCCGAGGTAGCGAATCTGGATCTCGCGATTGCCACGGAAGAGCGTCATCTGGGTGCTGAGCGTGACGTTCGGAGGCGTCGGCTTCAGCTCCTTTTGGGACGCGTAGTTATTCTCCGTCACCTGCAGCTGTGTCTGGAGTTTGGCCTTCGCCGCGGCATCTTTCTCGTCGGCGATCCGCTTGCGCAGCGTCTCGATCTGTCCGGGCATGCCGGTGATGTAGCCCTGGTAGAGCGGCATCGCCGTTGGATTACCGAGAAGCATCTGTCGCGTGAACTCATGACCGATGATCTGCACGGTCGGATCGAAGATCTGATTTCCGTGTGCGTGATCGAAGTGGAAGTGCGTGTTGATGACCGTTGTCACCGGCTTGTTCGTAAGCGTCTTCACCTCTTCGAGTAGCACCCACGCCGCGGCAGGGGAAACATGGTCGTCCACGATGATGACGTCGTTGTCGTTGACGATCACCGACGAATTGCCGACCACGGCGAGTGACCCGGTGCCGACGGCGTGATAGACGCCCTCTCTGACCTTGTTGAACCGGAACGCGTCGCCGTCGTGGCTCGTTCCGGCTGGCTTGCGCGACTGCGCCACGATGGTGGCCAGGAAGAGCGTGCAGACGACAGAGCCGACGATCAATCGCTTCATGAGGTGCAAGTCTACGCCGAGTGGTCATTCTGGCCTATCCTCTCCGTCATGACCGACTCACGGGGACATCTGTCCATGCTGCGGTCGTATACCGCCGCTGATGCGTTGACGATCGGCAACGCGAGTTGCGGCACGATCGCGATCTTTCTCTGTCTGGACTATCTGGCCAGCGGCAATCCGCGCCTCCTCTGGTATGCCTTTATCTTGCTGCCTGCGGCGCTGGTCTGCGACGTCCTCGACGGGATCGTCGCGCGCACTGTCAAGAGCCGGCAATCGGTCCTCGGCAGTGATCTCGATTCGCTCGCGGATGTGATTTCCTTCGGTGTGGCGCCCGCAGTGATCGGCTATACGCTGGGCCTGCGCGGCGGTTGGGACGTGCTGTGTCTGACATATCTGGTCGTGTGTGGCGTCAGTCGTCTCGCGCGGTTCAACGTCACCGCGTCTTCACTCGCCGACACGAAGACCGGCAAGGTGAAATACTTCGAGGGCACACCCATTCCGACAACGATTGCCATCGTGGGTCTATGGGCCGTAGCGTTTGCATTGGATCGCATTGGCGACCGGGTGTGGTTCGGTGTCCTTCACATTGGTCCCTGGATGTTGCATCCGCTGGCGCTGATTTATGCGGCCAGCGGCAGCGCGATGATCAGCGCTACGCTGCGTGTTCCTAAACCGTGACGTCACTCGTGTCCGGCTTCCACCGGACACGGGTGACGTGGAGGTCCGTCAATGAACGCGAAAGTCCAGTGCAAGATGTTCAGCAGCTCGACGCGGAAGTGGGACGAGCTGGTTGCCGAAGCCTCGGAATTTGCCTCCGGTCTGGGAAAGGACCGGCTGATTAACATGTCAGTCTCCGCGTCCGGCGGCACTGATCTGTTCGGTTTTGGTGGGCAGGGCGCGATCTTCGTGTGGTACTGGGACAAATAAAGTTGTTCGATTCCTGCAGCACTCGCGTTATCATCAATGACGCACTTCGGAGCGACCTGTGCATCTGACATTCAGCCAAGCCAAGCGAATCCGTCCGGCCGCCGCGCCACGCGTCAGCGTGTGTGTCGTGCTGACCGGCGCCGGCTCGATGTGGCTGGACCTGCCGGGTTCATTCGGGTGATGTAAGCGAACCTTCTTCGCGAGGAATCAAGAGCCATCACCCGACGAGGGTCATGGCTCTTTTGCTTTTCAGGAGATTGTTGTGGCGACGCGCATGCGGTGGATTACGTTCGATTGTTTCGGGACGCTCGTGGACTGGCGGACAGGGTTCGCCAGCGCCGTTCGTCCGCTCTTCGGCGAGCGCACGGACGATGTGCTGCACGCCTACTACGCACACGAGTCCATCGTCGAGCGGCTGAAACCCCACCGCTCGTACAAGGAGGTCCTCGTCACCGCGCTCGCGCGCGCCGCACAGGAGTGCGGCGTGGCGGCGCCGTTAACGGAGACGGCGCGCCCGCTGGCCGCGGCGTGGGCGTCAATGCCGGTGTTCGACGATGCTGAGCCGATGCTGGCGGAGCTTCGTCGCCAGGGCTGGCGTCTCGCGGTCCTTACCAACTGCGATGACGACCTGTTCGCGGTGACGCACCAGCGGTTCCGTACGCCGTTCGATCTGGTGCTGACAGCCGACCGCGTGCGCGGCTACAAGCCGGCGCCGTGGCACTTCCTCGCGTTCGAGCGCATCACGCGCGTCGATCGCCGCGACTGGGTGCACGTGGCGAACAGCTGGTATCACGACATCGCGCCGGCCAGGGCGTTGGGCGTTCAGCACGTGTGGCTCGATCGCGATCGGACGGGGGAGTCGGGTGTGCCGGCACTTGCGCACGTGCACTCCGCCGCAGACGTCCCGCAAGCGGCCGGTCGCCTGACCGATCGTGTCGATCCCGCACGGATCCCCGTGTGCTGCTGAACGTAGAGGCGGGTGTTTAGACTCGCCTGACGCGTGTGACCTGGGCTGTCACAGGCCCGGGTCACCATACGCGCATGGCCGAACTCAACCAACGACAGATCGCCCATCGCCGAGCGATGCTGGCGCATATGACGCAGATGGCGCGGCGTGGGGAATCGCGGTTTTTCCTGATCCAGGGCGGACGAGGGCGTCCCGATCGGCTGGACTATAGCGGCAAGGCGCGGGCGCGAATCACGTCCTCGTTGAGCGCCACACCAAACCCGGGCCGATCGGGGATTTCGATCGTCCCGCCATTAAATCGCTCGGCCGGCATCAGCACGTCGGACCGCCAATCGACTTCGCCGTACTGAAGCTCGAGGTAGTTGGCGTTCCTCATCCCGGCGCATACCTGCACACTGGCCGCGGTGGATATCGGGCCGCTCGGGTTGTGCGGTGCGACATCACGCCCGCCTCGGCGGCAACCGCGGCGATTCGGGTCATTTCCGAGCAGACCGCCGCAGTGTTTGACATCCGGCATGATCGTGTCCACGGCACGGCGGCTGACGAGCGGCGCAAAGCCCGACAACCCGAAGAGCACTTCACCGCCGGCCATCTGCTGCTTGATACGGCGACGGATGGCGACGGTGTCTTCCACGCGCTCTGGAGGGACCGGTTCTTCGTAACACGTAAAGCTGTATGGCTCGAGACGCCCGGCTACGACCACAGACTGCTCGATGTCGAAGAAACCGTGACAGTCGATCATGACGGCGACGGAGGGGCCAACCGCGGCGCGCATTGTGCGCACGGCGTCGATGCCCGCGTCGATCGCACGTGCGATCTCTGCGGGCGGAGCCGTCGTCGGCGGGAATCCGTCGAACGGCGCGGCCTTGATCGCGGAGAATCCATCCGCGACGGCGCGTTTTGCGGCCGTAGCAAAGCCGACGGGCGTGCGCGGGTTGGTCGCGCGGTTGATGTTCGCGTAGACCGGCAGCATGCTTCGGATCTTTCCGGCGAGCAATACATAGGTCGGAACATCGAGAGCTTTGCCTGAGAGATCCCACATCGCCTGCTCGATCGCGCTGAATGCTGTGGCGGCGAGCAGCCCCTCACGGGCCAGCGGTTCGCCACGCTGACGATAGAACTCAATCTCGAGCGGCGAACGTCCGTTGATGAACGCAAAGAAGCGCTCCAACTCACTGCGCATGCGCGCGATGTCGCTGGCTGTCGTGTTCGCAAAGCCGAATGCATCGAACGCCTCGCCAAGGCCGATGAGTCCCGCGTCCGTGAGGAGACGAACGAACAGCCATACGGTTCGTGATGTGGCGCGCACGGGCCGCAGCTCAATACCGGTGAGGCGCAGACGAGGCACAGCGGCCGCGGCGCGAAGGGGCAGAAAGAACGAGGTCAGAAGCGCGCTGCCGGCGCTGGTCAAGAGATCGCGCCGGGCGATCGTCATGTGGGCAGAACGATCGTCTGTCCGATCACCGTCACCGCGAGGCGGTCCGATTCTTTTATAAGCGCTTCCTGTATGCGCTCGATCGGTTCCATGAACGGTTCGCTGCTCAGCCGGAATGACTGATGGTGCACGGGGACGATGAGCCGGGCGCCGGCGGCGTCGGCCATCGTGACGGCCTGTTCCGGCGTGCAGTGGTTATGAATCCACGGGTTATACGCGCCGATGGGCATCACTGCCGCGTCGAACGGGCCGAATCGCCGATGCTCGCCGAAAACGGGTGTGTGCGCCGTGTCACCGGCGATGAGCAGCCGGCGCCCTTCACGCTCGACAATCCAGCCGGTGTAGCCGCGCCAGGTGTCGCGGCGAATGCGGGCGCCCCAGTGCTTCACCTGAATGGCCCGAACCAGCACGTCGCCTCGAGGTGTGGCGACGCGTGCCGAGTTGTTCCAGTGAAGTTCCTGAACTGACGCATAGTGCCGATGGGGGACGAGGTCCGAGGTTCCTGGCCCCATGACCGCCGCGGGCCTGCCGCGGACTGAGCCCAGCGACGGCGTATCGAGATGATCGAAGTGCGCGTGCGAGACGAGCACGAGATCGATGTCAGGGATCTCCGCAGGCGTCAAGGCGCACTGCACCAGGCGCAAGGGGCCGAGCGACCCGAGCAGCAGATCAACACCGATACGCGGAAACAGCGTTGGATCTGTCAGAATGCGAACGCCGAAGAAGTTGATGAGGACGGTGGCATGGCCGAGCCACGCCAGCGTGACGGCATTCTCCGACCAGGAGGCCGGCGACGGCTTGTGTGGTGCCGTGGGTATCTCGCGGCCGATCTCCTGGACACGATCCATCAGGAAGTTGAATCCCCACGGACCGATGCTGAGCGCGCCAAGACCGCCAGCCACGCTGGTGGCCACGAATGCGCGGCGATTGAACAGTCGGCGCTTCATTGATCAATGAATCACGTAGGGCGGGTCCTTTTGGCCCCGCCGATCCTGTTGGACCCGCTGGTCCTTTCGGACCGGCCTATTGAATTGTACGATCTCCGGGATGCAGTCACTGCCCGCCGCGCTGCGCCAACGCTTGTCGAGACCGCTGCCCGGTCTCGAAGCGCAACTGCGGATGGCGCCGCAGCCGTTGTTGCGCCCCGATTCTTTACTGGAATCTGGTTTGAGGCCTGCTGCTGCGCTCCTCTTGATCTACCCCCACGAAGATGCCTGGCACGTTCCACTCACGGTGCGCGGCTCGGGCCTGCGTCATCACACGGGACAAGTGTCGTTGCCCGGTGGACGTCTCGATTATCCAGGAGAGTCGGTCGAGGCTGCGGCGTTGCGGGAAGCCTATGAAGAGATCGGCGTCGCCCCCGGTGACGTCGAAGTCCTGGGGCGGTTGACGTCCATCCCTGTGATCGTCAGCGGCCATCTGCTGCAGCCCGTCCTCGGCGTGGCGGCTCGTCGCCCCGTGTTCACCATCGCCGAATACGAAGTCGAGCGTCTGATCGAGTTGCCCGTCTCGCGCTTACTGGAGCCTGATGCCGTAGCTTGGGAAGAGCGCGTACGATTAATTCCACCGCACGGGACGATGAACGTGCCGTACTTTGAAGTGGACGGTGCCCGTGTCTGGGGCGCAACCGCGATGATCCTCGCCGAGTTTGGCGCACTGCTCGCCGACGCCGGAACGTAGGCGTCGTTTCTGACGACAACTCCGACATTTTGGTGCCCCGTCGAGCCATGCGGAAGCGTGCAGGCATAAAGCTCCGGTTCGGTGCAGCCGATGCGTTGGTACGAGCCCTGCAACAGAGGGGCGCAGCCAGCGGGCAACTTGCCTTACCGCCGCCAACGGTGAAGGCGAGGAGGTGTCATGGAGTCGTTCGGAGAACTGCTTGCCGTTGACGAACGCCGCACCCTGGAGTTCTTTGTCATGGGCCTCCAGGACGTTTCCGAGCGCAAGGTCGATCGGCAGGAGCTGCTGTACAACGCCAGCGTACTGGCGCACTACGCGCAAGTCTCCATCTGCGCCGACCTCGAGATGCCCGCGCCGGAGAATCTCAGCCTCATCTTCGACCAGTTCGTGGTGAACGCCGGCCTTCCCGATGACAGTCACCTCATGGAGACTGCAGGTGCGCAGTGCCTGCTCCTCACGGGATTTTTCGAGGACCAGATGCGAGGGCGCTACAACATCCGCTGGTACGCCGAGATTGGCGCCAACTTCTTCACGCGGGCGGCGACGTACGAAGAGTCGCGCAGCAAGGCGCGTCTCTTGACGATGATCGCCAGGCACTTCGAGCCGTGGCGGCAGCGCCATGCACGCCTGAGCCGCGAGCTGCGCGACCAGCCGTATCTGCTCTCGCCGACGCCGCGATCGCTGATGTAGGTCGCCGCCGCACGCAGGCGCGCGGGACATCGGTGTTATCCTCCCCGCACTCCCGGGAGGAACACTTGATGCCGCGGCTCCTCGTTCTCATCGGCCTTATCCTCGTCGCCACACTCAGCAGCGCCGCGTCGACGGCGGCGCAAGATCTCACCATCACCAACGCGCGCATCATGGTCGGCAGCGGTGCGACGATTGACCGCGGATCGATCGTTGTGCGCAACGGCCGCATCGTGTCGGTCGCCCCTGGCGCGCCGACCACTGGCAGCGGTCAGACTATCGATGCCAAGGGCATGACGGCCTTGCCCGGATTCATCGATGCGCATCGCCACATCATGGGTGGCAACGACGCGCAGTGGTTCAAGGAGCAGTCCGTGCCGCGCATGCAGGAGTTCCTCGAGGCGGGCTACACCACGCTAATGTCGGGCGGTGGCCCTGTGCCTGGCATCCTCGAGCTTAAGAAGCGTGTGGACTCCGGTGCGTTGAAAGGCCCGCGGATCATCACGTCCGGCCGCGTTGATCCGGACAACTTCAAGACCGAAGAGTTGGCGCGCGCGCAGGTCCGGAAGTATGCGGAGGCCGGCATCGAGATCATCAAGGCACGCATCGATCCGGAACCCACGTCATTGCAGCTCTCGATCTTGAAGGTCGTGGTGGACGAGGGGAAAAAGCACAACCTTGACACGATGGTGCACGCCGTCAGTGTGCCGGCGATGTTGGCCGCACTCGATGCGGGTGCGCAGAAACTTGTTCACACACCGCACGGGAGTTGGCTCAGTGAGGCCGACGCGCGCAAAGTGGCCGCCGCTGGCGTCGAGACACTCTCAACCGCAGGCTTTGGACTGCCGGTATTCGGCGTCTTCAATAAAGACAACACCCCGACGTTCCGCGACGGCGGTAAGTGGCCGGACGCGATCCTCGATGGCAAGGGCCGTGGACGTGAAGCGGGGGAGAAGGCAGTGAACGCCCGCACGCTCTGGGACGCGGGCGTAACCTACGGCTTCGGCACCGATACGAACTATCTGCCACGCGAAGGGCTGAAGCACGAGCTGCGGGCACTCACCCTGATGTTTTCAGCGCAGGACATTATCAAACTGATGGGACCGAACACCGCGGCGTTCATCGAGAAGAGCAAGGACCTTGGAACGCTCGAGAGTGGGAAACTCGCGGATATCGTGCTCGTGGACGGCGACCCGCTCGACGTGATCTACAACCTGCTCAACGTGAAAGTCGTCGTGAAAGGCGGCACCGTTGTCGTGGATAAACGCTAATTCGTGGAGGCGGGTCCTCAGACCCGCCTCCACGCGCCGACTAGAACACGGCGGCGATGTCGAGAATGAATCCGCTCTTGTTGTAGATCACCGCGTGTCCGTCGATGAAGCCACGGTTATACCCGTAGGGCACCGGAACGAACTGCGGTTCGAGGTACACCGGCACCGGAACAACCCGCGTTCTCCAGCCGGGCGGCAGATAGCCGCCGCGATAGTAGCGATACGGGTTTGGCACCGGGCGGTAGTACGGCCGGTAGTGGTCGCGAATCACCACGACGTCGCGCGCACGGAAGTAGCCGCCGCGGTAATTGCCGCTGTCGCGGTAATAGCGCGGGTTACCATGTCCCCGTTTTCCGCGCCCGTGGTCGCCCGCCTCAGCGCGGTCCGCAAATACTCCGCCGAGGAGTACGCCTGCCATCATCACCGTCAACAACGCTTTCACGTCCCACCTCCGTTCGACCTTGGGGAGTCGTCATTGCGCTCGAGAATACAAGTCGTCTGCCAATCTCATCTGAACCCGCAAACTCAGCAAATCCAAGCGGTTACGACCTACAGCGCCAATCCTGCACATCCTCACGCGTCCTCCGTTCGGGACGAATGGTCGCCTCCAGAAGCCAGCATGGAACGTCAATCGCGGACCGAGGCGGTAGAATCCGTTACTCATCGGAGGGTTCAGATGTCACGCACGAGAGGTGCCGTCGCCGCGGGAGTGCTTCTGACTCTGGCGATCCCATTGGCCGCCTGTAAGACTGCAGAAGCGCCCGACGCATCGACGCCGGCGTCGCTTACCGCCGTTCTACCGGATCGCACCAAGGAACAGAACATTGAGCTGGGACGCCAGCACAAAACTGCGTTGGAGCTGTTTCAGGCGCTGCGCAAGGAGGCCAATAACGGACGGCCACTGCAGTGGTCGCAACTCCCTGACTGGAGCGGTGTGTATTCGCGGCCGGCGAATGCCGGCTTCGCCTTCGATCCCGATCAGAAGCCAGGGGAAGGCCCGACCGCGAAGCTCACGCCGGAGTATCAGGCGAAGTTGGCCAAGCGAATCGAGGACGTGAAGAAGGGCATCGAGTGGGATCCAATTTCCACGTGCGCACCTCCAGGTCATCCCCGATGGCTGACCGAACCGTTCCTACGCGAGTTCATCGTCACGCCGAACCAGACGTGGTTGATCAACGAGATGGTGAACGACATCCGCCGCATCTACACCGATGGGCGTGACCACGTTCCGGCCGAGGATCGTTACCCAATTCCCAATGGCGATTCGATTGGATTCTGGGATGGACCGAAGCTGGTGATTCATACCAATCAACTACAATCCGGCATCTATCAGCGCCAGCATCCCGATTACACCGATCAGGTCGAGACCGTCGAGATCTGGCGGAAGGCTGACGACAAGACGCTGACCGCTGACGTGTGGGTCTACGATCCGCCGGCGTTGGCCGAGCCGTGGTACGTGAAGCAGTCGTACGTCAAGTTGAGCGATCCGGATAGAAACCTCCGCATCCGCTACTGGAACTGCGGCGAGAATCAGAACAACGCCGTGGTGCAGACCAAAGAGGGCGGCACGCAGTTCCGAGGATTCACGTTCGACAAAGGCGCTGGCGCGCCCCCGGGCGCGGCGCAGAAAGGCAAGCGATGATTCGAGCGTTCACAACCGCGGTTCTGGCGCTGGGCGCTCTCGCAGTCACGGTCGTGCCCGGGCTTGCGCACCATTCGGCGACGATGTTCGACGACAAGAAAACAATCACCGTCGAGGGTGTCGTCAAGAAGTTCGAGTACACGAATCCGCATTCGTGGCTGTGGGTGGACGTGACTGGCAAGGACGGCAAGGTGACGACGTGGGGCTTTGAGGCCGAGGGACCGACGACGCTGCAGCGCGCGGGCATCCGTCCGAGCGATTTCAAGGTTGGTACGAAGCTGACGATCACCGGCAACCCGATGAAGGACGGCAAGCCCGCGGCGGTATGGGTCGATGCAGTGCGCGCCGACGGCAAGAAATTCAACCCGCGCGCGGGGTTTGCCATTAAGTGAGGCGTCGGCCGGTCCCTCTGGACCGCCAGGTTCTATACGCGCAGGGCCGGTCCTTTCGGATCGGCCTGCAGATCACTGCGATACGTCTCGCGCAGCCCCAGCGAGCAGAGCCACGAGATCAGCGACAACGTCGTGACGTAGGCCGTGACGAGCGACGAGTTGCCGGCGACGCCGTACAGCGTCGTGGCAATAAAAGGCGCGAGCGCGCCGCCGAAGATCGTGCCGAGCGTGAGACTCAGCGATGCGCCGCTGTAGCGGATCGCCGGAGGAAAGAGCTCCGAGAACACCGCCGGTTGCGGACCGAGATACGCGCCCTGCAGAAACATCATCCCGCACAGCGAGAGCGCAATGAGTGGGATCGAACCAGTATCCACGAGCGGGAAGTAGATCGCCGACCACAAAACCAGGGCCCCAAGCCCCCACTGCATGATGCGGCGTCGGCCGATCTGATCGGACCAATGCGCGAACCACACGGTCCCCGGCGCGCCGACGAGCGAGGCCAGCACGATGAGCATTAACGTCGTCGGCAGGCCGAGACCAAGCCGGCGTGTCGCATAGGTCACGAAGTACACGAGCAGGATGTATCCGAGCCCGCTGATGCCGACGTAACTGCCGGCAGCGAGGAGCACCGTGCGTGCGTCAGTTCGCAGTACGTCAACCACTGGCATTCGCCGCGCCGCCCCCGCGCGCTGCACGTCGGCAAAGATCGGGCTCTCGGCGATGCTCAGTCGAACGAACAGGCCAACGGCGACGAGGAGGATGCTGGCGATGAACGGAATCCGCCATCCCCACGCGGCGAACTGCTCCGGCGATAGAGCGGTTGTGACGATGATGAAGACGAGGTTCGAGAGCACGATGCCAGCAGGCAAACCGAGCGCGACAACGCTGCCAAAGAATCCTCGACGGCCCTTCGGCGCGTGTTCGACCGACATCAGGACCGCGCCGCCCCATTCACCGCCGAGCGCGAATCCCTGCACGAAGCGGAGCGTCGTCAGCAGCGCCGGCGCCCACGCGCCGATCTGCGCGTAGGTGGGCAACAGACCGATACCGAGCGTGGAAAGCCCCATTAACAGGAGCGCCCATACCAGCATGAACTTGCGTCCGAGGCGGTCGCCGTAATGGCCCATCACGACGCCGCCGAGCGGCCGGGCGATGAAGCCGATCGCAAAGGTCGCGAAGGCCGCCAGCGTGCCGGCGAACTCCGAGACCTGCGGAAAGAACTGCGGGCCGAACACGACGGCGGCAGCGGTGCCGTAGATGAAGAAGTCGTACCACTCAATCGTGGTGCCGACGGCGCTTGCCAGCGCGACGCGACGGGACTCTGACGTTGGCCGGTTCGTCAATGTGATGTACCATCGCGGAGCCTACCACGGCAGGCCCTCTCCAGATTTCATGCGCAACGCTGTCCTTGGCTTGATCTGCGCAGCTGCGCTTGCGCTCGCCTTGTCCGACATCGCGATCTTTGGCATCGCGATTTGGAAGATCGAGTTGGCTATCGTCGGGGCCCTGCTGTTTGTCACTTCGGGAAAGAAGACATGATTCACGTCGAGAACCTGGTCAAGACATTCGGCGAGGTCAAAGCGGTTGACGGCGTGTCGTTCGACGTCGCCAAAGGCGAAATTTTCGCATTCCTCGGGCCGAACGGCGCCGGCAAGACAACGACGATCCAGATGCTGACCACGCTGCAACGTCCGACGGCCGGCGCCATGAAGCTTGACGGGCTGGATCCCGTCACCAATCAGCTCGAGGCGCGCCGCACGTTCGGCATCGTGTTTCAGGACCCCAGTCTCGACGGCGAGCTGACGGGGTACGAGAACATGGAGCTCCACGGCGTGCTCTATCATGTCCCGCGCAAGACGCGCATCGAGCGCATCGAGCTGCTGCTCAAGCTGTTCGAGCTATGGGAGCGCAAAGACTCGTACGTGAAGACCTACTCAGGCGGCATGAAGCGACGGCTCGAGATCGCGCGCGGCTTCCTGCACACACCGAAGATCCTCTTCCTCGATGAGCCGACGCTTGGCCTCGATCCGCAGAGCCGCAATCAGCTCTGGACCCACGTCAAGCATCTGAACGAGACCGAAGGTGTGACCGTCTTCCTGACGACGCACTATATGGACGAAGCCGAGCGTGTGGCGCACCGCATCGCGATCATCGACCACGGAAAGATTGTGTCGGTGGGCACCGCGCAGGAACTGAAAGAGCGCACCGGCGCTGACTCGCTCGAGGGCGCGTTCCTCACGTTGACCGGATCGACGATTCGCGATGAACGCGCGGATTCTGCCGATCAGATGCGGCAGATGGTCCGCATGTGGAGGAGATGAGGCGTGTCGACGATCTACATCCTGTGGCTGCGTGAGGTAAAGCGCTATCTGCGGTCGCGACCGCAGATCATCGCATCGCTCGCGCAGCCGTTGTTGTATCTCCTCGTGCTGGGTTTTGGCCTCGGGTCGGTGTTTCAGAGATCAGGGCAGGGCAGTTATATCCAATTCATCGGTCCCGGTGTGATCGGTATGGGCATTCTGTTCACGTCGATCTTTTCGGGGATTGGTCTGCTGTGGGATCGGCAGTTCGGCTTTCTCAAGGAGACGCTGGTCGCGCCCGTGCCGCGTCTGCACATCATGGCCGGCCGCACGCTGGGCGGTGCCACGATCGCGATGATTCAGGGCACGCTGGTGCTCGTGGTGTGCATGATTGCCGGCTTCCGGCCGCAGAGTATCGCGGCGATCCCGATGGCGCTGATGTTCATGGCGTTGACCGCGATCGTGTTCGCCGCGCTCGGCACCGCAATCGGCTCCACTCTGAAAGACATGCAGGGCTTTCAGCTCATCATGAACTTCATGGTGATGCCGATCTTCTTCCTGTCGGGGGCGCTGTTTCCGCTCTCTGGTCTTCCGATGGCATTGACGGTGGCAACGCGGCTCGATCCGCTGGCGTATGGTGTGGACGGGTTGCGCGCGGCATTCATCGGGCTGTCACAGATCGGCGTCGCCACTGACGCCGTGGTGTTGACGATCGTGGCGGCGCTGTTCCTGGTGATGGGCGCGCGGGCGTTCTCGAAGATTCAAGTCTAGTTGAAGTCGATTGTGACCGTCATCGTCACGGGTATCGCCAGGCAGTTGAGGAGCGTCGGGTCGAACTCCCACTGACGCACGGCATCCACGGCGGCCTGCGCGAGCGCAGGTGGCGCGTCGTTGGTGACTTTTGTCTCCTGCACCAGACCGTCGATCCCGATGATCGCCTCCATCCTGACCAGTCCCGGGGTCGTGCCTTCCGGGTAAACCGGCGAGACGTGACGGATTTTCCTTGGCTGGCGAATCTGTCCGCCGATGCGGATCGATCCGGTCGCGGGCGCGGCCTCTGAAGGACCGCAGGTCGCGGGCCTCGGTGAACCCCAACGTTGTCCGTCGAATGAGGGTGGAGCTCCGCCTCGGGTCACCGATATCGTTTCCTCAAGCGTACCGACCTGCAACGTGATCTCGCGATTCACGTCTTGGCCGTCGAGCGTGAGCTTCTGCCGGTACGTCGCGAATCCAGGGACTCCAGCTTCAAGCAAGTAGGCTCCATCGGGGAGGCCAACAATTTCGAACCGGCCCGTCCGGTTGGTCTCCACTTGGTGGCGCGCGCCGCGGGTGGTATCGATCGCGACAACAGTCACACCTGGCAGCACCGCGTTCGATGGGTCCACGATCGATCCAGAGATCGTCCAGAACCGGTTCTGTGCGAACAGTGCAATCGGCAGGGCGGCCGCCAGCAGCACGGCGAGTGTCGCCAGACGGCTGACGCGTGAAACAGGATTGCGATCGATGTGAACGTTCAGCATGGCGGTCACTCTCCGTTCAAGACTCGTCGGACGCGGGACGATAGCGACAGCGGGGAAGGCGTGGTGCCGGGCTCGGCCGAACTGGCGGGCGAGGTCGAGCAGGTGCTCAGCGTATTCGCCGCCACCCACGCCAAGATTGACGACGGCATCATCGCAGGCACGCTCGCCTTCAAAGCGCACGCGCGACGAGGCGAGCCAGACGAGCGGGTTGAACCAGCAGGCGCTCCGCAGCAACTCGCTGCCGATTTGCACGATCCAGTCCCCGCGCTGCACGTGGGCCAGCTCGTGTGCGAGCACGACACGGATGCGATCGGCATGCCACGAGGAGGCGCCGATCGGTAGCAGCACTTTCGGTGTGAACAGTCCCCACGTCATCAGCAGTGCCGGCTCGTCGCTCTGAAGCAGGCGGACGGGACGGCGGAGACCCAATCGTTCGCTGAGAGTCCGTGCCGTCTCGGCCCACGGTCCGTCGTGAACAATCGTGGCTCGCACTGCGGTTCGCCGCAGACGCCACAGGCCGACAGACAGGCCAGCGAGGTTCACGGCGACGCCGATGATCCAGATCGCCACGAGAATCACCGCTGGATTCACGCCGGTCTGGCGTATCGTCCGTGATGTCGTGGCACTCTGAATCGTCGCCGTGATTCCGATGCGCGCGTCGGATCGAGAGTCGCGTGGCGCGATAGGACTGTTGCGCGTCACGCCGGAGGTCGTCTCGACCGGGAGGCTCCAGGATGGTGCAAGGATGATCATCAGCGGAGTCGCCAGCGACACCACGATCGCCGTGGTCAGCATCCAATGCCGCAATGCGGCGGGCCGGCGGTGGAAGATCACCACGGCGATCAGACCGATGACGATGACCAGGGCGATCTTGATGGCGGCTTCGAGCAAGAGAATCATCGTTGCCCGTCCTTCCGCGCCTTGGCGATCAAGTCGGCGATACGACGCAGTTCCTCGTCATTGAGACGCGCGGCGTCGCCGCCAAGGAGAGCCGCCACGGCTTTTTCCGTCGAGCCATCGAAAAATGTGTCCACCACATGCCGCAAGGCCGACTTGCGCGCGGTGTTGCGTGACACTAATGGCGTGTAGACATAGCGAAGCCCTTCCTCCTCGTGCCGGACGTGGCCCTTTTCTTCGAGCACGCGCAGTTGCGTGCGCACCGTCGAGTAGTGCGTATCACCGGGGAGATCCTCGAGGACGTCCGCCGCCGTCGCGCGGCCGCGGCGATAGAGGATGTCCATGATCTGCCGTTCGCGGCGGGTGAGGGCGGCGTGGGCGGTGTTGGGCATGGGCGGTCGATACTGTGTGAGCTTTATAACCGAAGTGCTAGTTTAATAACATACCGTGCTGCGCGTCGTCAACCCCCGGCAGCGTTCACGGCCAGCCCGAGCGCACGACGATATGGTGTGTCGTGGGATTCCCATCATCGCCCGTGGCGCGAAGACAATGGTCGGCCCAACGGCGACCTTTTGGCGCCAGGTTGGGCGCGATCCCACGCCAAATTGCTGGCGTTTCCTTTGAATATACTGGCCGCGATGCTCCGCACTCTCACACTCCAGTTGCCGGCAGGCCGGATCACGAAAGCGGAACTGGTGTGGCTGGCCTTCGTCACCGTCCAGGCCATGGACGGCATCATGTCCTACATCGGCGTGAACACCTTTGGCTCGTGGATCGAGGCCAACCCGCTCGTGGCGTGGTATGCCTCCGCGTTCGGTCCGGCGGTCGCATTCGCCGCCGTCAAGCTGTTTGCGATTGCATGTGGCACGGTGCTCTACCTGATGTCGCGGCACCGGACCGTGGCGGCACTGACGCTGTTCTATCTCGTGTTCGCAGTTGGGCCCTGGGCGCACGTGCTGCGCAACTACACCGACATTTAGATAGACGGTAACGCGGACAGGAGAGCGGGCGAGATTCGCTCCCATGTGAGTCAACCAGGGCCCGTCACCGAATGATCCGGTCCTGCGGCAGTCATTCACGGTACGTCTCGCCGCGAACCGGTTCGTCACCTATTTCGAACCCTCGTTGGTATTTTCAGTGCAGACGCTTGCAGCAGTGGACTGCCTGATGAGCTGCGGTGTGTTAGATTCGGCACTCCCCCATGCCGATGTCGATTCGGCGCCAATGCCCCGAGTGCAGGGACGGCGTCGGTCTCGCACGCAGTGTTACCACTGTAGCGGAACGACCTGTCGTCCTCGTGCTGCTCGTGTGCGAGTCGTGCCGCCATGAATGGACCATCGAGCGCGAGTCCCCGCCGATGCGTCCAACCCTAGAAACACGCCGCAAGGACTAGAAACACGCCGCAAGGAATAGGGTCCGTTCCAACAACGGCCGCGGCGGGCGGCGCACGGCCGAGGTGGGCACACTCCCGGTGACCGCAGCTGCTGAGGAGACCGCGATCCGTGACGGTGATAGCCCCTCCAATGCACACGCTCGCGCCACATATAATCCGCCCTTCACATGCTTTCACCAGGGTCTCGGCTGGGTAAGTACCACATCGAACGGCCGTTGGGCCGCGGCGGAATGGGCGCCGTCTTCCTTGCCACCGACACAGTGCTGCGTAGGCCTGTCGCCATCAAAGTGCTTGCCGCTGACAAGAGCGACTCCTCGCCGGCACGTCTCCTGCGCGAGGCGCGCAGTGCATCGGCGCTGAATCATCCCAACATCGTCGCGGTGTACGAAATCGACGAGCAAAATGAACTCCCATTCATCTCGATGGAATTCGTCGAGGGACAGACTCTTTCGGAGATCGTGGAAGGTGGTGCGCTGACGGTCGAGCAGAGCATCCGATATGGCAGTGAGGCAGCGGACGCTCTTGCGCACGCTCACGACCGCGGCATCGTACATTCCGATCTCAAGGCCGCCAACGCGATCGTGTCCTCGAGCGGTCGTGTCAAGCTTGTGGATTTTGGCATTGCTAATCGAGTGCGGATGGTCGACTCAGACGCAACCGCGACGAGCGCGGCCACAGAGCAGAGGGCGCTCGCAGGTACGCCGTACTCGATGGCGCCAGAACAAGTGCGCGGCGGCGAAATTGATCCCCGCACAGACGTATGGGCGCTTGGGGTACTGCTCTACGAGATGCTCTCTGGAGCGAAACCGTTTGCGGCACCCACAGTGCCAGAATTGTTCTCGGCAATCCTACGCGATTCGCCGCCACCGTTACCCGGTAATGTGCCCAACGGCGTCCAGGTCATCGTGCAGAAATGTCTCGCGAAGCATCCTGCCGATCGATATGCGCGCGCCGCTGATGTCCGGCTGGCGCTCGAGAGCGCATCGGGAGGTGAACCACTCGGCAGCCCAGGTCCGCCTCCCGCCGTGATGACCGGAGCGCCCCTGCCGCCGCCGCCATTCCTCGATGCTCTGCCCGATGCCACCGCGTTCGTTGGGCGCGAGGCGGAGATTGCGCAGATGACGCGCGTTTGGGATCAGGCACGTGTCGGGCGTCGTCATTTGCTGTTGCTTGCAGGTGAGCCGGGCATCGGAAAGACGCGGCTCGCGACAGAGTTTGCGCGCCATTGTGCGAGGCAGGTGGCCACCGTCCTGGCCGGCAGAAGTGATGAAGAGGCGCTAATTCCATACCAACCATTCGCGGAAGCCCTCACGTGGTATGCGCGCGTATGTCCCGAGCCAGAGCTCCGCGCCACCCTGAACAGCATCGGCGGCGGCGGCGAACTGGCACCGATCATCGTCGAGCTGATGCGCCGGATTCCCGATTTGCGAACATCGCCGAAGTCCGAGGGCGAGGGCGAGCGGTATCGCCTATTCGATGTGATCGATGCACTGTTGGCAGCAGCATCCTCAGTCCACCCAATCGTCCTTGTGCTCGACGACCTGCATTGGGCGGATCGACCGACGCTTCTGCTGCTCAAGCACGTGATGCGGTCGACGAGGACAGCGGCCCTGTGCATCGTGGGGACGTACCGTGACAGCGAACTGCGGCGTACACATCCTCTTGCAGAGATCCTCGCCGACCTTCGCCGCGATGAGTCGGTCACCCGGCTCTCGCTTGATGGGCTCACGGGCACTGACGTGCTGGAGCTGGCGCCATCGATCGCCGGCCATTCCGTGTCGTCTCGGCTTGCGGCGCTTGTGATGGAGAGTGCCGGTGGGAACCCGTTTTTTATCGGCGAACTGCTTCGACACTTACGCGAAACGGATTCGTTGCGCAGCCCGCTCGAGGACATAGATTTCGGTTTACCGGAGGGCGTGAAAGAGGTGATCGGTCGACGTTTGTCGCGCCTCTCGGAAGGATGCAACCGAGCGCTGGCGCTGGCGGCCGTGATCGGTCGCGAATTCGATGTCGAGCTGCTGATTGCGCTCGGCGATCTATCGGAAGATCACCTTCTCGACGCACTCGACGAAGCTGTTCGCGCGCAGTTGATTGCGGATGCCGTTAGCAGCCGCGGTCGTCTCGCGTTTCGACATGCATTGATACGAGAGACGTTGTACGGCGAGCTCCTATCAGTACGTCGCATCCGGCTTCATCGTCGCGTGGCTGAAGCAATCGAGGAGCGGGCGGGCGGACGCGCCGATCCACCGCTCGCCGATCTCGCTTACCACTTTTCGCAATCTGCATCGGCCGGTACTGCGGACAAGGCAGTCGTGTATGCCATGCGTGCGGGAGACCGGGCGTCCGAGTTGCTCGCGTACGAGGAGGCGGCGCGCATGTACGAGCTGGCGCTGCAGTCGATCGAATTCGCCAGCGGACCAAATCTCGACGCGCGCCGTGTCGAGTTGCATATACGCCGTGCCCGAGCCTTTGGATCGCTGGGGCAATGGAGTGCCGAAAAAGACGACGCACTGCGTGCCCTCGAATTACTCGACCCTGAGGATCTCGAGCGGCGTGCGGAGCTGGTACTCATGGTGGCGGACGCCTCCTTCTACCTGCTCGATAGTTCGTCGGTGGATCGATATGCCACCGAGGCGTTGGACCTTGCCCGCCAGGTCAACCGCGATGATCTTGCGGCGGATGCAATGGGTTGGCTGGGTCGTAGCCTTCAGGCGCGCGGCGATCTGGCCGGCGCGATTGAGATGGACAACCGCGCCAACTCACTGGGAAAGCCGCGACGCGGTGTGGCATTGATGCACGGGCCTCTGACCCTGTACCTGGCGGGCCACTCGCACGAGGCGACGAAACAGGGAAGACGCGCCGCCGAGACCGCCCGGACAGCCAGAGACACGGAACTCACGATGTATGCCCTTTCACATTACGGATTGAGCCTCGGTGCGATCGGGCGATATCGCGATGCCGCTCGCACTTTCGAGGAGGCGCGCGCGTTCGGCCGGAAATATGGCGTGCTGCCCCCTTTGGCACGTGCGACATCGATGTCGGGGGGCTTCCACGTGAGTGTGTTCGACTTGGACGGGGCCGAAAGCATCCATACGGAAGCTCGCGAGCTGGCGCGAAGCTTGAGCTTCATGCCGACTATTGTGAGCTCGGGGATTGATCTCTTGTTCGTCCACGTACGGCGTAATGATCCTGGGCGAGCGCAGGTGCTGCTGCCGGAAGTCGAAACGGCAGCGGCAGCCACGCCTGGTTGGCACGACTGGCTGTGGCAGGGCCGCCTGAAGCAGGTCCGCGCTGAACTAGCGCTTGCGTGCGGAGACGCGAATCTCGCCTTGGATCGCGCTCAGGACACAGTGGAGTTTTGTCGCGCAAAGGGACGCGTCAAGTATCAGGCGCTGGCTCACATAACCGCCGCACGCGCCCTTCGAGCGCTGAGCCGGACGCAGGAGGCAATCGCCCACGCGCGCGACGCGCTCGCGATCGCCCGCCCCATCTCCGATCCCGCTCTCTTGCTGTGGGCTCTGAACGTACTCCTGATGCTTGATGGCGACGATGGCTCTGCGCGCGAAGCGCGTACGCTGATTGACGCCATTAGGATCGAATTGCCTGACGAACCGATGCAACGTCGGTTCGCTAAATCGGACCTCGTACAATTCGTTCCGAGGGGTTAGTTGACCTTCAATCGCTCTGGACGAACCTCAACTAGAGCACAAAACCGAAGTATCCTGCGGACATGTATTCCGCATTCCTGGTCATTCACAGCCTTCTTCGTTGGGTCGTCGTCATTGCCGGCCTCTTTGTGATCGCTCGGGCGATCATGGGCATCACCGGCCGACGCGACTGGCGGTCCGGCGACACGGCAGGCGTGCGGTGGTTCAGCATCGCGCTCGACGTGCAGTTCCTGATCGGGTTACTGCTTTACGTGTGGCTCAGCCCCTTCATCCGCGATGCGTGGGCCGACATGGGCGCGACGATGCGCAATGCGCCGCTGCGATTTTTAGCCGTCGAGCACGTGACCGGCATGCTGATTGGCATCGCCCTCGCGCATGTGGGGAAGAGCAAGATCGGCAAAGCCGCCGACGCGGCGCAGAAGCACAAGCTGGCGGTGATCTTCTTCAGTCTGGCGATGGTTGTGGTTCTGCTGTCGATCCCGTGGCCGGGAATGCCTGGTGGACGCCCGCTTCTGCGCGGCTTGGGTTCGTAGCGCGACGCATGCGTCGCCGGTGACCGCATCCACGCGAGGCCTCGCCCTACCGCGCGTAGAGACCGAAGCCGCGCGCCTTGGCGTCTTTTCGGAGTGTCTCGATCGCCTTTGCTCCAGCGCTGAGGGAGCGGCGGCCCTCGATCTCAGCGATCGCCCGGCGCGCGTCGAATTCCGACCGGGCGATCCCCCGTTTCACCGCTTCGGCGCGAATGGACTCGAGCGATCCGAGCGCCGCATCCGCGTTTGCCTCGCTGTTCACACGCGCCGCCGCAATCATGACCGGCATCCGCGCCAGCACATGCTGCGGACCTTTGAGTAGCGACTGGGCGCGTTGGATTTCCCGGACGGCCGGGGCTCGACGACCCTGCGTCAGCATCGCCAATGCGATGACGGCGCGAGCCATTGCTTCGTTGTCGGGCGCTGACTGACCGGCAAACACGGTCGCGGCTTCAGTCGCGAGTTTCTCGGCGTCAGCCGGACGTCCTTCTTCGAGCGCGAGCACCGCGAGCGCGCTGCGGCTTTCGGCCGCCGTGCCTTTTTCGCCGAGGGCGGTTCGGATCACCAGAGCGTCGTTGTGGCGCTGCCTCGCCAGCGCAAAATCGCCGCGCATCAAGGCAATGTCACCGAGCTGGTATGTCGAATACGCCATCGGCCGACGTCGATCCAGGCGCCGGTCCATCTCGAACGCCTCACTGAGCACCTTTTCGGCGGTCGCAAGATCTCCCTGCACGCCGGCAACGTGGCCAACGCCGTAGAGCGATGTCGCTACACTCGCCGGGTCTTCGATGGTGCGGCGAATCGACAGTGCCTCTTCGTAGGTCGTCCGCGCGCGGGCGATTTCTCCCTGGAGTTTCAGGGACTCCCCGGCATTGTAGAGCGCGCGGGCAAGCCCGCGGCGATCGCCCGTCTCGCGACTCATTGACGCTGACTCTTCGTAATGACGTGATGCGCCTTGCAGGTCGCCGAGATCGAGAAGGACGTTGCCGATGTTGTTCAGCGAGATTGCTGCGTTCGTCCGATCGCCAATTTCGCGGCGGATGGCCAGCGATTGCTGATTCATCTTGAGCGACGCTTGCAGGTTGCCGGCGCGCCGCTCCTGAATGGCGATGTTGTTGAGGAAGCGCGCGACGAGATCCTGCTCGCCGATGCTGCGGGCGATGCTCAAGCCCTCGTCGTACAGGGCGCGCGTGCGCGTGGTATCGGGGCCATCGGAGATCGCGCTCGCCAGGTTGTTGAGCGTCCGCGCGACGCCGGCTTTGTCGCCAGCCGCCGCATAGATGGCGCGCGCCTCTTCAAATTGCCTGACGGCCGCGTCAATCTGTCCTTGACGAAGGGTCGCAGCGCCTTGGCGCAACCGGGCGTTCGCCACGAGCAACCGTGCACCGAGCTTTTCTCCAGTCGCCGCCGCCGACGAGGCGGCGGCCTGCATCCGTTTGAAATCTGACAACGTGTCCGCCGCCTGCGCCTCCGCGAGGTCGAGCCGCGGATCGGTTACCGCCGGAAACCGTTTCCTGAAGGCGTCGATCGTCGCGAGTCCCTCCTTGGCGGCGCCGGATGAGATCTGCGCGTTGGCCAGCCGCAACGCGTGCTCCACATCGTCAGGAAAGAACGTCGACAAGGTTTGCCAGATCGCGATGGCGTCCTTCCATGCGCTCGACATCTCGCGATACGTACCCTCGACGAGCAAACGGTCGGCACGGGGAAGATTGGCCGAGAGTTCGAATGCGCGCGCCGCGGCGTCCCTGGCGCGGCTGTCGTACCCCAGTTGCGACCAGGTGTTGGCGAGCGCGGAGTATGCGAGAGGGAAGCGAGGGTCCGCCGTGATTGCCTGCTCGAAGATCGACCGTGCGCCGAGCGCATCGAACTGCCGCAAATGGATCAGTCCTTCGGCATACAGGCGAGCGGCGTCGGGTGAGGCCGGCTGCGAGACGCGCACCGACGCCTCAGCAACCTGAACTCCAAGCTTGTCACGCAGTCGTACCCCCGCTCGCGCGACGAGATCGAGCAGCTCGCGAATCGCTCCCATCTCGCTGACCAGCGACAGCGTCTCGCCTTCACGCGAGTCCTGAAGACGGATGTCCACTCGCAGCGTCGAGGCATCGCCCGTCCCGACCGTCACATACGATCCAGTCACGACGAGATCAGCGCCGAGGTTCTGCCGGATGCGCATTAACGTCTCAGACGCATACGTGTCCGCGTCCGCAAGCGCAAGTTCGGTTTTCATCCGCGTGACGTTCTCGCCGGGAATGGTGCGCAGACGTTCACCAGCGGCCAGCTCCGTCGTCAACATTTCCGACAGCGCCATCGATAACCACTGCGCATCGGCGCGGCCAGCGAGATTGCGGAACCCGAGCACGGCAACTGCGGGTCGCACCGTCTCCGCTGGTCTAGCAGTGGCCTCCACTGATGGCGCAGCTGCCGGGGACACCGTTCGCCCGCGCCAGAGCAATGCGCCTGCTCCGGCGACGATGAGCAGTGCGACTGCCGCTGCCGTCACGAGACGAGAGTGCGGCGCGCGCCGTGGGAGTGTCCCATCGAGTGCACGCGCGAGATCGGCCGCGTCGCTGAATCGTCCGTCTGGATAGCGAGCCAGACAGCGCATGATTGCGCGGTCCCACTCCAAGGGCAGATCGGGCTTCAGCTCACGCGGAGACTTCGGTGTAGGTCCAACGACGCGTTGAAGCGCAGAGGCGATCGGGGTGTCGCCCGTGAATGGGCGCTGGCCGGTCACCATCTCGTACACCACGATCCCCAGCGCATAGATGTCGCTCGCGGGCGTGAGCACGCCGCCTTCGATTTGTTCCGGCGACATGTATTCGGGCGTGCCGGGAATGTCGCCCGTGACCGTGATCCCGCCGTCAACCATGCCGTTCGTGTCGCCGACCAGATGCGCCAAACCAAAATCGGTCACGACGACACGTGGCGGCCGCGAAGGGCCAGCGCCGAGCAGCATCACGTTATTGGTCTTGAAATCGCGATGGATGACGTCTGCCGCGTGCGCGGCGGACAAAGCCGCCGCCATCTGCTGCACGATGGGGCCCGCGTCCTCTACGCGCAATGGACCGTGCTCACGGAGGTGCTGCGACAGCGTCTCTCCTTGCAGCAACTCCATGGTGACGAAGGACACCGCGCCGGCAGTGCCTTCCGGCGGCCGGTGCTCGAACAAATCGAAGATGCGGCAGATGTTCGGGTGCGTGACCTTGCGGGCGAGCTGGACCTCGCGTCGGAAGCGCTGGTTCGCGCGCTCGTGGACCGCGATCTCGGGTCGAATCGTCTTCAGCGCGACACGCTCACCAAGCGTCAGGTCCTCCGCCTCGTACAGCTCGCCCATCCCGCCACGAGCGATGAAGCGGACGACGCGGAATCGGTCGCACACCAGGTCGCCAGCGCGGAACGTCGCGCTTACAGGTGCCGTCCGAGTGGCGTCAGCCTCAGGTCGGCCGCCTGCGGCAGGGTCCCGGGGAGATTCCATGAAGGGAACTATATAATTCATGCTTCCCATGCGCGTGGCACGTCGGTTTGTGGTCAGCGGGCGCGTGCAGGGCGTCGGATTCCGCTACTTCACGCAAGACACCGCCCGTCGTGAGGGCGCGACCGGCTGGGTGCGCAACCTGCCGGACGGCCGGGTGGAAGCTCTTGTCGAGGGCGACGCCGAGGCCGTGACGCGCGTCGAGCGGGCGCTGCGCACCGGTCCGCGTGGTTCGCGCGTCGATCGTGTGTACGTGGACGAAGAGGATCCGACCGGCTCGTACACGACGTTCTCGGTGACGACATAACAGCCGTCCGGCCTCAAACGGACGTCAGGTGACGATGGATCTCAAACAGCACATTAGGCACGTTCCCGATTTCCCGAAGGCGGGCATTCTCTTTTACGACATCACGACACTGCTGCGAAACGCCGAGGGCTTCGCGATGACGATCGACATGCTCTCGAGGCCGTACGTCGGCAAGGGCATCGAAGTGGTCGTCGGCATCGAAAGCCGAGGGTTTATTCTGGGTGCGGCCGTCGCCGAGCGCATCAAGGCGGGATTCATCCCCATTCGCAAGCCCGGGAAGCTGCCGTCAAAGACTCTGAAGGAGAGTTACTCGCTCGAGTACGGAATCGACTCGCTGGAGGTCCATGAGGACGCCATCGAGAACGGCCACAAAGTGCTCATCGTGGACGACGTGCTGGCCACCGGCGGCACGGCGGGCGCCGCCGCGAAGATGGTGAGGAAGCTGGGCGGTGACCTGCACGGCCTGGCCTTTCTGATCGAACTGCAGTTCTTGAACGGCCGGTCGAAACTGGCCGACGAGAAGGTCTTCTCCGTCCTTCAGTATTGAACAGGTACAATAGAGCGTTCACGTCCCCGTAGCTCAGTGGATAGAGCGTCCGCCTCCTAAGCGGAAGGCCGTGCGTTCAAGTCGCACCGGGGACGCCATCGCCGAAACGCGGGGAGACCGCAGGCAGTCATGAAGCGCAAAGAACGTCAGCATCTGAAAGAGAACGAGCTCGTCCACTCCATCGAGAGCGCACGCGAGTTCCTCGAAACGCGCCAGCGTCCGATCGCCGGCGCGATCGTCGGTGTCGTGGTCCTCGCCGTGGCGGTGATTGGGTTCATGGTCTATCGCAACCAGACGCAGTCACGTGGTTCGGGGTTGCTCGCCGAAGCGATGGTCGCGATGAATGCGCGCGTCGTTCCCGCCGGCGCCACCGGCGAAGAGAATCTGCCCGCAGGCGCAACGCTGGGCGCCACCGGCACCTTTTCCACCGAAGAAGCCAAGCTCAAGGCCGCGTTACCCAAATTGAAGGCCGCGGCCGACGCGTATCCAGACAGCGCGTCTGGAATCACCGCGCGGTATCACATGGCCGGAGCGCTCGCCACGCTCGGCCGCCACGCCGAAGCCATCAAAGAGTACGACGACGTCCAGCGGCGCAGCGGAGCGTCGAGCCTGTATGGCCGCATGGCACGCCTCGGGAAAGCCGACACCCAGGCACACTCCGGCCAGTTGGACGCAGCGATCGCCACCTGGAAGGAAATGACGACGGGCAATACCGACGACTTGCCCGTGGACGCGATCCTCATTGAGCTGGCTCGCGCCTATGTCCAGAAGGGCAACACCGAGGAAGCGAAGAAGACGTTCACGCAGATCGTCGATCAGCATCCCAACTCGCCGTATCTCGCCGAAGCACGCACCGAGCTCGAGAGCCTCAAGGGGTAAGGTCCGGCTGAAGGCGGACGCTACATTCAGTGTGTGCGGCGTCGCACGTCTTTGAGCGCCTGAAAATCGCCGATGGCATTGAGGTGCAGGCCGTCGAGCGAACGCTGCGCGACAATCACATTGGTGCGGTTCCAGATCGGAATGTACGGCGCGTCGTTTGCGATGAGCTGCTGCGCGTCACGATACGCGCGTGCGCGTTCGTCCTCGTTGGTTGATTGAGTGGCGCGGTCGAGCAGCCGATCGACGTCGCTGTTGCGATAGTAGCCACGATTGAATCCGAGCGGGGGTGTCTGATCCGAGTGAAACACCCGGCGCAGGATGTCGGGATCGACGAGCGAGCCTCCCGTCCAGATCAACGAGAACATTTGGAAGTTGCCCTGGAGCACGTCCCCGAAAAACGTGGCGAATTCGTACGATCGCAGATCGAGCTCAATGCCGACGCGTCGCAGACTCTCCTGGACGACAGTGGACTGCAGCCGCGTCTCCTCGTTCGCCGAGATCTTCAGCGATAGCCGCAGCCGCGGTTGAGGCCCCTCACGATCCGGGTCTGGATAGCCGGCCTCGTCGAGGAGCCGCATGGCCCGGGCCGGATCGTAGGTGAAGCGATGCACCTCGGGCTCGAATGCCCACGCCTGATCCGGCAACAGTCCGGAAGCGGGCCTCGCCATCCCGCGACGCATGTAGCGGATGATGGCGTCGCGATCGATGGCGTAGCCGATCGCATGGCGCACGCGGCGGTCGGCCAGAATCGGATCCCGCAGGTTGAACCCGATGTAGGAAAAGTCGAGACCCGGCGATGGCGCGATGCGGAACGAGCCGTCCTCGGTGAGCTGGTGCACGATGTCAGGCGGCAGATCGTTGATCACCATGTCGGTGACGCCCTTGCGCAGATCGAGGCCGCGCATCGTGTCATCGGGAATGACCTTCACGATCACGCCGTCGTTGACTGGCGCACCCTTCCAGAAACCCTCAAACGCGGACAGCACGACCTTGTCATCGTCGTCGTAGCGCACGAACCGGTACGGACCTGTCCCAACCGGATCGGTTCGCATGCGCTCGCCGGAACCGTCGGGAACGATTGGCGGAAGCACCAGCTGCACTGGAAACGCGGCGAACGGTTCAGCGAGGGTGAACCTGACGGTGTAGTCGTCCACTGCCGTGACAACGCGCAGCAGCTTGTAGGCGCCCTTCAGGGGCGACACGAACGATGGATCGACAAACGCGGCGAATGTGTAGACGACATCGCGTGCGCGCAGTTCGTGGCCGTCGTGAAAGCGCACGCCACGGCGCAGGTGGGCAACGTAGGTTCTCGGGTCGGGGTGCTCGAGCCGTTCGGCAAGCGCCGGGTGGACGCGAAGGTCGTCGCCCCATTCCATCAATGAATTGAAGATGAGCTGCGAGACCCGCTGCGAGCTCTCATCGGCGCCCTGCCTCGGATCGAGCGTCGTCGGTCCTGAACGAACCGAGATGGTGATGATGTTGGAGTTGGCAGTAGGGGATGGACGACAAGCAGAGCCGAGTAATGCAAGATGCAAAATGGAAAATGCGAAACGGCGCATCAGCTCTCGTCCGACAGCTTCTTCAGTTCAGCGAGCAATTCGAGCGCTTGTCTCGGTGTCGTCTCGTCGATCTCGATCGCTTTGAGCCGTTCGGCGACTTCTCGCTGGCGCGGAGGTGGCGCGTCTGGCGGAGTCGCGAATAGCCCGAGCTGCCGCGTGCCGGGATCGCGGCCGTCGCCGGAAAGCGTCGGGCGCCCGCCGCGCGACAGTTCGTCGCGCTCGAGGCCGCTGAGGATCTCCTGCGCACGCGTGATCACCGTACCCGGCAGGCCAGCCAGGCGCGCGACCTGAATCCCGTAGCTCCGATCCGATCGCCCGCTGACGATCTTGCGCAGGAAGATGATCTCGTCCTTCCACTCGCGTGCCGAGACATGTGCATTGACGACACCCGGCAGTGCGTCGGCAAGGTCGGTAAGCTCGTGATAGTGCGTGGCGAAGAGCGTCTTCGGCCGCGAACGTGGATTGGTCGCCAGGTATTCGGCCACGGCCCACGCGATGCTCAGGCCGTCGAACGTGGACGTGCCGCGGCCGATCTCGTCGAGGACGACGAGGCTGCGCGACGTGGCTGTGTTGAGGATGTTGGCCGTCTCCTGCATCTCCACCATGAACGTGGACTGACCGCGGGCGATGTTGTCGGAGGCACCGACGCGCGCGAAGATGCGGTCGACGATCGGCAGCTTGGCATCCTTGGCCGGCACGAACGAGCCGATCTGAGCGAGCAGCGGGATCAGCGCCGTCTGCCGCAGATAGGTGGACTTGCCGCCCATGTTCGGGCCGGTGAGGACGACGAGTTGACGCGTGGTGCCATTCAGGTCGATGTCGTTCGGAACGAACGCGTCTGAACTGAATCGTTCGACAACCGGGTGGCGTCCGTCGACAACAACCATCTCGTCGCCATCGTGCAGGTGCGGCTTGGTGTAGTTGGCGATAGCCGCGGTCTCGGCGAGTGCGCCGAGGACGTCGAGGGTCGCCAGTGCGCGTGCAGTGTCCTGAATGCGTGGTGCCTCGGCAGCCACGCGACGTCGCAGGTCTTCGAACATCTCCAGCTCGCGCTCGAGGATCCGCTCGTCCGCGCCCAGCACCTTGGCCTCGTACTCTTTGAGCGCCGGCGTCGTGAACCGCTCGCCGCCGGCGATGGTCTGTTTGCGCTGATAGTCGTCTGGTGCGGCGTGCAGGTTGGCTTTGGAAATCTCGATGTAGTAGCCGAACACACGGTTGAAGCGGACCTTCAGCGAGGCGATGCCGGTGCGTGCGCGCTCGCGCTCCTCCATCTCGGCGATCACCTGACGACCGGATCGGCTGATCGTGCGCAGATCGTCGAGCTCGGCATCGATGCCGTCGCGGGTGAATCCGCCATCGCGCGCAATCGCCGGCGGTTCGTCGATGAGGGTGCGTTCGATCAGATCTCGAATGTCGGTCAGCTCGTCGAGCTCGGCACACAGGCTCGACAGAAGCGGTGCCTGCACCTCACTCAAGATGTGCTTCACGCGCGGGACCGCGGCCAGCGACAACCGCAGCGACACGAGCTCACGTGGGCCAGTCGTCGCGAGCGCAGCCCGGGCGACCAGACGTTCGAGGTCGTGCACGGCCTTCATCGTCTCGCGGAACTTCCCTCGTTCCGTCGAGCGGAATGCCAGTTCCTCGACGGCGTCCAGTCGATCGCGAATGCGCTCGAGCGCACAGAGCGGACGCAGCAGCCACGCGCGCAGCAGACGACCACCCATCGACGTGATCGTGCGGTCCACTTCTTTGAGCAGGGAACCCTGCGGTCCGCCGTCGCTGGCGGTGACCACCTCGAGATGCTTGAGGGTGATCGGGTCGAGAATCAGGCAATCGGCGCTGGTGCGATAGCTGATCGTGCGGACGTGCGTGAGGTCGGCTTTCTGGGTATCGCGCAAGTACGCGACGAGACCGCCGGCGGCCTGAATCGCCGCCGTCCGGCCCTCGAGACCAAAGCCTTCGAGACCGTGCGTTTTCAATTGATCGAGCAACGCGCGCCGCGCCGTTTCGGCGTCGAAGGTCCATCCGTCGGCGTTGGTCACCGGCACTTGCACGCGCGCCAACTCGGGGAACCGTTCACCAGGATTCGCGTCGCCGGGCACGACGACCTCACGAGGGCGAAGGACCGCGATTTCGTCCATCAGCGCCTGCAGCCCCTCTGGCCCCTGATACTCGGTCGTCGAGAATTCGCCGGTCGATACGTCGACAAGGGCGACCCCGACGAGTCCGTCTCGCGAAGGGACGATGGCCATGAGGAACGCGGGTTCGCGTGCGTCGAGATACCCAGGCTCGGTCAGCGTGCCCGGTGAGACGACGCGGACGACTTCGCGGCGGACCAACCCTTTGGCCTTGCGAGGATCCTCAACCTGTTCGCAGATTGCGACCCTGAACCCCTTTTTGACCAGTCGCGAGATGTAACCGTCGGCGGCGTGAAACGGGACGCCGCACATCGGGATGCCCTGGCCGCCCGCGTCCTTTGACCGTGACGTCAGCGTCAGCTCGAGGGCCCGCGCCGCGACCAGCGCATCCTCGTAGAACATCTCGTAGAAGTCGCCCATTCGAAAGAACACGATGGCGTCCCGGTACTGGCGCTTGGCTTCGAGATACTGTCGCATCGCCGGCGTAGCGGAGCCGGGTTTGGGCATTGAGCCTTGGGCATTGAGCATGGTGCTTTGCCGATTATTATCCCAGTGATGCTCGTCCTTGCCCTTGACACGACGACCTCGTCCGGCAGTTGCGCGCTTGTGCGTGACGGCCGGGTTATGTGTGAGCAGGTCAACGACGCGCCCAACGCACATGCGGAGCATCTTCCTGGCGATCTGATGTCGCTGATCGATGGCGCGGACACCACGCTGGCTGACATCGACGTCTTTGCCGTCGCGACTGGACCGGGCTCATTCACCGGCCTTCGCATCGGGATCGCGACAATGCAGGGACTCGCCTTCGCAGAAGGGAAGCCGTTGATCGGCGTCTCGGGGTTCGATTCGTTGGTACGGATCGCCGGGATGCTGCACAATCGGGTGGCCACGTGGGTCGATGCGTGGCGTGGAGAGGTGTTTGCTGCGCTCTACGAGGATGGACGCGAAGTGCGTGCGCCTGTCGTGAGTCGGCCTGAAGTACTGCTCGAATCACTCCGCGAAGACCGTCCGCGGTCCGGTCGCTCGACGCTATTCATCGGCGATGGCGCGCGCGCACACGCCGACATAATTCTCCACGTGCTCGGCGATGCGGCTCGAATCGCCGAACCGCCGGCGCCTCCGCTGGCCGGCACCATGGCCATCCTCGCGGGCGAGATGTCGATCAGCGGTGAGCATGCACCGCACGCGATTCGCCCGCTGTACATCAGACGAACCGACGCTGAGCTCGCGCGAGATGCCCGAACACTCCGGTAGCACTGTCGATTACTGGATCGACCCACTTGAGGGCGACCAGGATCTCGACGGCGTCCTCGCCGTTGAAGAGGAATCGTTTACGAATCCATGGACGAAAGAGATGTACGCGTGGGAACTGCAGAACCGTTCCGTCTGCCACATCTACGTCGTCCGCACCCCCGAACAGCGTGTCGCCGGTTTCTGTGCGTTCTGGCTGGTAGTGGATGAGATCCACATCAACAACCTGGCGATTCGTCCGGCGCTGCGTGGACAGGGCATCGGAACTCAGCTGATCCGTCGCGTATTCGAGGAGGCAAAGCGGCTGGGTGCGCGGCGCGCCACGCTGGAGGTGCGACGCTCAAACGAAGCGGCGAGACGGCTCTACGAACGCCTGGGTTTTGCCGTCACCGGTACCCGCGCAAACTACTACACGAACCCTGTCGAGGATGCGCTCATCCTGTGGCGGGATGAGCCTTAACCCTCAGGTATTCCGTCAGTTAAAGCTCCGGTCGATGGGGGATTGAGCGCTGGGCCAGCCCGTGTTACCTTGATGTCACAGTACGTCCTTCTTCACGAAAGGAGGGTGCGGCCTATGAACGCAGCGGAAGCACAGGAGGTAAAGAAGCTCCTGATGCAGAGCAACGACCAGTACCGCCAGCTTTCAGAGCGTCATCATCTCTTAGATGACCGCCTGCACCAGCTCACCGAACGTCACTTCCTCTCGGCAACGGAACAACTCGAAGAAGTCACTCTGAAGAAACAAAAACTCGCTTTGAAGGATCAAATGGAGCGGATGGCGCTCGATTACGCCAGGGGGCACCTCCGGGCGTCGTAGCTCTTCTTTCGGCGTCGGCTCCAGAGACTGGGTTTAATTTTCGCGCGCAGTTCGCGGAGAATTAAACCTGGTCTCTTTTTTTATGCGCATCGATCCCGCTGGCTGGCCGTTCATTCTTGGCGGTCTGGCCGTTGCACTCTTGTCGTGGCTCACGGGCGGGCCGCTGTTTGGGCTGATCTTCGGCGTCCTTACACTGTTCTTCCTGTTCTTCTTTCGCGATCCCGAGCGCCAGCACAACGCGCCGGACTCCGCCATCGTCTCACCCGCGGACGGGCGAGTAATGGTTGCCGGTGACCCGACCGGGACACCCCCGCCGGGGAGTTGGCGGCAAATCACCATTTTTCTGTCCCCGATGGACGTGCACGTGAATCGGATGCCGGTCAGCGGCCGCGTAACGGCCGTCAAGTATCATCCGGGCCGGTTTCTGCCGGCCTACAGGGCCGACGCGGGGGACCTCAACGAATATACCGAGGTGACGATAGATCATGATGGGCAATCCATTATTGTCCGCCAGATTGTCGGCATTCTTGCTCGGCGCATCGTCTGCCGCGCCCAGCAGGGCGACATGGTGAAGGCCGGGGGGCGGTTCGGGGTCATGAAGTTCGGGTCGAGAATGGACGTGTTTCTGCCGGCGGGCTCGACGATCCATACCCAGGTGGGTGCTAAGGTGGTGGGAGGCGTCACTGTCATCGCGACGCTTCCCCCTCGTCCGTGAGGAGATGCATGTTAGACGAGCACGAGCGTCGTCGCCCGAGTCTGTTAAGACCGTTGCGTCCTCGTCTGGATGTGCGGGCGCGCCGATTCCGCCGCGGTGTGTATCTGCTGCCGAGCATGTTCACGATGGCGAACCTGTTCTGCGGCTATGCGTGCATCGTCCATTCGATGCGGGGGGAGTTGTCCACGGCCGCGCTGTTCATCGGTTTTGCGTTCGTACTCGACATGCTGGATGGACGCATCGCCCGCATGACCGGGACGACGAGCGCCTTCGGACTCGAATTCGACTCACTCGCCGATGTCGTGTCGTTTGGCGTCGCGCCGGCGATCCTGTCGTTCCAGTGGGGCCTGCAACCGCTCGGCCGCATTGGATGGGCGGCCGGCTTTCTCTTCGTTGCCGCGGCTGCGGTCAGGCTCGCACGCTTCAACATCCAGTCGGGATCACAGGACAAGCGCTACTTCGTCGGTATGCCCAGTCCGGCGGCGGCGTGCGTGCCGGCGGCGACCGTGTTCGCCTACCCGCAGGGATTCCAGAGCGCCGCGCACGCCATAGCGGTGCTGGCGATGGTAATCATCCCGGCGCTGACGATGGTCAGTACCATTCGCTTCCGGAGCTTCAAGACATTCGACCTGCAGACGCGGCGCAGTTCTGCGGTCCTCGTCCTCGTTGCCGTTGGTTTGGTGCTGCTGGCGGCGGAACCACAGTACGTGCTGGTCGCCCTGGCCTACTCGTACCTGGCGTCAGGCTTCATCGGCTATGCGTGGACGCGGTTGCATCGTCGGCACGGCGGTGAGAACGAAGAGGAAGTCCGGCTGGCTTCGACTCAGCTCAGGCCAGGGAAGTCGGACACTACGCAACGGGGAGCGTAACCTCCACCGTTGTCCCTTTGTCGCGCTCACTGGTCATCGAGATCGTCCCGCCACTCAGCTCGACGTTCCGTTTCGCGATAGGCAGACCCAGCCCGGTGCCCGCCGCTTTGGTAGAGAAATAGGGCTCGAACGCTCGCGCCAGTGCCTCGGCATCCATTCCGACGCCCGTGTCGGTGACACGAATACGAACCGCCCGGCCGTTCTGACTGGCTCGGACGGTCAGAGCGCCTGCTCCCGGCATCGCGTGCAGCGCGTTCTCCACAATGTTGACCAGAGCCCGGGACACAAGCGTGCGGTCGACTGAAACGTGCGGCAGCGTGCCGGGCAATTCCACATCGAGATTGATTCGCCCGTCGAGTCCCTGCCGGTAGGGATCGAGCACTTCGTGAAGAAGCGCGGTCACGTCCACCTCGGATCGCTTCGCCGTCGGCGATGACGCAAAGCTGGAGAACTCCGACGAGATTTGCCGCAGCAGCTTCACTTGCGTGAGGATCGTGGCCACGCACTCCTGCACCACAGGGCCAAGCGGCGCGCCGCGGTCGGTGTGAACACGACGAAGATGTTCGGCGTTGAGCTGAATCGGCGTCAGCGGATTCTTGATCTCGTGCGCCACCTGCCGGGCCATTTCGGCCCAGGCCTCGAGCCGATGAGTGCGTTCGAGCTCGCCTCGCTGGCGCTGTAGATCGGCAGCCATGCTGTTGAATGCTTCGACAAGACGGCGCAGTTCGTCAGACGACGTCGCGGCGATTCTCGCGTCAAGGTCGCCCTTGGCAATGCGCCTCGTCGCGCGGGTGAGACGGTTCACGGGGTCCGAGATTCGCTCGGCCATGTAGTAGCCGACGCTGGCGCCGGCCAGAATGAACAACAGCGCAGCCAGGAGCGCGCGACGATCGAGCGTCTCGATCTGTTGATCGATCTCGCGCTGGCGCGATGTCAACGGCACCGTCAGAGTTCCCAATTGGCGCACGGCCAATGGTGTTGCTGCTACAAGATATTCGAAGTTACCAATCCGTTCCCGAGTAACCAGCGCCGGTTCGTTGCGGAGCGTCAGCGCTCGGTAGACCTCGGCTGGCGTGCGCGTCGGCAGCAGGCCGGATGCAAACAGGTTGCGCTCGCTCGTCGCCTGCAGCCGTGCCCCGCTAAAGATGTTCACGTCCTGATCGATCAATCGGCTGACCCAGACCATCAGGTTGTCGTCGACGCCGAACCCCTGTTGGGCTGCGCGAGGCGCCGCCAAATCCTCGACGACGCGACCGGCCGCTGACGCAGTGCGGACGGCCTCCTGTTCGATGCTGGCCTCCATCTGTCCCGCGACGTAGTAGCGGGTGAGGAGCACGAGCACGACAACGGGAACGAACACCGCAAGAATAAATGCAAGGAATAGCTTGCGGTAAAAGCTGGCCCGGACTTCGCGGAACAGCGCGGCCGCCGTCTTCACGCGCCGCCCGAAGCGGTTGAACAGCGTATTGAACATCAACAGCAACAGATACGTGCCGACGGCGAGTACGGTGACCTCGGCGAGATTCACCAGATGGCCCAGCGCGGAAATCACGGGAAAGCCGAGCGCGTAAATCCCGCCGCGATCGTTGAGCAGGAATACGTCGTACAACTCTTGTCCGCGTGGCAGGGTGGCCCAGAACGGGGTGCGCGATTCTTCGACGCGCGCCAGCACCTCGTCCGGCAGTGACCACGCTGTGCCGGCAACCGGATAGAACTGCGTTCGGCTCCAACCGTAAGCCGCGAACTCGATGTCGCGTCCCGAGAGTCCCTCGCTTCGAGGTGACTCCGATGGGCGAAAGAGCTCCACGTAGGGATTCCGTGACGAGATGAACGGCAGATTCTCGAAGTCCGGCATCGCGTGGATCACGATCGATCCGACTGGCTTGGCACCGGACTCAGTTGAGCAAAGCGCTCGGCCAGCGTGCAGGATGCGGCGGTCCTCCGCAAAGAACGGCGCTACTTCCTCGAGCACTTGCCACTCGCACGACTCTTCCTCCGACAGCGGCGGTGTCGTTGGGTCTTCCGGCAGGTTGAAGGCGAAGCGGCTGACGAGCCGACCATCGGGTCCGTATAGCTCGACTGACGACGTAATTGGTGGGTACCTGGCCAGCGACGTGGTCTGCCAGACACGAAACGCGCGATCGGTGATCGCCTCCGATTCCGGATCGTACGGCGTGCTCACGAGCGCGACGAGGTCCTCTAACCCGTCGATCTCGTCGCGACTCTTCTGGACCTGCTGTTGCACAGTCTGCCGCTGACTTCGCACTTCAGGCGCATACAACGTCTCGATCAGTTGCGTCTTTGCCTGTCCAGCCAGCTGCACGACGGTCGGATAGAACGCAAATGCCGGCGCGATGAATGGGAGCGTGAGCAGCGTCAGTCGAAACGCCTGCGAGCCATGACGGTACCGGGAGACGAGGCGACGCAAGGAGGCGGTAACCACGACGGCAGCGGCGGCGGCCATCAACAGCGGCAATCGACCGGCCGCAGGCATCTGCTGCGGCACTTGCGAGACGACGACCGGCAGCAACCAGCAAACGCCTGTGAGTAAACGAAGCCTGACGTCGCGGCGCGGAATCCGCCAGCCGGCACGGGCAGTCCGGAAGAGCAGCACCGCGAGCCCGAGTGCGGCCGTGTGGGCGAGCACCAGACCGACCTGAAGCGTGATACGCGCCGGGCTCCATGGATTCAGCGATAGTTGAAGGAGATCGAGTGTGGTGTTGGACACCGTGTCCTGCAACAGCGCCTTGTGTCCGAGCAGGACCATGGCCACCAACACACCGCAGAGCAATTGCGTGAGGGCGTATGTCGTCACGCGCGCCGCGCCAGCCGGTGACTGGCGGCGTCGCCACGTGTAGACGCGCCACGCTTCCACGGCATACAGCAACAGCACGACGATCGCGACGGCGGCGCCTGCGGTCAGCAGAAAATCAAACGGCGACGACAGTAGCGACCCGAGGAGCGCCGACGCGTACACCGTGCCGGAAAAGATCAGCGCATCAGACCAATCGGCCGGCGCGGCGAGGAAGAACATGAACCTGATCGCGATGATGCACGCGATGATCACCAGGATGCTGATGCGGTAGGTCGACGGCGAGCGCAGCCGGTTGCGCCAGTCGAGCAGCGGTGCCGCGAGCAGGATCAGCGTGATCGCGATGACCGCGAGCACGCCGGACCACGTCGCAAGCCGCCACCGTTCGCGCGTGTTGGCCAGGTCGCCGGGCGCGACACTCGCCGTCAACAGTCGCTCGCCTGATGGCGCCTGCACGTCGAACGTCGCGCCGTCGGCGGCGGGCGGCGCCCCCTCAAACGGCAGCTGGATCGACACTGGCGCGAGCGTCGTCGGAATTCGATATGCGTCGTCTGTGGTTCCCTGCAGGCTGCTGCTGTCCGATGCCGATCCCACCGAAGGCAACGGCCGCTCGACCGCGATCGTGCCGACGCGCATGCCGCTATTCATCACCGGCTGCACATAGACGAGGCGCAGACCTTGCGCGACCGGTGTGGGGAACCAGGCTTCGCTGCCCTGGAGACGATCGGCGAGCAGTTCCGATGGTCGCCCGGCCCAGGCGACCGGTATGCCATCGGCCCCGTATACCGTCAGCGCCGCATCCGGCGGGTAGTCGGTGGCCACGATTTCCGCGGCGCGGGTGAGGAGTTGATGCGCGGCCGAGGTATCGTCGTCGTTCGCCTTTTTGACCAGGGCCGGGTCGGATACCGCGCCGGCCATCTCGCGCAGCCGCCGTGCCATCGTGTCGAACCGCGATCGAACGTCGGCTTCGACCCGGACGCGTGCCTGGCTGTCGTCACGGCCAAAGACGGCACGGCGGAGACCCCAACCGCCAGCCAGCACGATGAGCGCGCAGATCAGTCCTCCGGCAGCAATACGGACAAGCGTCCGCCAGGGCACCTGTGGGTTCACGGCGTCGGTGGGAGCGAGACGCACACAGCAATTGTAGATTGGGGATTTGGGCGAATGGGACGTACCATTGAAGCGTCCCCCGTGGCGCTCTCCTCGACGCTCAAGCTCACGCTGAAGCGCGGCGCTCTGGTCGCTGCCGCCAATTGGCCGCTTACGATCATTCAGGCCATCGCCGACTCATTGTTCAAACTGCTGGTGGCGGCGCCTTTATTTGGCGGCATCTTTCTTGTCGCCCTGGTCGTCGGGGCGGAGCCCGGGACGTTGCTGTCGCTCGAGTGGCGTGACCTGGCGACAACGATTGCCTCGTCGCTCTTCTCGAAGCCCTTAGTGCTCATGGCCTGGGTCGCGTCGCTGGGTGTGGTGATCGCCGGCGCATCGCTGTTCGTGTTTCTGATCAAAGGCGGCGCTGTCAGCATCATGGTCCGCGGCGAGCGCACCGCCGGGCCGATCGAACATCCTCCGCTGCTTCCCGAGGTGATCGCGCAGGCCGCGGCCTACTCGATGGACGCGTTCATCGAAGGCGCCAACACGCTGTTCCCAGCCTACGCGCGGCTTGGTCTCGTGCTGATGGCGATCTATCTGGCGTCGGGCACGGGGTTTCTCGCCGTTGTGGCCGCGATCCGCAACGCCGGCGAAGGCTGGGGACTCACGGCGCTCGTCACCGCGATATTCGTCGCCTGGATCACGCTGATCAATTTCGTCTACCTGCTGACGCAGATCGTCATTGCCTCGGACGGTTGCTCTATAGCGACCGCCATTCGGCGGGTGGCTGCGTTCATTCGTCGCGAGAGCCGCACGGTCGGCGGCGTCTTCCTTGTCGTGCTCGCGCTGGTGATCTTTGCGACGGGCGCATCGGTTCTGGCGACGACCGCGTTGGGCTTGATTGCGTTCGTGCCACTGTTCGGCTTCATCTTCATTCCTCTCAGCCTGCTGGCGTGGATGCTGCGTGCCGTGGTTTTTCAGTACATTGGGCTGTCCTCAATCGGCGCGTATCTCAAGCTGTATCGGGAAGCGAACGCAGGGCTCGTCGAAGGCCGAGTACACCGACATGACCGACTACGAGAAGTTCCTGTCGCAAACGGGACGTCAACTCACTGAATCCGCGATCCGGCGCATGGGCACCGTGGTCGCGCGGTCGGGAGACCTCGTGTCGTTTGCGCCCGGATATCCCGATCCGAGCGCCTTCCCGTGGCATGAGTTGCGCGATATTTCCACCGCGCTGCTCGACAGCCACGACGGAAACACTCTACAGTACGGACCGACACGTGGGCTCAAGCCGCTACTCGAGCAGGCGCTCGGCGTGCTGGAGACGCGCGGCATCCGAACTGATCTCGAGAACCTGATCGTCACCAGCGGCTCGCAGCAAGGCATCGATCTGATCGCGCGTGTGCTGGTGAGCCCGGGCGATGTCGTGCTCGTCGAGTTGCCAACCTTCACTGGCGGGATCGCGGCATTCAAGAATGCCCAGGCTGAGCTGGTTGGCGTTCGACAAGACGCGAGCGGCATCGATCTCGATGACCTCGATGCGGTGTGGCAGCGCGAGCATCGCGACGGAAAGCGAATCAAGCTGCTCTACGTCATCCCGAACTTTCAGAATCCGACGGGCTCGCTGCTGGCGCTCGATCGACGCGCGCGGCTCCTCGAGTGGGCCGAGCGCCGCGATCTGTTGATCGTGGAAGACGATCCGTACGGATCGCTGTACTTCGAGGACGTTGCGACTGAACAGGAAACGCGGCCGCTTCGCGCCGACGATACCAATGGCCGGGTGCTGTATCTGAGCACCGTGTCGAAGACCCTTGCGCCGGGATTCCGCGTGGGGTGGATGGTGGCGCCGCCGATGCTCATTGAACGGTTCGATACCGCCAAACAATCCACCGATCTCACGTCCGGCATTCTCGATCAGTGCATGGTGATCGAGGCGCTGCGACAAGGGGTGATCGATCGCCTGGCCCCGCGGCTTCGCGAGTTGTACCGGACGAAACGAGATGTCATGGAATCGGCGATTCGGGAGCATGCCGGCGGACGGCTCACGTGGTCGCAACCGAAAGGCGGGTTCTTTATCTGGGCGGCGCTGCCCGACGGTCTGCGTGACGTGGACGTTCTCGTGCGAGCGCTGGAGCACGGCGTCGTGTTCGTGGCCGGCAGCGCATTCCACGTGGACGGCAGCGGTCACAACACCATTCGTCTGTCATTTTCGGCGCCGACACCCGAACGCATTCGCGAGGGCGTCCGTCGGCTCGCGGCGACGCTGGAGCCCGCTCTGGCGCGCTAGGGCAACGGGCTTGGCTCTTTCTGTAGTGAACGTCCGGGCAGGGCGGCGAACGGTTCGATCGCTTTTTCTCTGAACATCATCTCGACGGGGCGCAACCCTATCGCGCGACCGTCGCGCGTGACGGCCAGGATCGACACCGCGAATGGCATGGGTGTCGCGTCCACGAGCGGCTGTCCTCGAAGCAGCGCGGGTGCGTCGAAGGTCCCAATCGGGACACCGGTCTTGCTGTTGAACGTGGCAACGGAATCGGCGCCAGCCACGGCGACAACCCCGTCGAACACCTGAGGTGCGGCAACCGGTCGAGTCGTCAGTGGCCGTTTCCAAATCTGATTGCCGTTGCTGCGATTCACGGCGCGCACGATGTTGTCGAGCGAAACCACGAAGACGAGATCGTTGGTGGCGGCGACGCCGACCACGTCGCCACCAAAGCGGAACCGCCAAGCCAGCCGGCCGCGATCCGGATCGAGCGCATAGAGTTCATTGCTCGTCGATCCGGCGAAGACACGATCCCGAGCGACAGCCGTACTCGCGATTTCACCAGGCAGCGTTCGATCCCAGAGAATCGACCCGTCAACGGGCGCCAAGCGCACCAGTCGTTCGATCAGCGACACGTAGATGGCAGTCGCGTTGATCGCCAGCGACACGCGGCCGCTTCGTCCGCCCAGTGATCTGCCCCACAAGAGGCTGCCGTCGGACGTGTTGAACGCCAGCACGGAGTCAGGAGGGGAGAGCACGATCAGGGCAGCGGGTGTCATGGCCATGGGCGCCATCGCGCCGCGTGGGAGCAGCACACGCCACAGTCGATTTCCGGTGGCGGCGTCAAGCGCATGGAGTTCGTCACTCGCCGCGAGATACACCACACCCTCACGGACGAGGGGCGGCCATGTAGATTCGATGTCCACCGTCCACACCGTGGCACCGGTCTCGCGATCGAGGGCGGTGAAGTGCTCGCCGTCGAGCGGAATGTAGACTCGCAGTTCGTCCATCGCGGCAGGCGCCGAGGCGGGGAAGGGCAACGCCATTTGCCAGGCTTCTTCTGCGGGAAGCACTGAGGTGATCAGCGGCTCGGGCTTTTTCGGGCGCTGACCGCCGTTGGCGTCGTGGGGGCAGAAGCCCAACACAACTAATAGCAATAAGACGTACGTTGGAGCCAGTCGCGCCACTATATGTTGTGGGATAATAGCCCGTCTCAACGGCAGAACGATCAGTCGTGAGTCCTGAGCCTTCGGCCCTGAGGCCTCCCTAAGTGTCGCATCAAATCATTCTCGTCCTGGATTTCGGCTCGCAGTACACACAGCTCATCGCTCGTCGTCTGCGTGAGCTCTCCGTCTACTCCGAGATCGTCCCGTTCAACACGCCGGTGGAGAAGCTTCGCGCGAAGAATCCAGTCGGCATCATCCTGTCGGGCGGACCGAAGAGCGTGTCCGAAGAAGGCGCACCGAAATGCGACGCGACCTTGTTCGACCTCGATACGCCGGTGTTGGGCATCTGTTACGGCATGCAGTTGATGACCGACATGCTGGGCGGCGAGGTCCGCCGCTCGGGCCATCGCGAGTTCGGGCATGCGTTCGTGCGCGTCTCGGGTAACGGGAGTCCCGAGCACAGCAAGGCGCCGAAACTGTTCCGTGAGGTGCCTGTCGAATTGCGGGTCTGGGCGAGCCATGGCGACGATGTGTCGTCGGTGCCGCCCGGGTTTCAGGTCGCGGCCACGAGCGCGACGGCGCCGATTGCCGCGATGGAAGCGCCGGACCGTCAGCTCTACGCCCTCCTGTTTCATCCTGAAGTGGCCCATACCGACTACGGCACCGAGATCCTGCGCAACTTCGCGTACGGCGTCTGCGGCTGCGTCGGCGACTGGACGATTGCATCGTTCATCGAGGAAGCCACCGAGCGGATTCGGCAGCAGGTCGGCGCGGGCAAGGTGGTCTGCGGGCTGTCGGGTGGTGTGGACTCCACCGTCGCGGCCATGCTGATCCATCACGCGATCGGCGACCGGCTGACGTGCATCTTCGTGGACAACGGCCTGCTTCGTTACGACGAGGCGAACCAGATTCAGAAACGGTTCCGAGAGAAATTGAAGCTGCCGTTGGACTTCGTGGATGCGAGCGATCTGTTCCTCGACCGCCTTGCCGGTGTGACCGATCCCGAGCAGAAGCGCAAGGTTATCGGAGCCACGTTCATCGACGTGTTCGAAAAGCGCGCCAACGAACTCGGTGACTTCCGATTCCTGGGGCAGGGCACGTTGTATCCGGACGTGATCGAGTCGGCATCCGTTCATGGTCCGGCCGTCGTGATCAAGAGCCATCACAACGTCGGCGGTCTGCCCGAGCGCATGAAGTTCGCGCTCGTCGAGCCTTTGCGCGATCTGTTCAAGGACGAGGTCAGGCGAGTGGGGCAGGATCTCGGACTCGAACGCGAGTTCGTCGTCCGGCAGCCGTTCCCGGGTCCGGGGCTCGCCGTCCGTTTGATCGGCGCAATTACGAAGGATCGGCTGGAGCTGCTGCGCCTGGCGGATCGGATTGTCGCTGAGGAAATCCGGAAAGCCGGCTGGTATGAGCGGCTGTGGCAAAGTTTTGCGGTGCTTCTGCCGGTGCAGAGCGTGGGCGTCATGGGTGACGCGCGGACCTACGAATACACGGTGGCAATCCGCGCGGTGGAGAGTCTCGACGGGATGACCGCTGATTGGGCGCGCCTGCCTCATGATCTCCTGGCAGCGATCTCATCGCGCATCGTCAACGAGGTGCGCGGCATCAACCGCGTCGTCTACGACATTTCATCGAAACCACCATCCACGATCGAGTGGGAATAGACCCGTGAACGAGTTCGTCCATCTGCACCTGCATACCGAATTCTCGCTGCTCGACGGCGCCTGCCGCGTCGACGAGCTGCTCGACGAAGCGGTC
>DAINQP010000008.1:0-57253 GCA_036742665.1 Vicinamibacterales bacterium | reverse complement strand
TTCTGCGTCAACGAGGAACTGCGCGGCGGCGACGCCAATGCCCGGCTCGGTCGCGCCGAACTTCGTGTTGTCCTTCATCCACAGTGACGACCATCCGGTGTGAATCAGGACGACGTCGCCGGATCGAATCTGCACGTTCTCCTTCTGCAGTGCGCCCTTGAGATCCGCCACCGTGATCTCGTAAGTCGGTTGCAGCTGCGCGACGCCCTTGAACTTCGCGACGTCGATCAGCACGCCGCGCGTCACGATGGCACCGACGTTCTCGACACCGAGCTTGGTCAGTCCCTCGGCTTGCGCGAACTCGGATCGCTTGTTGCCGTTGTAGAAGAGATCGCCGATGCCAAGGTGACCAAGGCCGTCGAACTGCGTGCCAATCTGTCCGAGCTCTCCGCTGATCACCTCATCGTGGTAAACCGCCTGGTTCTTCCCAGGCATTGGGAACGGATACGGGATACGAATGCTGTAGTGGCGAGTCCCATACATGGGCATGCCAGCTTCGTAGACGTGGCCGAGCTGATACATCTGGCCCTTCTGGATCGCGTTCTTCGCCTCGAGCACCTTGGCTGGCGTGATCCGATTCGCCGCGCCGCGTTGATCGGCAGCACCCCACCGCGACGGATACCAGCCATCCGACTGACCGCGTGCAATGGTCGCAGCCGTCACCACAACGAGGACCACCACCAGCGAACGCGTGCGAATCACGAGCACCTCCACCGGCCGGTCCAGAGGACCGGCCCTACGAGCGGCCTATTTCTTGTCGAGTTGTGCGAAGACTTCCTTCGCCGCGCGGAACGAGTCCACGCCGGCCGGCACGCCGGCGTAAATCGCCACCTGCATGAAGACCTCGCGGATCTCGTCACGGGTGACGCCGTTCGTCAAGGCGCCGGCGATGTGCAGGCGCAGTTCGTGCGGTCGATTCAGGCAACTGATCATCGCCAGATTGAGCAGGCTGCGCGTCCTCTTGTCCAGCCCCTCGCGGCCCCACACCGCGCCCCAGCAGTACTCGGTCACCAGCTCCTGCATCGGCATGCTGAAGTCGTCGGCCTGCTTGAACGCGTTGTCCACGAACTCTTTGCCCAGCACCGAACTCCGAATCGCACGACCCTTCTCGAACGTCGCTTTATCCATTTCGCTCCTCGCCTTAGCCCTTTTGCCTTTTGACTTTTGACCTACTTGATTTCCACTCCCGCCCACTCTTCGACGACTTTCGCAATCGATGTGAAGTCCGAGTCGGCGCCAAACCTTGCCTGCGTGATCGCCAGCATCTGCCGCACCGCTGCGCCGGCGACCATCGGCACGCCGAGCGCCTCAGCTTCGTCGATGCACAGGCGCACGTCCTTGTACGACAGCCCGGTCGCGAAGCCGAAGTCGAACGTCCGCGGCAGGATCGCTCGCGGGAATTTATCCTGCGTCGCGCTGTTGCGGCCGCTGCCGGCATTGATGATGTCGATCAGCACCTTCGCGTCCAGCCCCGCCTTCACACCCATCACCACCGCCTCCGACGACACCACGATCGCCGAGGCAGCCAGGAGGTTGTTGGCGAGCTTGGCGATCTGCGCCAGGCCGGGTTTCTCGCCCACGTAGAACGTCTTGCCGAAATTCTTGAGCACCGGATCGACGGTCGGGAATGTCGCCTGCGCGCACGACACCATCACGGCCAGCGTGCCCTTTGTCGCGCCCGCGACGCCACCGCTGACCGGAGAGTCCACCCACGCGACGTTGCGCTCGCCGGCAGCCTTGGCGACAACCTTGGCCACACTCGGTCCCGTTGTTGACAGATCGATGAGCATCTTCAGCCGTGAGCCGCGCAGAATGCCACCATCACCGAGGCTCACCGCCTGCACGATTGGGGGTGTCGGCAGGCTGATGAGGACGATTTCCGCGGCCGATGCGACCGCTTCCGCCGACGCCGCGGACTTCGCGCCACGCGCAACGAGCGATTGCACCGCATCGGCATTCGTGTCGTACACCGTCAGCGGATAGCCGGCCTCGAGCAACCGCACCGCCATAGGCCCGCCCATGCGGCCCACACCAACGAACCCTAACTCTGTCACGTTCCCTCCCGATGTACCTGGTAGCTGGTAGCTCGTAGAAAGATCGAACTACTAACTACCGGCTCCGACCAGCTACCGACTACGAGCTGCCAGCTATCTCTGTATAAACGGATTGGGGACGCTTTCCGCCGTGGAGATCCACACGCTCTTCACCTGCAGATATTCCTTGATCATTTCCTGGCCGCTCTCGCGGCCCAGTCCCGATCGCTTGTAACCACCAAACGGCGACAGGTAGCTCACGGCTCGATACGTGTTGATCCACACCGTGCCGGCCTGAAGCTTCTCCGCCATCTTCAGCGCGCGCCGCATGCTCTTGGTCCACACACCGGCCGCAAGACCATACACCACGTCGTTGCCAATCGCGATCGCCTCGTCTTCGTCGTCGAAAGGAATCACTGCGAGGACCGGACCAAACACCTCCTCCTGCGCGATGCGCATGCGGTTGTTGACGCCTTCGAAGATCGTCGGCTCGACGAACCAGCCGTTGCCGCACTCCGGCCGCGTCGCGCGCCCGCCGCCGAGCACTGCGCGGGCCCCTTCACCTTTGGCAATGTCGATGTAGTTCAGGATCTTCTCGAACTGCGGCTTGTTCGTCACCGGACCGATCTGGGTATCCGGACTCATCGGGTTGCCCATCTTCGCCGTCTTCGCGAACGCGACGAGGCGAGTGAGGAATTCGTCGTGGATGCTTCGCTGCACGAGCAGCCGCGAACCGGCGATGCACGTCTGTCCCGTCGCCGCAAAGATGCCGGAGATGACGCCCTTAATTGCATTCTCGATCTCGGCATCGTCAAAGACGATGTTGGGCGATTTGCCACCGAGCTCCATCGTGACGTGCTTCATGCTGCGAGCAGCGGTTTCGTAAATGCGTTGACCGGTGGCGTCTGAGCCAGTGAAGGCGATCTTCACGACCAGCGGATGCTCGACGAGCGCCGCACCGACATCGGGCCCGAATCCGGTAACGACATTGACGACGCCAGGAGGAAAGCCGGCGTCTTCGACGAGCTTCATGAACTCGAGCGTTGACGCCGAGGTGAACTCCGAGGGCTTGATGACCATCGTGTTGCCGGCGGCGAGTGCAGGCGCCAGCTTCCACGCCAGCAGCAACAGCGGCGAGTTCCACGGGACAATGGCGGCGACGACGCCGAGCGGCTCGTAGCGTGTGAAGTTGAACGTATCGGCCTTGTCGGTGGGAATGACGGCGCCTTCGATCTTGTCCGCGAGTCCGCCGTAGTAGTGATACCACTGCGCCATGTACGCCGTCTGCATGCTCATCTCGGCGTACAGCTTTCCGTTGTCGCGAACCTCGATCTCGGCCAGATGCTTCGAGCGCTCGGTGATCAAATCGCCGAGCCTGCGCAGCAGCGCGCCACGTTTCGACGCGGTCAACGCCGGCCACTCACCGGAGGTGAATGCGCGATGCGCGGCGTTGACTGCGCGATCGACGTCGTCCGCGGTGCCGCGAGGAATGAGCGCCCACGGTTCGGCGCGAAACGGATCATCGCTTTCAAAGTGATCGCGCGAGCTCGCCTCGACCCATTGCCCGCCGATGAACATCTGATACCGGGCGAGCGCGGTTGCTGTAGCAGTCACAGGAGAACCTCTCCGCCTTCGCCGCAGGCTTCGGCGCGGCAAGCTCTTCACCATATCGACAACGTGCAGACAGCGCAAATGCACGCAGATCGAACCTGGTGCGCACCGTGGCGCATGTTCCATTCTGCGAAACGGAACGCTCGCGGGTGCGCGCCGCATAACACCAGTGACAGCAACACGTTCGGGCGAGACAAGCCGAAAGCGCGTGTGCCACGAGTGAACGTGCGGCGAGGGTGTGCACAGGTTCACGGACGCCGCATCACACGGGGCAAACGCCAACCTCACACGCAGTTACGGTGAACGAGACGCGCATGGCCGCGGCTGGTGTGCCGCTTGCTCTATCTATCCGCGGGGGGCAAATAGAGCCAATGTTGCGAATCGTATTCGGTGGGGCGGCACTCGCAGCGCTCCTGATGACGTACTGGGTAAATCCCACTACCGCGTGGATCGTGCTCGGATCAAGTTTTACGCTGACCGTCGCTTTCAAAGTGCGCCAGCGTGAAGAAGCGGAAGGCGCCCTGCAAGCCACTGTAGACGAGTAGGCTCGCCCGACGCGCGCTGCCCTCTCCCTGGGCGGCGCGCGTTGCTTCTGTTCTCTCTCTCCTTCTCTCCTCTCCCGTTCCTTTCCTAGTCCGACATGCTTGACCACCATGGCGGACGCCTGTACGAAGGTCACAGGTCAAAAGGCAAAGGTCAAAGGCAAAGGTCAAAGGCAGGGTCAAAGGCAGGTCAAAGGCGAGGTCAAGGGAATGTGAAAAAAGCGTGACACGGCAACGCGAGCCCATCGTCGCCCCGTCTGAGCGAGAGACGATAGGACCGAATCGAGGACGGCGAAGCACCAAGGACAAAGGGCCAAGGACTATCATCCAAAAAGGGGCACGAATGGACGCCACACTTCGCGCGCTCAATCGATTCGGACTCGGCGCCCGTCGCGGAGAGCGGCAGAAGATCGGTGACGGCCGGCAGTGGCTGCGCGCGCAGCTCGACGGTGGAGCGCCGTCGCTCGCGCCGCCCGACGGCGTGACGGCAACAGCGATCGGCGACGCATTGCGCGCCATCCGAATGGCCGGCCAGGGCAACGACCAGGAACGTCGTCAGGCGCGGCGGCAGGTCGTCGAGATGAGCCAGGCGGAGATGCACGCCGCGCTCACCGCGCGCATCACGACCCAGCGGCCGTTTGTCGAGCGTCTCGTCGCGTTCTGGTCCAATCACCTGTGCGTCTCGACCGGTTCGAAGATCGTTGTCGCTCCGCTGGCCGGCAGCTATGAGCGCGACGTGGTCCGGGCGCACGTGCTCGGACGTTTCGAGGACATGGTCCTCGCCTCGGCGACGCATCCCGCGATGCTCGTCTATCTCGACAACTTCCAATCGATCGGCCCGAACTCCAGCGACGCAGGCGCGGGTCAACGCAACAACGGCCAGCGTCGCGGACTCAATGAGAACTATGCCCGCGAATTGCTGGAGCTCCACACGCTTGGCGTGAATGGCGGCTACACGCAGCAGGACGTGCAGGAGCTTGCGAAGATTCTCACCGGCTGGACGATCAACGGTCTGAACGGCCCAGCCGCGCGGCTGCAGCGCGCGAATCAGCGGCGAAGTCGCGCCGAAGCTCGCCAAAGGCGAGCCGAGGCCGGGCCAATCGAGTTTGCGTTCATCGATCTGTTGCACGAGCCCGGTACCAAGACGGTGTTGGGGCAGCGCTACAGTCAGGGCGGGATCGAGGAAGGCCAGCGCGCGATCGGCGCGCTGTGTCGTCATCCATCGACGGCGCAGTTCGTCGCCACCAAGCTGGTCTCGCACTTCGTGAGCGATGAACCGCCGGCGGCGGCGGTCGAACGTGTGGCGCGGGTATTTCGATCGACCGACGGTGATCTGAAAGCCGTTGCCCGCGCGGTCGTCGATGAGCCTGAGGCATGGCGCGAGGATGCGCGCAAGTTCCGAACACCGCAGGACTGGTTCGTCGCCATGCTGCGTGCGTTCGGAGCGAGCGACGTCAGCCCGAATGCGTCGGTCGTCCTGCGGCAACTGCGGCAGCCGGTGTGGTCACCTGCTGCGCCGAAAGGATTCGGAGACGCGCTGCAGGAATGGGCCGATCCCGATTCGCTGCTCAATCGCGGTGAGCTGGCGCGCACGATCGCCAAACTGCCGGCGATGCACGCACTCGATCCGCCGTCATTGGCGGACGTCGTCGATGTGCCGGCCGGCAATCCCCTGCATGCGATGCTGGCGGATACGTCGATCGCCGCGCCCGAGCGCGTTGCACTCGCCGTCGCCGGACCCGCGTTTCAATGGAGGTAGTGATGAAGCGCCGCGACTTCGTTCGGACGATGTGTTACGGGGGCCTCGCCACCTTCGGCCTGCCGGTCGTCAACTTCGCGCAGGTACAGCAGAACGGCCGCTTCGTTTTCATCCTGTTGCGTGGCGGCTTCGACGGACTCGCCGCGCTCGTGCCCTATGGCGACCCGGAGTATCGAGTCCTCCGCGGGTCGTTCGCCTACAACCCCTCCGATCTGACGACGCTCGATGAGACGTTTGGCCTCGCGCCAGGACTGTCACCACTGCGCACACTGTGGGACGCCAATCAGCTCGCGGTAGTGCATGCGATGGCGATCCCGCATCGCACGCGCAGCCACTTCGATGGCCAGGCGATCCTCGAAACCGGACTCGATCGGCCGGCCGGTTCCGCTGATGGCTGGTTGAACCGATTGCTGCAGGTGATGTCGGGCACACGCAGCGGCATCGCGATAGCGGCCGGCATGCCGCTGTCGCTGACCGGCGCGTATCAAGTCGACACGTGGTCCCCCACTCAGCTCGGCGCGGTAGACGATGCCTTTCTGGAGCGGCTGGCGGTGTTGTATCGCAGCGATGCGGCGCTGCAGAACCGATTCGAAGCAGCGCTGCAGCAGCAGGCGCTCGTCGGCGAGGAGCCGATGGCCCGCGGGAATGCGCGCCGCGGCGGCATCACGCCACTCATGCAGGCGGCGGCGAAGATCCTTCGGCAGGAGGGTGGACCCAATATCGCGGCGATGGAATTCAGCGGCTGGGACACGCATGCGAACCAAGGGCTGGCTGGCGGGTCGCTCGATCGTTTGCTGGCGCAGCTGGCGGAAGGCCTGGTCGCGTTCCGCAACGACATGCGGACCGCCTGGCAGAACACCACGCTCGTCATCATGACGGAGTTCGGCCGCACGGCGAGGCCCAACGGCACGCGAGGCACCGATCACGGGACTGCGGGTGCGGGGTTCGTCCTCGGTCCGCGGCTGGCCAAATCGGCGATCGTCGCCGACTGGCCCGGTCTGTCATCGAATGCGTTGTTCGAGGGGCGCGATCTCAAGCCGACGCTCGACACGCGAGCGGTGCTGAAAGCGGCGATCGCCGGCACGTTCGACCTCACGCCGGCGCAACTCGATCGCGTGTTCCCGAACTCCTCCGCGGCTCGCGCCGTATCCGGCTTGATGGCGTAATCAATTCGCCGGCTTCGCGAACAGCGCCGCGTCCACGGCGGCGTTGTGCTCGACCTTCGAAATCGTGACTGTGAAGTTCTGCACTGACGAGGAGCTGACGATCTTGTGCGCGACCTTGACGCCGTCCACCACACGCTCGTCGGACAGATCCGTCGTCTGTTCGAGTGTACCCACCGGCGGGATGTCGGCGGTGACGATCTGACGGATCATCATGAACGTCGTCGCGTCGAAGTAGCTCTTGGTCGAGGGACCGGTCTTCGGCTTGATGATGATCACGAAGGCATCGCGGTCGCCAACCTTCTCCTTACCGGTGAGCTCGAGGCTGATGCCGTTCTGCTTGTAGTTGAGGAGCGGCGTCGGGAAGAAGCCGTTCCGCATTCCTTCGAGCTGGTCGCCGGTGATGTCGCGATTGCCCTGCAGCGTATCCATGGCGTAGCCGGTGGTGCCATCGAACCGCTGATCGATGGTCATTTTGCCGACGCCGACTGCGGAGAGATCGAGATTGATCAGCGTCCGCACTTTGTTCGGCGCCTGATTCCAGATTTCGATTGGGCCTGAGAACTCGCCGGCCGGCGTCGAGATTGCGATCGTGCCGGCCATCATTCGCGAGGTCAGCTTGCTGAGCGCGGCGCGGCCACCCATCGCAGCCAGGTGCTTCTCGACGATTTCATCAGCCGTTTGCGCCGCCGCTGCGTGGGCCGACCCGAGCAGCACGCTGGCGATCGCCACCAACCGCAATACCTTCGTCACGTGTAATCTCCGTTTCTGGCGGGCGCCGTGATTGGGCTGCCCGTTAGGCGGACCTTAGAGTCGCCGGCGCCATGGCATCTGTGACGCTAACCGCTGGCGACAGGTTCAGTATCAACGCGACGCTGACAGTTTTTTGAGCAGGGCGGCCGTGTCCTCGTGCACGTCGATCCGCGCGCCGCCGCGGCTGTTCCCGCCGGCCTTGCCCAGGGCCGAGTCGATGGGCGTGTTACCGCGGTTGTCCCTGGCGTTGAGATCGGCGCCGCTGGCAACCAGGAACTGTACGACGTCGTTCCACCCCCAGCGCGCCGCCTCGTGCAGCGGTGTCAGTCCGCGCGAGTCCTTCGAGTTGATGTCGCCGCCAGCTTTGATCAGCAGCTTCAGGGATTCGATCGATCGCTGCTGCGTGTCATCGCTCAAATAAAAACCGCGCGTGTCGGCGTCCACTGAGCCGAGCCCGGCGGCCGCCATGATCGGTGTGATGCCGCGTGAGTTGGCCAGACTGATGTCGGCGCCCGTGGCGAGCAGCGCGGCGATGACCGGTGCGTCGAGCGCCTTGGCCGCCCGAAGGAGAGGAGTTGCCCCGGTGGTCAGCATGCCGTCGAGACCGCGATCGTTGCCGATGTTGCGGAACGGCGGCGACAGTTTGAGTTGCGCATTGGGATTGGCGCCCACCGCAAGCAGCATCTCGATCACCTGCAACGGCGTGGCCTCATCGAGCGACGGCCAGTCGGGCCGTCCGCCACGCGGGATGGTATTGAGATCGACGGCGGCGTACAGTGGCGCGCGGCCCCACAAATCCCACTGGTTCGGGTTCGCGCCCTTCTTGATCAAGTACTGCGCGGTATCCCACTGCCCGTTGATCACCGCCATCAGCAGCGGGCTGATCTTCTCAGGGTCGGCGAGATTGATCTCGGCGCCGGCATCAACAAGAAGGCGGGCACATTCGACGCAGCCTTCACGCGAGGCATAGAGGAGAGGCGTGAGCCCGCCCGCCGGGCGATAGATCGCGCGCGGCTCCGCGGTGACCTGGCGCTCCCAGTTGTTGACCGTCGATCGCGCGTTGACGTCAGCGCCCGCTTTCACGAGCTCGGCGACCATCGCCGGCTGCTTCTGCGCCACCGCCCACATCAGCGCGGTCTGGCCGCGCCACTGCTCCACCGCATTTACCTTCGCGCCGTACCTGACGAGCAGGCGTGCCGCATCGACACCGCCGGTGCGCGCCACGACCATCAGTGCCGTCTGTCCGTCGGCGTTCGGCGATTCGACGTCGGCGCCCGCCTTGAGCAGCGCTTCGAGCAGATCGGCGCGGCCGAGAATCGCCGCCTCGGCCATCGGCGTCGATCCGAAGGCGTTCTTGACGGTGACCTTCGCACCGGCGCGAATCAGGCGCTGTGTCAGCTCGAGATCGCCGTGATGCACGGCCCAGTGCAGCGGCGTGGTGCCGTCCACTTCCGGCGCGTTGACGTCGGCACGCTGCGCGATGAGCGTCATCGCGGCGGTGCGATCGCCGGACTTGACGGCATCGACGAGCGGCGCAGTCGCGAGGAGAGCGAGCAAGGAGACCGTGAGCATTAGATCTCCGAGAAGACCTGCGTACTATTGCCAATTTTCTCGACGGGAACACCGGCCCGATCGAGCAGCGTGAGCAGCAGGTTCGCCAGCGGCGTCTTGTCCTCGTACTTCACGTGCTGCCCGCCCTTCAGCTTGCCCCCACCACCGCCGACGATGATCGTCGGAAGCGGGAACTCGTCGTGGGCATTGCTGTTGCTCATGTTGCTGCCATACAGCAGGATCGAGTGGTCGAGCACCGAGCCATCACCATCGGGCATCGCCGCCAGCTTGGTCAGGAACTTCGCGAACGCCTGACTGTGATAGGTCTGGATCTTCACCAGCCGATCCTTCCGTGACTTGTCGTTCTGGTGATGCGATAGCGGATGGAATGCGTCCGACACGCCGATGTGGTTGTAGGTGACGTTGCTGCCCTCGCCCGCCATCATGTAGGTGAACACGCGGGTCAGGTTCGCCTGATAGGCCAGCGCGATCATGTCGAACATCAGATTGAGCCGCTGATCGAACGTCGTCCCCACCGGTACGTCAGGCAGTTCGAGGCTGGACAGATCCTGCGCCTCCATCTTCTGCACACGCCGTTCGATCTCGCGCACGCTTTCGAGATAGTCACCGAGCTTGGCGCGGTCGGGGGCGTCGAGCGTCTTCTGCAGATCGGCCGCCTCCTGCGTCACGAGATCGAGGATGCTCGAGTACTGCCTGGAGATCGCCTTGCGCTCCTGCACCGTGTCGCCCTGACCGAACAGCCGCTCGAACAGCTTGCGCGGATCTGACTCCATCGGCAACGGTGTGGTCGGCGTGCGGAACGAGATCGTCGCGCCGTAGCTGCAGCCGTAGCTGCGATCGCAGGCGCCGCCACCGCCGCGGCCTTCGGTCGCGACTTCGAGCGACGGCAATGGCGTGTCCTGGCCGATATGCGCGGCAGCGATCTGGTCGACCGTCACACCGCCGTACGGATCCTGACCCATGCGCGGCGTCACACAGCTCAACCACGTGCCGGGATTGAGCGCATGCACCGGCGGCGCAATCGCCGGCTTGTTCTCGAGACCGCTGACGATCGTCAACTGTTTCTGGAACGGCGCGAATGGTTTCAGGATCGGGGTGAGCTCGAACGACTTCCCCTCAGCGGCGGGCGTCCAGTGCTCCATGATCGCGCCGTGCGGCAGGTACATGAACCCCATGCGCGGCTTCGGGCTCGCCGCGGTCTGCGCGAGCGCGGTCCATGCCGGCACCATCGCGTCGAGGAACGGCAGGCCAACCGCCACACCCGCGCCGCGGAGGAACGTTCGCCGGGAAAGAAACTTTTTAGTTAGAAACATGATCAGCCTCGGGCACTTTGCGCATCTGGAACGGGGCACTCTTCACGATGCCCATCACCAGCGATGAAAACCGATAGTTGTCGCGCGCCGCGTCGCGGACGATCTTCCGCACCGTCGGCATGTCGTAGTACTCCACGCTTCTGCCGAGCGCATACGTCATCAGCTTCTCGGTCATCGTCTGCACGAACTGTGGACCGCGTTTGACGAGCGCCCTGCGCAGGTCGGCCGGCCCGCTCACCTTCGTGCCGTCGATCAACTGGCCAGAGGGGTCAATCGGAGTCCCCGCCCAACGGTCCTGAGCGCGCCACTCACCGATCGCGTCGAAGTTCTCGAGCGCGAACCCGAGCGGATCCATCACACCATGGCAGGCGTTACACGTCGGTTTGTTCCGATGCTGCTCCATGATCGCGCGGATGGTCTTGGCCTGTTCGCCGTCTTTGTTTTCCTGAAACGCTTCGACGTCGGGTGGTGGCGCGGCCGGGGGCGTGCCGAGAATGTTCTCGAGAATCCACGCCCCGCGGATCACCGGTGCCGTGCGGTTGGCGTACGACGTGGACAGCAACACGCCGCCCTTGCCGAGCAGTCCCCAACGGTTCTGATCGGTCAGCGTCACGCGGCGGAATTGATCGCCGCGCACGTTGGGGATGCCGTAGTGCAACGCAAGCCGCTCGTTGACGAACGTGTAGTCGGCCGACAGCAGGTCGAGGACGCTGCGGTCCTCGCGGATGATGCTCTCGACGAACATCGTCATTTCCTTGCGGAATCCCTCGCGCAGGCTGTCGTCGAAGTTCGGGAACACCACCGCGTCGGGCTCCACTTCGTCGAGGCCGCGCATCTTCAGCCACTGAAACGCGAAGTTCGACACGAGCGACGAGGCGCGCGGATCGGCAAGCAGCCGCCGCACCTGCGCGCCGAGCGTCTTGGGATCGGCCAGCGCGTCTTTTTCGACGAGACGGAGCAGCTCATCGTCGGGAGGATGACCGAGCAAGAAAAAGGACAGCCGCGACGCCAGATCGACCGAGGTGATTCTGTGAACCGCGCCGGGTGCAGTACCCGACGGCGTACGCTCGGCCCGATACAGGAACTTCGGGCTGGCGAGAATCGCCGGCAACGCCGCCTGAATGCCAGCGTCGAAGGTGCCTTCGGCGCGGCCAGCCTTGTAAAACGACATCGGCGCGGCCAGATCCTGCTCCGTCACCGGACGACGGAACGCGCGACGCGCCAGTGACGACAGGATCATGGTCGCGCACGGGAGTTCGTCGGATGAGGTCTTGGGACGGCAGACGAAGATGCGCTGACGGCTCGGGGTCTCGCTCAGGCCCGCTGGCGTGAACGGTCCCTGGATCTCGATGCTGCCCACACGCTGGATGCGTTCCTCGCCTGATCCGGGCTTGAACGAGAACAACACTTCATCTGATTCCGCAAACGTGCGCGCGATGAACGTGACGCCCACCTTGTGTGGGCCAGCGGTCACTTTGAGCGGGATGTTCTGGAACCGGCCATTGATCGCCGCGACGGCGGACGCCTGCTGTTGGTCGATCGCGCGGATGTCTTCTTCGCCGCCCAGTTGTCCCTCGAACACCTTGGCGCCATCGAGCGTGACGATCAGGGTGTGGCGATACTCCATGCCACGCACATATCCAGCCGTGGCGAGGCCATTGATATTCAGCTTATAGTCACCGTCGGCGGGGAACGGATGTTCGACAATGAGCCCACCACGAGTGCCGAGCGGCAGCCCTTCGACGCGAACGGCCTGGTCGGTGCCGCGCGCCGGACGATATGTCGCGCTTCCCGGGCGCGCCGCCGCATTCCCGATCGCACGCGCGGTCACGACGCGGGCCGCGGAGATGTACTGATCGAGAAACGACGGAGAGACCGTCAGTACACTCGCCACGTTGTCGAATCCGTCAGCCTCGTCGTCTTTGGGCAGCAGCGCGGCGGCGTCGATGCGGATGCCGAGCAGATCCTCGATGGCGTTGGCGTATTCGGCGCGGTTCAATCGATGAAGCGCGACGCGGCCGGGATTGGAATTGCGCGCCGCGGCGGCATCGAGCTCCCGCTCGAGAGCCGAGGTGAATGTGTCAGCAGATACGGCATCAGGCCGCCGTGCGCCAGGTGGCGGCATCATGCCGCCGCGCAGCTTGCGCAGTGCCTTCTCCCACAGATCGGCGTCTTTCGATACGTCGCTCAGATCGGCATGGTCGAACGCAATCCCCGCTGTCTTCACGCGCTGGTTGTGGCAGGCGACACAGTAGGTGTCGATCAACGTGCGCGACGGCATCACTGGCGCCGCCGAAGCCGTGCTCTGCGCCGGCTCGGGACTTCCAGACACCGCAGCGGAAACCGCCAGCGCGAACGCGATCGTCGCGATCACGAACCCGCCACGCGTCGTCACACGATTCCTCCGAGCTCACGCACGTGCAGCCACAAGCCGCGATAGCTCACCTGCACGAACAGCTTCGGGTCACCCCACTTCTCGTCGAACTCTTTGGTTGCACCGGCGGCGAGCATGTCATTGGCGCTCATCCCCTGGCGCATCATCTTCGCGAAGCGCTCGCGGAGCGTCGTGAGCATGTCGAACTGCGCCTGGAGACTGACGCGCGTCTGCACCGGGCCAGTTCCGGGTATCACGCGCGTCTCGGCATTCGACAGATCGAGCAGCGTCTTGGTCGCAGTTAGCAGTCCGCCCAGCCATCCGCCGGTCGTGTAATCGGCGATTGGATACTTCCCCACGGTCAGCACATCGCCGGCCATGAGGACGTTCGACGCCGGCAGGTGCACGTAGATGTCGCCGTCGGTGTGCGCCTGACCGAGGTGACCGTAGTCGAGACGCTCACTCCCGGCGGTCAACGAGCCCGTCGTATGGAACGTCTTCGTCGGCAGTGCGACTTTCGGCTTGGCTTTGAACGTGCGCTTCTGCCACTCGACGAATTGATCGTTGGCGAGGTACTGCTTGGTGTTTTCGTGCGCGATGATCGCGGCCCCGATCGCGCCGATGGCCTCGTTCGATCCAGTGTGATCGGCGCACCAGTCGGTATTGAACAGCGTCGTGAGCCGTTTGCCGCGTGCCTGGGCGGCCACGGCCTTCAGCACCTCGTTCGAGCCCTCCGCCGAGCCGCCGTTGATCAAGACGAGACCCTCCCCGCTCGACACCAGCAGCACGTTTCCACCGCCGCCGGAAATGAGGTGCAGGTGGTCGTTGACTGGAGTGGTCGTGACTTTCGGCTGATGCGACTGCGCGACCGCGCGCCCGTCCTGAGCGAAGTGGAAGGGCGCGGACCGGGCGGCCGCAACTCCAGCCAGCATCAGCTGCAGAAACTCTCGGCGACGACGTGGCGCCATGCGGAAAAGTCTAGCGTTGTCAGGTCAAAGGGCAAAGGTCAAAAGGCAAAGTCAGGGCAAAGGCTTGGGGCAAAGGTTTGGGCAAAAGTCTGGGGCAAACGTCCAGGTTTAGCACGTATAGGACTATGGTGGAGCTGCCATGTCGATCCTCGTGAGACTTCTGATCAACGCTGCGGCGCTGTGGGTCGCCACGCAACTGGTGGACGGCATCTCGTTTATCGGCGACCTGCCACGACTGCTTGGCGTGGCGATCGTCTTCGGTGTGCTCAACGTGCTGGTGCGGCCGATTCTCCAGCTCGTCACCTGTCCGTTCTACATCCTGACACTCGGCCTGTTCACCTTCGTCGTGAACGCGGTGATGCTGCTTATCACCAGCGCGGCGTCAGAAGGCCTCGGCCTCGGGTTCCACGTCGAAGGGTTCGTGGCGGCGTTTATCGGCGCGCTGGTCGTCTCCATCGTCAGCTTCGTGCTGTCGCTGTTTGTCGGACCGGACGAAGACAAAAAGACCGGCTAGAGTGTCGCGGCGCGCAACGCGTTATTCATTGCGCAAAGGGGTGCCGCGCAGTACACTGAAGGTGCCTTTCTTGCACCCGCTTTCTGAGTTCCTGATCAACCGAGTCCCGGTCAGCCCTCACCAAAGCTTCTCAGGCGAGGTCCAGTGCCCGGCATTCTGCCGCCACTGACGCAACCCTGTAGAGGAGGTCGGGATGCTGGAGTTATTGACGCTCGGCTCGATCGCCGCCTGGACCTTCCTGCTCTTGTTGTTCCTGCTCGCGTACGCGCCACAGCGAACGATGACGGAGATCATTCGTGATATCGAATCGTCGCGATAGGTATGTGTTCGGCCAACATCGGCCGGCGGAGACCGAGCAGCAGACGACCGTTCAACGGCCCGCGGCGTGCCCGTTTTGCGAATCGAAAGCGGTCGGCACGCTGGCGAAAGTGATTACCGCCTCCACATACTGGCGCTGCCAGGCGTGCGGCGAAATGTGGAACCCCGAGAGACTGCAGCGTACGACGCTTCCACCGCGCCGAGGCTCTTCATGGTAAGCCGTCCGTATCAGATGGAAGCGTTCGAATTCGTCACCGTGGCCGTGTTGCGCGCCCAGCAGTTGATGAAGGGGTGCGTGCCGCGACTGGAAGGCGAGTTCAAGGCCATCACGATGGCGCAGATGGAAGTATCGGCTGGCAAGGTCGCGCGCAAGACCGACCTCCCCGAGACGGTCGATTAAGCCGCGCGCTTCAAGAGATCGTGAAGCGCGGCGGCGGGGCGGGCGCCTGACTCACGCGCGACAACCTCGCCGTTCTTGAAGACAGCCACGGTCGGAATCGCACGGATACCATATCGCTCACCGAGCTCCGGCAGGGCCTCTGTATCGACCTTGACGATCAGCGCGCTGCCGGTCGTCTGCTGCGCGAGCTTCTCCACCTCCGGCGCCATCATGCGGCACGGTCCGCACCATGGCGCCCAGAAATCCACGAGCACCGGCACCGGTGACTGCTTGACCAGCGCGTCGAAGGCCGTCGTGCTTGCGACATCAACTGGTGCGGCGGGCCTGGGCAGGTTCGTGTGGCACTTCGCGCATCGGATCGTGCGAGTCAAATGCTGATAAGCCTGGCGATTCACTTGCCCGCAGTTGGAGCACTTCAGCAGAACGCCGCGATCGTCAGAGGAAAGAGCCATGACGGCTACGGTTTGTAGGTGACGAATTTGATTGGCATCAGCGCACCCGCCTGACCATCGAGCGGGGCGTCGCCGGCCGGGAAACCGCCGACCTTCAGGATGTGCGCGAGAATGTCGGCATTCTGTGCTCGCGACAGTGAGCCCGGCTTGTTCTGCGGCATCGAGGTGCGCATGCGCTCGAACAGATCGTTGAGCGATACGCCCTCCCAGTTGCTGTTGAACGTGTCACCGGCCAGTGGTGGCGCCATCTCGACACCGCCCAGTGACTCACCATGGCACGAGGCGCAATTGTCGGCGTAGAGCTTCTCGCCGCGCACCGCCTGCTCAGCGGTGTAGACCTTGTCCCACGTTGTCTTCGGTCCCTGCGCCGCGACGAGAAGTGCGGCCGAGATCACCATGCATGCGGACGCAAAACGCACCATGAATTCGAGCGTAGCACGAACTACGCGTCAGCACGCAGCACCTGACTGGGCTGCAGACGCAGCGCGCGGCGTACGGCGACGAGGCATGCGGAGAGGCAGACGCCGAGCATTAACAACGCATACGCCGCGATGAGGCTCGCTTCGAATGGCGTGGGCGTGCTTTCGAAAACGCTAGCGAGCATCAAGCGACCAACGCACCGCCCGTGCCGATTCCCAGGCCGATCTGCAGGAGCGGCCGCCGCACGATAGCCGCGATGACCCGCCAGCGATCGGCGCCAAGTGCCACGCGTGCCGATCTCCCGGGTACGTTGCACGACGGTGAACGCCATCACCGCGTAGATCGCCATGAGCGATAACAGCAATGCGAGGCCGCTCACCACGGCGACGTGCCCCTGTTGATCGATCCGCCACTCATCGGTCACAAATAGCTGGTGGAAGACCGGCTGCAACTTCGACTGCCTCGACTCGACGAGGAGCCTGAGTTTCTGCGTGCTCACCGCGCGACCACGTCCGACATCCCGAATTTTCTCCACTATTACGAGGAGGGCATGCCGTTCGCCCGGTATCTGGAGATACTCCAGCAGCACGCGCGCGGCGAGGACGTTCCGCCCGGCCACGTGCCTTCGACGTTTCTCTTCGCCTTCGACGGACCGAGAATCGTCGGGCGTGGGTCGATCCGTCACGAGCTGAATGATTTTCTGTTACGCGTCGGTGGTCACATCGGGTACACCGTCGTGCCGGAATTCAGGCGACGAGGATTTGCGACGGAGATTCTCCGACAGTTGCTCGCGATCGCTCGCGAGAGGTTCGGCCTCACCCAGGTACTGCTCACCTGCGATGACAATAACATCGGGTCGATCAGAACGATCGAGAAGAACGGCGGTGTTCTGGAGAACGTCGTCACCGGCCCGGATCTCGACACGCCAAAGCGGCGGTACTGGATTGACACAACGGCGGAGTCTCAACGATGAATAACTCGAAACTGTGGATCGTCCTGGTCGTGACCGGCGCGGGCGTCATCGCGGGCGCGCAGGGCGCGCAATTCGAGGTCGCGTCGGTGAAGCTGCACACCTCGGACGATCCGCGCGTGTACATGGTGGCGCAGCCAGGTGGCCGGTTCGTGGCCGCGAACATTCCGCTGCGGCTCCTCATTCGCTCGGCGTTTCAGCTGCAGGACGATCAGATTGTCGGCGGTCCGGACTGGCTGGCGACCGATCGATTCGACATCGACGCCCGCGCGCCGCAGGCGCCAGGCCCACCCAATCCCCGACTGCTCGACATGCTCCGGGCGCTTCTCGCCGATCGGTTCAAGCTGGCGACGCACAATGAGAAACGTGAGCTGCCGGTATTTGCGCTCGAGCGATCGAGGCGTGATGGCTCTTTCGGCCCGGCACTGCATTCGACTGCGTGTCCCGACCTCGCGTTCGACCTGAGCCAGCCACGGCCCTGCACCAACATCCAGACTGGTGTCGGCTCTCTCACGGTGCGGGGCATGCCGTTCACCCAGTTCACAGCGTATCTTTCGCCGTACGTGAACAGGGTCATCGTGGATCGCACGGGACTCGATGGCCGGTACGACATCGAGCTGAAGTGGACGCCAGAACCGTCGGCGCAAGGTCGTGGCGCCGGTGAGCCGCCGGCTCCGGATCCGAATGCGGTGTCGATATTCACTGCGCTTCAGGAGCAGCTCGGTCTCAGGCTCGATTCGACGAGAGACATAGTGGATGTCCTGGTCATCGACACCTTGGAGCGCCCGACACCGAATTGAGCGTGTGGTGACGAGCACCAACGGTCCTTGCGCTACTTATGGTCGCAGTTCGGAGGCTTCGGGCTCGGGGACAGCGCCCAATTGAAACTGTCGCCCACACGGCGTATCGATGTGGGGTCGACGATGTTCGGGTTGACGTCGCTCGTGAAGTCCGGGAAATGCTCGCGTATCTGGGCCCCGCTCCTTATTGGATTGCCCGTGACCACGACGCGCGCTCCAAACACCAGCGCTTCTTTCGCGGGGCCGATGATGCGCTTATTCGTCAATCCGCTCAGCGGAGCCCAATCGACGGTATACGCCGTGCCGTTGTCCAGTCTGAGAATGATCCAGGTGTGCGGGTCCTTGAATTCGACCCTTTCGACTCGCCCCTCGATCGTGATGGTCTTGCACTGATCGTAGAAATACGGATGGCTGTGATGCGCGTACGCGGAGGACGCTGCCGTGGCTACATAGATAGTTACGGCCAAAATCACCAGGTCTCGTCGCATGTCGGTGGCCTCCAGCGCTCCTCGACGTGTGCTCATACGCTATTGAGACCCTGTTACCGGTTTGTTACGGGGGCGGCGTTCGGCATTGCGCGATCTCGACTGCTGACGATCGGCGTTGCGATCTACGGACGCCGTTCTCCGCCGGTGGACGGCGTATCACGGGCCGGAGGTACGCACTGGGGTGGGGTTGGCGCACCGTAGTACATTTCCTTACCGTTCGGCATCAAGATCGTCTGCAATCGGGCCGCGTTGGATCCGTCCTTGAAGCGATAGCCGATTGCGGTGATGACGTCCCCGGGCTTCAACGTCTTCTTGTCCCATCCGCAGGCCGTCATGAATTTCGGGCTCGACCCACCGATTTTCCACGTTTCAATGATCCCGTTGGCCTGGACGTCGAGCGCGATCATCACGTGCGGATTGGCCCACGTAAATGCGTTCACGGTTCCGTGTAACGTGACCTGCTTGGTTGGATCGACCAGCCAATCGTGGTGCGCGAGCAACGGACTCGCGGCCACCAGGATCCCCATCACACTTAGCGCAACCTTCCGCAAGGTCCTCATCGCTCCTGCTCCTGACGTGCGTCTGTAACCCTTAGACCATTTGGCGAGGACTCAATTCGCCACGCTATCGATGACCAGGACGGGAATGATCTCCCTCGTGGACTCCAATTTCAGGCCGAGTTGCTCCTGAAGAGCCGTGAAAATCGTGGCTCCCGCCTCGGACGGCCGATCGGTGGGCACTCCAGGAGGCGTCACCTGCGGCGTCCATTCCAGATCGAAATCGAAGAGACCAGTGAGACCCGTTCGATCGATGACGCGACGACGCCCCGGATCAGTTCGGCCGGGGCCGGCCAATAGTGGTAATCCGGCACCCGTCAGGTACGAAGGGAATCCAGCAGACTTGATACGCTGTTCAACTTGGTCGAGAGCCTAGGTGCACGCTTCAGAATTGAAGCAACAGCATCGTCAACTATGCCCGATGCTTCGTTGATCAAAGCCTGACCGGCAGGCGTCAGTTTCGCCATTGCGAGCCGAGCATCTCGTTTGTTCTCTACTGTTGAGACTAATCCGATCTTTTCCAGTGGACGAAGTGCCCGCGTCACCCCGGACGCGGTTAGTCCAATGCTACGAGCAGCGTCAATCCTGCTAGCTTGCCCGTTAGGTGCCTCTGACAAAGCGCGCAATAGCCGATACTCCGCAAAACTGACGCCCCGAATTGCGCTGAGGCTGCAATCCAACTGGCGCTCAAGACTGCTCCACGCTGCTGCAACTGCAAACGCGAAGCGATGATTCTCACTGGTATCTGAACTCATCGTAGAAGCCTACTACATGCATGACTACTCATGCAATAGTCAGATACTCAGCAGCCAGTGAGCACGCACCACATTTTGGCGCGACGACAGGTTCGTGTGGCGCGTGATTATGCCGACCTGCATAACACCACACGGTCCGCGTTGAGGCTTGGCGCGGAATGACAGGCGAACGCGCGGAATGAGATGCGAACGTGCGGGGTGTAGCAGTTTTCCCCTCCCAATAGCTATCCCAAGCGCCTCTTGGCATTGGCACACCTGCGGCGCTAGACTCCGGCCATCATGAGGAAAGTGCTGTCGTTCGTGTGGTACTTCTGCGTGCCCGTTCTTGCATTCGTTGTCTTCGTGAACCTGTTCCCCGCCGCAGCCCAAACGCCGAAGACCGCGAAGGGCGATGAGTCAGTCGCTGCGCGCCTGCAGCGGTTCGAGGACAAGGCCGAGATCGAGGGACTGCTACTCGACTACGGTCGTCATCTCGACAACCGTGACTTCGCCGGCTACGCCTCGCTGTTCGCCAGGGACGGCCAGTGGATCGGAGGTTTCGGAACGGTCGACGCCGCCGACATCAAAGCGTTCATGGAAAAAGCGATGGGCACGCAGAACGCCGCGAAGAACTATCACCTCCTCTCGAACTTCGTCATCACCGTCAACGGCGACACGGCCACCGCGTGGTCGCGTTGGGCCTTCGTCGTACCCGGCCAGCAAGGCGCGGCGATTGCGCAGGCCGGCCGCTATGACGATCAACTGGTTCGCGAGAACGGACACTGGAAATTCAAGAAGCGCGTCGCGTCGAACGATACGGCAGGCCCGGCACGCACGAATACGAAGTAGTCGCGAGGTCGTTATGTCGCGGATGAACAGATCGATGTGGTGGTCCCTGTGTGTGTTTCCGCTGTTGGTTGTTGTGCCGTTGCTGACGGCGCAGAGCGCGCGCATCGACGACGCCACGCTCAGGCGCGCCGGACAGACTGGCGACGACTGGCTCACCTACGGACTCAATCAGTCCGAGACGCGCTTCAGCCCCCTCAAGGACATCGACACCACCAACGTGTCGCGTCTGGGGCTCGCCTGGTCGTTCGATCTGAAATCCGGTGGCGGTGGACAGGAAGCCACGCCGCTCGTCGCCAATGGCGTCATCTACGCCGTCACCAACTGGAGCGTCGTCATTGCCGTGGATGCGCGCACGGGACAGGAGAAATGGCGCTGGGATCCATGGGTCAACCAGGCGCAGGTGCGCCCGGAGATTTGCTGCGGCGTCGTGAACCGCGGGCTGGCGATCTATCAGGGGATGGTCTTCGTGCCGGTGATCGACGGCCGATTGCAGGCGCTCGACGCCGACACGGGCACGGTGATCTGGGAGGCGCGCGTCGCGCATCCGCAGGATCACTACACGCTGACCATGGCGCCCCGCGTCGCGAAGGGAAAAGTCATCATCGGCGCGAGCGGCGGCGATCGGCCGACGCGTGGATTCTTCGACGCCTACGACGCTATGACTGGCCATCGCGCGTGGCGCTTCTACACCGTGCCTGGCGATCCGTCGAAGCCTTTCGAAAACGCCGCGATGAAGAAAGCGGCTGAGACATGGGACCAGGAATGGTGGAAAAACGGCGGCGGCGGCGCGGTGTGGGACGGCTTCGCCTACGACGCCGATGCGGGTCTCGTCTACGTGGGCACCGGCAATGCGCAGCCGTGGACGTTCCACCATCGCTCGTCGCGCGAGAAGGACAACCTGTACGTCTGCTCAATTCTTGCCGTCGACGTGGACACCGGCGAGTTGAAGTGGCACTACCAGGTGGTGCCCGGTGACAACTGGGACTTCGACAGCGTCCAGCATCTCATCCTCGCCGACCTCACGATCAACGGCCGTCAGCGCAAGGTGATCATGCAGGCCAATAAGGATGCGTTCTACTACGTCGTCGATCGGCTCACGGGTCAGTTCATCTCGGCGGGCCCGTTTTCGCAGGTCACGTGGGCAAAGGGGATCGATCCGAAGACCGGCCGTCCGATCGTGAACGAAGAGGCGTTCTACGGCACCGATGCGATCCTGATCTCGCCCGGCGGTGGCGGCGCCCACAACTGGTCGCCGATGTCATTCAGTCCACTGACCGGACTTGCCTACATCCCGACATCAACCGCCAATTCGTTTTCGTACGCGGCTGAACCGAAGTACGAACCGCGGCCCGGTGCGATGACCGGTACCGTGCGACCCGCGCCCACACCGGTACGGCCGCCGCCTCCGGCAATCGGCCCCCCGCCCATCGAAGGCCCGGGCGGACGCGGCGCGCTCGTCGCATGGGACCCGGTCGCGCAGCAGATGCGATGGCGCATGCCGGGTGGCGGCGGGATCGGCGGCGGCACGCTGGCCACCGCGGGCAATCTGGTGTTCCAGGTGTTGGGCGATGGACGCCTCGTCGCCTACAGCGCCGACAACGGCGTGAAGCTGCACGAGATTCAGACCGGATTGCGCAGCGGCATGGGACCGCCGATCACCTACCGCCTTGACGGCAAGCAATACGTCGCGCTGATGGGCGGCGTGGGCCCGGTCACGCTGGGGAACGCGGGGCCCGGCAATCAGGCGACGCCGTTCTCGCCGAAGCTCATGACGTTCGTCCTCGACGGGAACGCCGTGAGTTCGTCAGCCCAGTAGATGGCGGGTCCGAAGAACAGGACCCGACCCACAGCTGTCAGTTCGAAGATGGGCTCAATCGAGGTACTTAATAAAGATGACCTCGTTGTGGGCTTCGTTGTAGATCAGCTCGTCAACGAGGGAACGCGTCATCATCAGCCCCAGGCCGCCGGGGCGAAGGCCCTGCTTCTCCCGCTCGATCTCGTGTTGCAGCGGATCGCCGGCCGGATTCGAGATGGCCGCGTGCGCCAATTGGTTGATCGCGAAGCCGGCGCCGGGATCCGCGATGCGATAGATGCGCACACGCTTGGCGCGCACGCAGGAGATCCGGACCTTCCGCTCCGGATCGAGCTGGCCCCCCCATTCGATCGCGTTCGTCAGCAGCTCGTGGAACGCCTGCGCCATTGACTCGCGCACGGGTTCTGGCAGGTCGGCTTCGAGATGCATGATGAACGACTGCAGCCGATCGGCCATTTCGAGCGCGCATGGCGCGATAATCTCGAGCCATTCCGGACGCGCCGACACGACCTCAATCGGCAGACCCGCTCTCGGCGCCGTTGCCATCGCATCGTCCATGGCCTCGACGATCATCCGCAGCGGAAAGGGCTTGCGCAGAAAACGATAAGCCTGCAAGCGCACCGCCTCGATCATCGGCTCCGGCGTGTCATCGCCCGTCATCACGACGACCAGCGGCGGACGAAGCATCCCGCGGATCTGCGCGAGCACGTCGAGGCCATTCATGCTGGGCAGATTGATGTCCAGCAGCACGGCATCGAACTCGCCAACCGCCAGCCGCTCGAGGGCCTCAGGACCGTCGGTCGCCTGCTCGACGAGATACCCGGCGTTGACCAGCATCTTCCCTAATACATCCCGCAATTCGGGGTCATCGTCGACGATGAGGACGCACCACGGCACAGACGGTTTCGCGTACACGGCGCTGTAGTGTAATCCCGCCGGAACGCGGTCACACGGGCCGCATCGAGGTGCCTGACGTTTACTTGTGAAAGATGCGACCGTAGCCGCCGGCGACGAGCGCTGACACGTCGGCGACGATGCCCGGCAGCTTCAACGCGCCCGGGTACACGAGATAGTGCGGCTCCCAGACCGGGTTGAACTTCTCCTTGTAGGCGCGCAAGCCGCGGAAATTGAAGAGAAATCCACCATGCTCGTAGAGGAAGTTCCCGGCGCGAGCGCGGAGCGGCGCCACCGGCGATCGTTCCGAGCCCGACATCGGCGCCATGCCGAGCGCGAACCAGTGATAGCCCTGCTCGTGCCCCCAGGCCAGCAAGTGCACAATGAGCGCTTCCATGACGCTGGTTGGCGCATCGTGGTGATAGCGCATCAAATCGATCGATAGTTCGTATCGGTCAGGGCCCGGCCAGACGTTGGCAAAGGCAACAATGCGATTGTCGCGTTCGATGACCGCCACGGGGAACCGCTCGAGATATACCGGATCGAAGAATCCGACCGAGAACCCTTTCTCGGCGCCGGTCTTCTGGGCGAGCCAGTCGTCGGACACCTCACGCAGGCGGCTCATCACCGCATGCACCTCCGCGGCGGGAATCACGCGGAACGTGCCGCCGTCTTTGGCCAGCCGGCGAAGGACTTGACGGAATCGCGCGCCGGGCGGACCCTCGAGGGAAAATTGAGTGAGATCGACGCGCGCCTCCTCCCCGAGCTTCACGAACGCGAGTCCGAAGTCCGCATAGCGATGCAGGTGCTGCCTGCCGACTTCGTAAAAGACCGCTGTGCCACCGAAGTCGTCGCAGCGTTCGATGAACAGCCGAATCAACTCCCCGACCCGAGACGAGGGTCCAATCGGATCCCCCAGCGCGATCCAAGTGCGTCGCTTCACCGCATACATCACGAATCCGTCGCGTGCCTCGTCGAACAGCAGCGCCTTGTCGCGCAGGTAGATCAAGTTGGGATATGCCGCTGGCTGGTGCGCGATGATCGCGCCGGCGTCGGCGAGATCGCGATCTGACGGCGGATCGACTTCATGGGGCGCGTGGCCGACGAGACGAGCGACGGCCACGAGCAAGACGAGGGTTGCTGCGGCTACGGCGCCGCGCAGCGATCGAGACGCCTCGCCGTCCAGCGCGAACTGCCACCAGAGATCGTTCGAGTATTCCACGTGCTGGAACGCGAACAGCCCGAGCCACACTGATGCGGCCAGTGCGGCGACAACCGCTGCCATCCACGCCGGCGAAAAGCGCGGCGCAAGCAGCGCCGCCTGGCGATCGAACATGGGTCGCGCTCGGCGCAGCATGACGAACAGGAGGCCAAGCACGATGGCCTCCTCGTAGTCCATGCCCTTCAGGAGCGACGCGACGATACCGGCGGCGATGGCGACGGTAGTCAAGTAGTACGCCGCGTCGAGCCGTCTCGTCAGCCCGTGCGACAGGAGCAGCAGCAGCGCACCGACCACGCTGCCCAGGATGTGCGATGTTTCGATCACGCCAAGAGGAACGAATTGATCCAGCAACGCGAGTCGGTGCGCCGCCGCTGGCGTCGCACCGGAGAACAGCAGCACAACACCGGCGACAAACGTCAGCGTAGCGAGAATCCGCGGCGTGAGCCGCTGCGCCACGCGCGCGATGGCGCGCGTCAGGCGGGCGGCATGATGGCGTCGCTCGCTGATCTCGGCGCCGGCCAGGATGATGAGCGCGATCGACAGTGGCGCAACGTAGTAGATGACCCTGTAGGCGACGAGCGCTGGTGCCAGCTGGACCGAAGTCATGTACGGCTTCAGCAGCAGCACGACGACGCCTTCGAAGATGCCGACGCCACCGGGCACGTGCGCGGCGAGTCCGAGAATCTGCGCTGCGACGAACGCGCTCAGCACGACAGGAAACGGTGCGGCACCTCGCGGCAGCAGGACGTAGAGCACCGCGCCGGCGAGCGCCCAATCCAGTGACGAAAGGAGCAACTGCAACATCGCCAGGCGTACCGGCGGCAGCGGCAGTTGAAATCCCCTCACGCTGATCGGCCGCCTGCGAACCGCCGCCGCGACGACGTAGGCAATGCTGACCGACAGCAGCGCGACGCCCACTATCGTCACCGTGCGCGGGTACGCGACGTCGGCGAGCAGCGGGCTGAACACGAGACTGAGACCGCCGAGCGCGAGCAGCCCGAGCCAGAAGGTCACCGAGTACGAGATGACGATGCGCGAGAACTGCTGACCGGTGATTCCCCAGCGCGAATAGAAGCGATACCGCACTGAGGCACCGGACAACATCGCGAACCCGACGCTATTGGCAATCGCGTAGGCGAGAAATGAGGTGACTGCCACTCGCACCAACGGCAGACGTCGTCCGATTGATGCGACCGCGATGAAGTCGTAGCCGGACAGGACGAGGTAGTTGAGGGCGGTGAGCAGAAATGCCGTGATGATCAGCCACGGCGGCGTGCCGAGCGCGCGAGCCGACAGCGCGTGCCAGCTGACGCTGTGCAGCTCGCGGCGCAGCACCTCGAGTGCGGCGATGAACAGAACCAGTGCGAGGGCTGCCGGCAGTACCCGGCGGATCGAGTCAACGCTTACCCTCCCGGTTGGTTCTGCCTCACCCATTCGATCGACTCCAGGAGCCGACGATCGAATTCGGGAACGTTCCCGCTGAACCGATGGTCGGAGGCCGTCACCATCCACAACCGCTTCGGATTGCTCGCCTGCGCCATCAGCTTCCGCACGTCTTTTCCGGGGACGAATTCGTCGCTGGTCGAGTGGATCGCTGCCAGCGGCACGGGAGTCAGTTTGCCGACGAGGGCGCTCGCCCTGAACGTCGGTTCGTTCGGCACGTCGTGGGTCAGGTAGATCACCGAATCCTTCCATCGCCATCCCAACTCGTTTCGATCGGGCAGTCCCAGCGCGACAACGCCCGCGATACGCCGTTGCATTTCGGGATCCACCGCCGCGAGCACGGACAGCCCGGCGCCCTCCGACACGCCAATCAGGATCGGTCGCACCGCTGAGCCACGTGCTGAGTACTCCACGAGCGATGAGTAATCCCGCGGCACCTCATCGACGTGCAATGTCTGCGTGACGTTCGTGAAGCTCTCGAGATAAGCCTTCACGTTGAAGCCGACGACGAAGTAGCCGCGCGCGGCCAGTGTTTCAGCCACGTGCGGCGCCAGGTGAATCCAGCCGCCGTCACCGCTCGACACGATGACTGGCTTCCCGCTCCTGTCTCCGTAGATGCGCACGATCTGCGGGTGGCCGCGCAACACCACCGTATCGGTGCTCGGCGCGATCCGCCCGGTCGCAACGGCGCCGGCCCCGCTTGAGACGAGGGCAGCAACGAGCAGAGCCAGCACTGCGCACCGCCAGCGCACTACTTCGTGGTCTTCTTCGCAGCGGCCGGCTTCGCCGACGCTTGCTGCTTGGCCGGCTGTGCCGTAATGGCCGTGGCCATATTGGTCTTTCCTTCAGTGTGATACTTGACCGACACCTCCGAACCGACAGCCGGCGTTCCTGTCTTCGCGGTGCTGTTGTCCACCACGAACGTCATGTCGCCGCCCTTGTGCGACAACACCAGCGACGAGTTGTCCAGCGATTTCACGGTGCCTTTGACGGTATGGCTGGCGGGCGTGCTCTTCTTGGCTGACGACGATGCCTGCGGTGCGCTGTTAGCTGGGGCGGCCTTCGCCGCGGCGAATGCACTGCCGCCTGCCACCGCCAACGCAACGACCAGCACAAGTGTTCCTATGATGTAACGCATTGTCAGACTCCTCTCATCACTCCCGACACTCTGATTCGATTCGACGTGGGGCAGGTGAGCCGGACGTGAGCCGGACATTAAGTCTCGTTAATGCGGAGATCGGCACGTTGACGTCCAATGAGATGGGAGTAGGCTCTTCAGAAAGAGGCGGAGGACGCGCATGCGTGTCATGGTGATTGAGGACGATCGGAAGGTCGCCAGCTTCATTCAAACCGGTCTGCAGCAGGAGGGATACGCTGTGGATGTGCTGCACGAAGGCAGCGGCGCCGGCGAACAAGCGCGCACGGTGGATTACGATGCGGTCGTTCTCGACCTGATGCTGCCGGGCCGATCGGGTTTCCAGGTGCTGCGCGATATCCGTTCGCGAAAGGCGGAGCTGCCGGTACTCATCCTCACGGCCAAGGACTCGCTGGACGAACGCGTCGCGGGACTCGACGCCGGGGCCGACGACTACATGGCCAAGCCATTCGCGCTGGCCGAACTCTCGGCGCGCCTCCGCGCGTTGCTGCGTCGTGGCGCACCGCGGGAAAGCGTGTTGCGCGTGGCTGACCTCGAGATGGACACCGTCCGTCGTCTCGTGCGCCGCGCCGGAGCGCTGATCGAGCTCAAGCCGAAAGAGTACGCGCTACTTGAATTCCTGATGCGCAACACCGACCGGCCGCTGACCCGATCGCTTATCATCGAGCACGTCTGGGACATCCACTTCGACAGCATCAGCAACGTCGTGGAAGTGCACATCAACTCGCTGCGCAACAAGATCGACCGCGGGTATGGCGTGCAGCTGATACACACCGTCCGGGGCGTCGGCTACATGCTCACCGACACGCCGTCGTAGCATGTTGACGTGACGCTCCCGCTGCGCGCACGCCTCGCGGTCTTCTCTGCGTTGGTGTGCGGGCTGCTGCTCAGCGTGCTGAGCGTCGTGTCGTACGGGGTACTCGGGCGGCTGCTCGATGCCGACGTCACCATGCGGCTGATGGAGTTGACCGACGGGCTGCACGGCTATCTGCGATTCGAGAGCGACCTCCCCACCGTCGAACACAATCGCGCCGACGGCGCGCAGGCGGCTTTCGTCCAGGAAGCCACGCGCTACATGCGCATCTATGACGTCGCAAGCGGCCGACTGCTGTTCCTGTCCGACGGCTTTGCTCCAATGGGATTGCACCTCCCACCGGAGCAGGTGCGCGCCAATCGCGCCCATCTGCAGCCGATTGACGTCTCCACGCGGTACGGGCGCATCCGCATCTCCAACAGTGCAATCCGCGATCGGCTCGGACGCGAGTATCTCGTGCAGGTCGGTGTGTCGCTCAACACCATGGACAACGCGTTGAGCCGTTATCGTGACCTGCTGCTGTGGCTGCTACCTCCCGCACTCCTCGTGTCGGCCGCCGCGTCATGGTGGCTTGCCGGTTTTGCGCTTCGGCCGCTCACCGTTCTGGCCGGCGCAGCACGAGAGATCGACGTGCGCACGCTGGAGCGTCGCGTGCCCACGCGCGGCGTGCACGACGAGCTCGACGACGTGGCAACCGCGTTCAACGACACCCTGGCACGGCTCGAGCACTCGGTCGGCGAAATGCGGCAGTTCAGCGCGGCGCTCGCCCACGAGCTGCGCACGCCGCTCGCGGCGCTGCGTGGCGAGATCGAACTGTCGCTGCGTCGCTCGGCCCGTGACGCCGCCGAGCGGACGACGTTGGCCAGCCAGATCGAAGAGCTCGATCGCCTCGCGCGTCTCATCGATCAGATCCTCACGCTCGCCCGCGCCGAGTCGGGGCAGATCCGCCTCAGCTTTGCGCCTGTCGATGTCGGCGAGCTGGCGGCATCCCTCGTCGAGCAACTGGAGCCGGTGGCGCAGGCACGGACGATCGATTTGCGCTGTGAACGCAACGGTACCGTGCTGGTGAACGGCGACGCCGGCTGGTTGCAGCGGCTCCTCCTCAATCTGCTCGACAACGCGATCAAATTCACACGCGAAGGTGGCAAGGTCGTGCTGCGCGTGTCACATGAAGCCGGGCGTGCACGCATCGACGTGCGCGACAACGGCATCGGCATGCCTCCCGACATCACCCCGCACGTCTTCGAACGCTTCTTTCAGGCCGACCCCGCGCGCTCGTCAGGCAACGACGGCGCCGGCGTAGGCCTCAGTCTCGTGAAGTGGATCGTCGATCGCCATGAAGGCACGATCGCGGTGCAGAGCCGCGTCGGCGAAGGATCGACGTTTACAGTCAGACTGCCGTAGATCGCCCGTCCGGAAGGCGCGCCCTACGCCGACCGTCATCGATTCTTCATCCGGTCGTCACGGTCTCCTCAGACTCGCGCTCGTCCTATTTAGCAGCGTAGGGCGCTTGGGCGCTTCGGCGCCAAGGAGGATGTATGCGAAGGCTTCTGATGATTGGGCTCGGTGCACTGATGTGCCTGGCCGCCACTGCGGGCCGCGCGCTGGCGCAGGACACGCTGGAAGTGAAGGTGCCGTTCTCGTTCGTGGTGAACGGCCGCACGCTGCCAGCCGGCAACTACACCATTACCCGCGACAACACGGCTTCGTCCGTGTACCTGATTCGCGGCGACAAGGTTGGCGCGTTCGTCGGAACCGTGCCTTCAACCGGCCACGATCCTGCTGGCAACCGACCGTCGCTGACGTTCGTACGGCACGAGAACGAATACAAGCTATCGTCGATCTGGGAATCGGCGAGTGACGGGCTAGTGCTGGTGAACTGACGGTTAGTGGTTGGTGGTTAGTGGTCGTGGCTGCATCCAACCACCATCCACCAACAACCGGCCACCAACCAGTTATTCGATGACGTCGGCGATGGCGTAGCGTCCGTCCGCGGCGAGACAGGGGGCTTCAGGTAGTCCCAGCTCGCGGCGCACGATGTTCGTGCCGCGGACAATCGAGACCATCTTGAAAAACGCGATGCGGCGGCTCATGCCTTCGCGGCCGAATCCACAGTCGCTCGACAGAATCAGTCGCTCGGCAGGAATGTGCTTGAGGGCGCGCCGAATGAGATCGGCCACCTGCTCGGGACGCTCAACCTGCAGGTCACGGTGATTGACCACACCGATCGCGACCTTCTTGTCGGTAATCTCGCGGCCAATCAGCTCCAGGTCCATGCCGTCGCTGGTGCAGCACTCGAACGTGATCACGTCCACGTCGAGTTTGTTCAGATGCGGCAGCGCGTCCTTGTATGACTGATTCGTGGCGAACAGTCGCTGCTGTGCGGGGTTGCCCCAGCAGGTGTGGCACCATACCTCAGTCTTGTCGCGAAGGCCGCTGACGGTGTCGTTGAAGATCTTCACGAAGAAGTCCACGCCGAGACCAGTGCCAGTACCGCCGCGCTGAATCCCAATCAGGTGGATGTTCGGTTCCTCCATCTGGACAACCGGACATCCTGCGCCGGCCAGTTCGAGCAACTCCTCGCGCATCGCCTTGCTGATGTCCGCGAGCAGATCTTCCTGGTTGGCGTAGTGATCGTTGCCGATGGAGGTGCCGATCAGTTCCGGCGTGATCGTTCCGAACTTCACCGGACGCGTCGTGAGTCCCTGAGCAAGCTTCCAAGTGGCGGTGTAGTGGAGCGGACCGCGCGCGATCGCGCCCACGCACCGCGGCATGACGCGGCTCTCCATCACCTCGAACAGGATGTCGCCCTTCGCGGTACCGCCGTAGCCCTTGCGCGTCTTGTAATAGTCGTGTCCGGCAACACCCTTGAAGCGACGCGCCGGATATTGAAACCAGCTCATGCCACCGACGTCGGCATCGAGCCGGGCGTCGCCGTCGGTGACGATGTCGAGTCCAGAGCGCTCCTGATCTTTGAGGTGAGCGCCAACAGCGTCGGTGTATTGCTCGCGAAATCGCGCGTCAGCGAGCGCATCACGAAACGGCCGCGCACCGACGTTCTCGGTGTACCAGCTCGGACGCGGAATCGATCCGGTGATCGTCGTCGGGAGGATGACGCGTGCTGTCGCGGTGTACATGGTCTCCAGATGTTCACTGCTCAATGCACAAGGGTCAATGCTCAACGTGGATCGTTGAGCATTGCGCTTTGAGCACTCGTTTATGCCGTTCCCAGCCGGCCGCTTAGCTTCAACGTCCTCACGACCAGATACGCGACAGCGAGGACGATCCAGATCGCCATAATCGCCGCGAGCTCGCCTCGTCCGAGTGGCGGCGCCCCTACGGCACCGTAGTGCTCCCACACCAGCAGCATCAACGCGCCAGTGGTCCAGGCGAACGGTGTTCCGTATTCCTTGCGAAGCACCTTCATCCAATCAAACTCGGTGGTTCGCAGTGTACCGGACAGGCCTTGTAGCGATGGCAGCCATCTCGGTACCCGACGGCAGTAATCGGTGTAGGTCTCACCAAACCGTGCGTACAGGTACTGCTCCTCTGCCGCCACGATGCATAGATAGGTGAAGACGAAGAATGGGACGACAATCAGATACATCGCCCAGCCGTTGTGCACGATCGAGAGTCCGAGAAACAGGAGCAGGTTAGCCAGATAGAGGGGGTTGCGACTGTGCGCAAACATGCCGGTATCGACCAGCGAGTTGGCCCACACCTGACGGTTCTGCCCGCCGCGGGTGATGTAGACGAGGCCGATCACCAGCACACGCAGCGACTCGCCGAGCAGCGCCAGGCCGATGCCAATCGCGTCCATGAGATGGTCAGTGGCGATCGAGCCGCCGGCGAGACGAGGACGCGTACCGAACGCGACCGTCAGCAGAACGATCGGGAACAGCGCGTCGCGAACGCGGAAGATGACATGACCGATGCGCGCGGCCGCAGCCTGCCCCGCCAAAGCGGCTTTGCCGCGTCGGCGGGCGCGCACGTGGATGGTTTCACTTGATAGCAATGATGCCGCAGAAGTTGTACCACTTGAAAAAGACGTCAACGTGCTGGAATCCGACATGACGGAGCAGCCGTTTATTCTCCTCGAGGCGGTACGGAATGAGGACGTTCTCCAGCGCCTCGCGCTTCTGCGCGATTTCCAGATCGCTGTAGCCCTTACGACGTTTCATCTCGTAGTAGTGGTTGATGAACAGCCGGTTGAACGTGGAATGCTCGCCGAGGACCTTCTCCACGAGAAGGAAGCAGCCGTTGTGGTTGAGCCCGCGGTACACACTCGAGACCAGCCCTTCGCGATTGAGCGGCCGGACGAACTGCAGCGTGAGCACCATCAGCGCGACTGACGCGTTCTCGATGTGCAGCCCATCGTTGAGATCGTGATGCGTGAGGGCATAGGGCCAGGGGAATCGCGTCGCGGCCAGCTTCTGGTCGGCCTTGCCGAGCATGTCCTGCGACGAATCCAACCCGACAAAGCGAATGTCGACCTCGGGGCGCAGCATCGCACCGACCGCAAGAAAGGTGTTCGCGGTGGAACACCCGAGGTCGTAGACGCTGGTGCCGTCTACGGCAAAGTCAGCCGCCAGCTCGCCGATCATGCGCTGAATCTCAGCGTAGAAAGGTACCGAACGGTCGAGCATATCGTCGAAGACCGCCGCCGTATCCTTGCCGAACGTGAAGCCCTCGTTGCGGACCCGTGCGTCGGCAAACAGCTGATCTTTATCGGACATGAGCCCAATTGTAATGGAAGCGACTCAGCTTCTGATGAACAAGAGCTGGCGATGAAGCCACGGCTTCGGCCGCGCTCGCCGCCGAACTGACGTCGGCGACGGAAAGACGCTATGGTGATCGATGGGACCGGCGTCAGCAGGATGCTCGACGTGAACCTGACCTGGAACGCGAACGCGCTCTTTCCCACCACGACATCTGATGGCGCGGCATCAGTGATTGCGGCTATTCAGGAGCAATTAGGTCTCAGGCTCGTGTCCCTCATGACCCCGATCAATGTGATCGTGGTCGACCGCGCTGAAGGGCCCGTCCGCAACTGAGGGCTTCGCATTCCAGCGCGCCATGGTGCGCGACATCGAGCGACGAAGAAGCGCTGGCGGAAGATCGTCAACGCCGAGCCGATCGGAGGTCGTCGTATCGGCGAGCCGCTCGGCGAGTTCCTTGACTTCGCGCACGTTGCCGGGCCAGTCGTACTCAGTGAGGCAACTCTGCGCGTCGGACGTCAGCTCGGCAACCGGTCGCCCAAGCCGCGCCGATTGCACGCACATGAAATAGCGAAACAGCGCCGGCACATCGTCACAGCGCTCGCGCAACGGCGGCACCTCGATATGGAACACCGTGATCCGTGAGAAGAGATCGTCGCGAAACACTCGATTGCGCACCGTATGCACCAGGCTGCTTTGCATGGTCGCGATCAGCCGTACGTCCGACGGGGTCGACTTCAACGATCCGATGCGCTGCACCATGCGTGTGTCCACGAACCGATGCAGCCGACCCTGTAGACGCCAGCTCAGATAGCCGACGCCATGCAGCACGATCGTTCCGCCGTCGGCCGCTTCGAGCCGACCGCGTAAGCCATATGGTTCACGACCTGGTGACGTGGTCTCCGCCAGCCCAAATAGTTCAGACTCGAGCCGTGCATCGGGAAGACACACGCAGTTCACCGAGATGAACGGACCGTTCTGCCGAGCGCTGCGATCGTGAATGGTGCGCGCGATCAGCCGGCGGCCAACGCCGCTCTCACCGGTAATCAATACGGTGGCGTTCAACGCGGCGGCTTCGCTGATCTCGTTGGCGATCCGGCGCATCGCCGCGCTGTGTCCGACCAACACCAGCGGACGGGTCATGTCGGGCAACGGGCACAGCGGTCTGATAGGGACGGGCCCAACGCTCATACCGTATCGTGGCGTGCCGCGTATCGCAGATCACTCGGGTAATCGCGGGAGTTGACCCAGAACTTTTACGGATTCAGGCGGGTCGTAGACCGGACCTCTTCGTTCTGCGGTCTACGGCTGAAGGAGACCGCGCCGGATCGCGTACCGCACGAGTCCAGCAGTGGAATGGATATCGAGCTTTTCCATGAGATTCGTGCGATGCGTCTCGGCGGTTTTGACGCTGACGTCGAGCACCGCGGCCGCCTCCTTCGTCGTCTTCCCTTCAGCGATCAGTTGCAGGACCTGGCGCTCACGTGGAGTCAGCGGGTCGTACGGCAACTCGGTCTTCGCCAGATAGGCCTGAACGACTGCGCCGGAGATGTGCGGGCTCAGGTACACGCCACCCGCCGAGACGTCCTTGATGGCCTGCAGCAGATGCTCGGCGGCCTGACTCTTCGAGACGCAAGCCTTGACGCCGGCACGCAGCGCCTCGAGCACGTGGTGCTCCTCCGTATGCATCGTCAGGAGCACTGCCTTGGCACGCGGCACACGCTTCACGATCTCGCGGGCAGCATCGATCCCGTTCAGAGCAGGCATCGCCAGATCGATCACGACAATCTGTGGCTGCAGACGCTCCGCCGCGGCAATCGCCTCCAGTCCATCCGATGCTTCGCCCACGACATCGAACTTTTCCCGTTCGAGCAGTGCGCGCAGTCCTTGACGAAACACCGGATGATCGTCGGCCAGCAGGACCCTCAGGCCCATGTTGATACCTCCAGAGGAATTTCGACGATGAGGTCCATGCCCTGCTCGAGCCGCGGGACCAGCCGCAGGGTGCCGCCGAGCGCAGCGGCCCGCTCGCGGATCTCCACGAGACCAAGACCGCGCCTTCCGTTCGTGGACGTCACGACGACCGTCGGATCACAGCCCTTTCCGTCGTCGCGGACCGAGCACGTGATGAGATGCGGTGATTGGCACAGCGACACTTCGGCGCACGTCGCTTGCGAATGGCGCGCTACGTTGGTGAGACCTTCCTGCGCGGCGCGGTAGAGCGTGGTTTCGACCGGCAGCGGCAAACTGCCTGCGACGCCCCCGCGCACGGTCACTGGAATGCCCCACCGCTGTGAGATCCCGTCGGCGAGGAATTCGATTGCCTGCAGCAGGCCCATGTCGTCGAGGATGGTTGGACGCAACTCGTGCGAGATGCGCCGTATGCGGTCCTCGACCTGATCGAGCATGCCCCGCACGGACTGAATCTCCTTCACCTGCTCCGCCGGCAGACGTGTGGCCACATCCGCCAGCGCAAGATGCACAGATGCGACGAGCTGAGACGCCTCCGCATGGAGCGCGTAGGCGATGCGCTTGGCCTGGTTTTCGAGAACGTCATTGAGCCGATGCAACACGAGGTTGGCATCGCGGAAGCTGCGATGTGCGATTTCGAAGGGTGAGATGGTTTCTATGAAGAACCGCTCGAGCGCCTCGGCTAGCTGCAGGCGATCACCGTCGCTCGAGGCCAGCACCGGTGCCATCGCCTGCGAGTGCATCGTCGCCATGTCGAGCACACCCCGGCCGCTGGCCAGCGCCTCCCGGCCGAGGCCGTAGGCACGCTCGAGCAAGGCCTCGTCGGGGTGCGCGAGATACTCGCCTAACATGTCGCGATAGCGGGTGTCGAGCTCGGTGGCGTCAAACGTCATCGTCACGATTGGTCTCCCAGACAGCGCACGACCAGGACCAGCGCGTCATCGGTGCCCTTTCGATAACGCGTCAGGATCTGATCGGCAATCGCCTGTGGCTCATCACGGGGTACGAACTCATCGGAGAACTCTGGCCGGATCCCATCAGTTGCCAGAATGACCGTGTCGTGTGGAAGCAGCGTCAGGCTCTCGGCGCGCAGCGGGGGAAGACGATGACCGATTACGCCGCCGCGTAAGACGACATGATTGGCACGCGTGCGCCCGCTCGCGTCGCAGCGAAAAATCACGCCTTCGACGTTGCCCACACCCACCCACGTCATCGCGCCACTCAGTGAGAAGAACAACAGCGTCATGACGACGCCGCGGGTCTCCTTCAACGCCTCATGGCAGCGCCACACCAGCGAGACCGTGTCTTCATGCGGTGACGACGTCAGCGTGCGGCCGGCAATACGGGCCGCATCTGCCGCCTCGTTACCGTGGCCGACGCCGTCGATCACCGCTGCCAGCACACCCTCGGGCAACTGCCTTACGATGTGGGAATCTCCCGACTCGGTGCCAGCCACCATCGGCGCTTCGGCTACCCCCCAACTGATGCGCACTACCCGATCCACTTGGTCATCGTGATCGTCGTGCCTTCGCCGATCGCCGATGAAATCTCGAACGAATCCATCAGGCGCTTAGCTCCGGGCAATCCCATGCCCAGACTCTTGCTCGTCGAGTAGCCGTCGCGCATCGCCGTCTCGAGATCAACGATGCCCGGGCCTTGATCGCGCGCGACGATCTGCAGTCCACGTACCACCCCGTTGCCAACCGGAGCGATGCTGATCTCGCCTTCTTTCGCGTACTCGACAATGTTGCGGGCGACCTCGGAGATGGCGGTAGCGATGATGGTCAGGGTCGTATTTGTGAAGCCGAGAGTGGAGGCCATGCTCCGCCCCTCCTGCCGCGCCGTGACGATGTCGGCGGACGACTGAATGCGTACGCGCACGACGTTGCCGACGTGCAGCTCACTCATCGTCGGCGGTCTCTGCCCGCCCGTCGAGGAAGGCGAGGCCCTCTTCGAGATCGAGCGCCGTCGGGACGCCTTCGAGCGTGAGCCCGAGCTGCACCATGGCCAGGGCCACTTCCGGCTGGATCCCGACGATCACCGTTTCGGCCCCCCGCAATTTCGTGGTGTAGGCAATGCCGCGAAGCGTGCGCGTCGCGAACGAGTCGAGTACGTCGAGCGCGGTAACGTCGACGATCACACCGCGAGCGCGGTGGCGGCCCACGAGGTCGGCAAGGTCGTCACGGAGCTGCAACAGGTCGCGATCACTCAACGCCGATTGGATACTGGCGATCAGCGTGTGACTCTGTTTGAGAATCGGAACGGCCATACTTCTCCCAGGGCGGGTAAGGCGAATACCAGCGGACGACACGTGTCGCCACGCGGCGGCGCACCGGTCCCCACCGCAAACCGTTCAGGGCTGTGCGGTTGTACAGATCAGCGACTGCGAGGAGTTCCCTCTTCGACAAGGACGACCTTGTAGCCGAGCACGCGCTCTGCAAGCTCAATGCCGCCCTGGAGGTCGCCGACGGTGTTCATCTTGCTCAAATCAACGCCGATCGTGACGAGCGTTTGAGCAATTTCGGGTGAGAGGCCGGTGACGATGACGGTCGCGCCGAGCAGACGCGCGGCTTCGACGGTCTGCACCAGACGGTTGGCAATCGCCGAATCGATCGCCGGGACACCGGTGATATCCATGACCGCGACCTTGCCGCGGTTCTCGCGAATACCGCGCAACAGTTGCTCGGTGAGCTGACGCGCACGCTGCGGATCAATGAGGCCGATGATCGGCAGAATCAGCAGTCGCTCGCGGACGCGTAGCACTGGCGTGGAGAGCTCACGAATCGCTTCCTGCTGCTGACGAATGATGCGCTCGCGCTCCTGCACGAAACCGACGGCCACAGTGTTGGCAATGCGGTTGGCGGCCGGCTCGTAGGCGTCGAGCACCTTGTTCAACAGATCAAAGTCGCGCTGATACTTCTTGAAGAGCGATCGTGCGAGCACGTCGCGGAGCAGCAGCACGATGCCGACGACTTCCTGCGTTTCAACGCCGCGGGGGATGATGCGTTCGGAGAGATCGCGCGCGTAGGCCTGGAGGGCCTCGACGCTGCCGGTCTCGAGCGCGTCGACGTAGTTGTCGTAGACGCGTGTGGCTTCCGCGAAAATCTCTTCGCGCGTCATCGCCGTCAGCAGGCCCGACTCGGTGATGCGCCGCGCCCAATCTTCGCGCAGCTCGGTGCGCTTCTCACGCAGATGCGAGACCAGCTCCCGAAGGAGTCCGGTGGTCGATTCACTGGAGACTGGTAGCGCGGACGCGAGCGTGTCGGCGACCTGGACGACGTTCGTCATGGCTTTCTCCTTGGCGTGGTGGGGGGAGCATCACCACGCGCACCGCTCAGTATCGGCGGGCGTTGGAGGAGAAAGAATCCGGTGAATACCCGATTGCGGCTCGACTACTGTCCGTAGACCTCACCTGCGCTGCGACCGCCACTCCCACCCATCGCTCGGACGTACGATGCGCTTCAAATGAATGCGGCCGTCATTCGGATCGCGCGACGGGCTGCCCCAGATCCGCACGACGTCAGCCACCTTCAATGTGTCCTTCGTCATCCCGTCACGCTCGAGCCGGCTTGGATTCGCCCATTCGGCGGCGTAGCGCTTCTCGCCACCGGACGAATCGCGCGTGTTGACGTGCACCCAGGTGTGCGGCGCCTTGAACTGCACCTCGACAATCTCGCCTTCGATGTGCATCGACTGGTCTTCGAAGTAATAGGCGGCGAACGAATGGTGACCGCTGGCCGCGGCGGTCACTCCAAGGACCATGGCGGCACCGATCGCGAACGTGCGGGTGGTGATCATGCTGCGATGTTATGACGAGACGTGACGCTGCAGCCAGTCGCTCAGCGGTTTCACGTCAGCCATGACACCAACGACACGGTCGAGGGCTTTTCGCGTGGACAGCGCGGACGGCGGCAACTGCTTTCCCGCGTGCAGGTCCTTCATGCATAACAACTCGATCCGCGGATGATCCGCGTCATATCCGCGCGGCGCTGTTGCCGTCGTCTCGTGCGTGCCCACGGTGTACTTCTTGCGGCGGAGGCCAGAGACAATCGCAGCGATCTTCCGGCCCGAGGCATCGTCGGCGATCGCCCCGCGAAGGCGTCGCAACGTTGGGCCGTCCGGCATGTAGATGCCCGAGCCGATGTAGAGACCGTCTTTCGACAACGAGACCCAGTACCTGCCGCCAATGCCTGACGCGATGAAGGTTTTATACGGCGCCTGGCCGCGCGCGAATCGCATGTCGCGGTTGATCCGCGTCAGCGTACCCGCGCCGTAGGTCGGTGCCAACTCGGCGAGCAGACTCTGCATCGGTCTGCGGCACGCGCGCTCGTACATGTCCTTATTCGCCTGGAACCATTCGCGGCTGTTATGCGAGGCGAGCCCCTCGAAGAAGGTGAACGCCTCGCGTGGAATCCCGGTGAATCGTCCGGCGAACAGGACGTCCATGGGTCGCGCGCTATTTGCTCGACGTGGTCCGGCTCGCGACTGGCTCGATGCGGATCACCGCGCCGGGATCCGAGTCGGTGATCACATACAGCAGACCGTCCGGTCCCTGCCGAATGTCGCGAATGCGCTGGTGCAGTTCGGTGAGCAGCGACTCGCGCCGGAGTTCCTGCATCTTCTCGTTGAAGAGAATGCGCTCGATGTGTCCGGTACCGGGGATCTCACCGGTGCGCAGCGAGCCGACGAAAACGTCGCCCTTCCACTTCGGGAACTTGTCGCCGGTGTAGAACTCCATGCCCGACACGGCAATCGACGGCATCCAGTAGACGAGCGGCGGTTCGAAACCGGCATGACCGGGACGCTCACCTTGCCATGGGCCCGGATAGGTGCGTCCGTAGCTGACGAGTGGCCACCCGTAGTTCGCGCCGGGTTTGAGGATGTTGATCTCGTCGCCGCCGTTGGGGCCGTTCTCGTTCAGCCACATTTCGCCGGTGCCGGGATGCATCCGGAGACCGAGCGCGCTGCGATGTCCGAGCGTGTAGACCTCGGGCTTCGCGCCGGGTTTTCCCGCGAAAGGATTGTCGGGCGGAATCGTTCCGTCGTCGCGGATGCGAAGGACCTTGCCGCCCTGGTCGCCGGGGTTCTGCGGGAAGCTTGGATCCTTCGAATTGCCGCCCGTTGTCGTGACGTAGAGCATGCCGTCCTTGCCGAAGGCGATGCGCGTCGTGCCGGCGGCGTCGAGGACGAAGATGTCTTTGACCTCGGTGAGTGCCTTGCCGTCGAAACGCGCGCGCGCGATTGCGACAGTGCGGCGCTTCTCGTCGAGCGGCTTCGTGTACGAGAGATAGAGGAGTTTGTTCTCGGCAAATTTCGGATGGAGCGCCACGTCCATGTAGCCGTGCACGGCACCGGGCAGGCCCGACTCACCGGCGAAGTAGCCGGTCGGTCCGCCCGGGATGGGCTTCGGATCGAGCACACCGTTGCGCATGATGCGCAGTTGGCCGGTGCGTTCGGTGATGAGGATGGAGCCATCGGGTGTGAACGCGAGCGCCCACGGGAACTTCAGGTCCCTGGTCATGACCGTGACGCGGATGCGTTGACCCTCGCCGGTATCGAACTCGATGGGCTTGTCCGGCAGCGGCCGTTTGGCAAGTCCGGTCGGCGCGACCGGGATGCCTCCCTGGAAGGGCACCGTCTGCTGGCCCGAGCCGACGGTCAGACCTACGGTGGCGGCAAGCGCCAGGGTGAGTGGTACGGCAAGCGGCACGCGACGCGGAATCCTCACGGGTGAACCTCCTGTTGGCGGAACTGAAAGTATAGGCCTCTTGCTCATTCTGGCACCGGGGTCTGACCCGGGGTCAGACCCCGGGTCAGACCCCAAATGAAGAATCAGGCCCAAAAACCCGTCTCAGCCCTTGGAGACGCGTGTGTTCTGTCCCGGGGTCTGACCCCGGGTCAGACCCGGGGTCAGACCCCGACCCAGTGTCGTTCGCGGAATTGTCGGTCGATAAAGGGAACAGCCGTGCGCACGAGCAGAGCCGCTTCCTCGGCACAAACGAAGCACCAGGGTCCCGCGACGAGGACCGCTGCGTCTCCAGCTCGCCCGATTCCCGTCGCCCCGGCCTCGGCGACCGCGGACTCCTCGGCTGCACTCGGGACACGCATCACGGTCGACAGCGTCCTCAAGCTCCTCGCCCGCGCGATCCGGCAGTTCCACACCTACCCCGCGACCAGCCCGATTTGTATCGAGGCGATCACCGTTTGCCATGACGCGCTGAAAGCGCTACCGCATCGCGATCGGCTGTCGTTCCGCATCACCCCGCACGACCTGATCGTCGACGAGACGACGATCGGCGCCGGCACCGTCATCGAACATGAGCTGACGCGACGGCTGTTCCGCGCGCGCATCGCCAATCTCGACATCGACCGCACTGTCACGCCGCGCGACCTGTCGCGATTCTGCATCGACCTTGTCGCCGCCGACGACCTCGAACGTGAAGGCCTCACCTTCGCCGAGCGACTCATTGAGCATGGTGTCTCGGCGATTACCGTCGGCATGGCGCATCGGCCTGCGGTGCTCGACCTCGGCAACCCAGCGCCCGCCAGGCAAGACGTCCTTGCCCACGAACGGCGACGCCGCCAAGCGTTCACGCAGAAGGACGCGCGGGTCAGCTATCTATATCCACCCGACAAGGGCTGGGTCCGGCTCGATCCGGGCCAGTCACTCGAGTCCGTCTCGCTCGTCGATCTCGTCGTCCTCGTCGAGGATCCCACCGACATCGCGAGCATGCTGCTCCGTCTCACCGACGATGAGATTCCCGGTGTGGACACGCGGCAGACGGCACTCGAGCGGAAGTTCAGCGACGTCACGCTGTTGTTCTCGGCCCTCGATCCGCGTCTCGCGCAGGTGATGTTCGGCCGCCTCGCGCGCGCCGTGCTGAAGCTCGATCCCGATCGACGGAACAACCTGCTCCAACGGACGGTCTTGCCGGGGCTGCTGGACGGCCGCGACGAGGGCAAGGTGCTGCGCGACTTCCCCGACATGGATCTGGCGGAGTCGATCTGTCTGCTACTCGATCTCGAGACAGCCGCACCCGAAGTCCTCTCGGCGGCGCTCAACCGGCTCGACCTCACCCCCGATCGCCGCGCCGCCATCGAGCCGCTCATTGACGAACGTCTCCGCGCGCAACGCGGCGGCGAGGGGCCCGATCGATCGTCAGGCATCGACCGTCACGCGCAAGGCCTGATTCGCGTGGACGCAAAACGCGGCACCGACTTCTCCGAGTTTGCCGCCTTCGACCTCTCAGTGGACGAGCAAAGCATCGCGGTCGTCACCGCCGTGCGTCTGGGGATCCTCGAGACCGACGCGCTGGCCACGCAGCTGCGAACCGTATCGCAGTTGGTGCGCCTCGAGCCAAACCCGACACTGGTGGACGCCTTCCTGCGCCGCGCCCTCGAACTGATGCTCGGACTCGAGCAGGCAGCGCGCTGGCACGACCTGATTGCCGAGATCAAGGGATACACCGCGCTCGCCGACGAACTTCGTGAACGACGACCCGACGTCGCCGAGGCGATCGGCAAAGCCTTGAGCGATTTCTGCACGCCGAGCCGGCTGCTGGCGCTCGCCGACCTGCACGACCGCGACCACAAGGGCCGAGCGATCGTCGAAGACCTGACCCGCGCACTCGGTGAGTCGCTGGTTCCCGGATTCGTCGCGCTGATCGATCGGGCTGCGCATCAGGTGAAAGCCCGCGCCTTCATACCGCTGATGTGCGAGCTGGCGCCGACCGTCGCCGAGGCGCTGCTCGTCGAGCTCGACTCCTGCGGCGTCGCCGCGGCGCGCGTAATCGTCAGGGTGCTTGGGCATGCCGGTACTGGACACGAAACCGCCGTCGCGCGTCTGGTGCAGCACACCGACGCACAAGTCGCGCGCGAAGCGCTGCGCGCGCTCGCCCGCCTCGGCACATCGACCGCCGCCATTCACGTGGCGCGGCAGCTGCGCGAGGGCAGCGAAGATCGCCGCGCCGCCGCAGAAGAGGCTCTCTGGCATTTTCCGCCGGCGCCGATGGCGACACAGTTGCGCGAGCTGCTGCGATCGCGCGAGTTCGTGTTCAAACACCCGCAGCTGGCCGGCCGCCTCATCGAGCGCGCCGGTCAGGCCAGGATCCAGGGGCTCGCCGACGTGCTGAAGTCGCTCGAATCCCTTCGCTTCAGATTCTGGAAACCCAGCCTGGTGCAAGTCGCCTTGAAAGCTCGTGAGGTCCGCGCCAAATGAGCACGCCGCCGCTCGCTGCTCCGTTCGATCCGCTTGCCGTACTCAAAGGCCTGGCCGCGCTCCGCCGATTGACGGGAACGTACCCGCCCGGCCATCCGATGATCCGACAAAAGCTGAAGGAGATCGGCGAGGTCACCGATGCGCACCTGCAGCACAGCGAAGTGCTTCGCATCGACGTGATTCGCGGCGACGTCTTCCTCGATAGCGTGCCGACGAGCACCGAGGGTCAGGCGAATCAGCAGTTGCTCAATCAGCTCACCGCGCTTGGCGTGGACAGTATTCACATCACCCGCGGCGTCGAGCTCGAGGAGTTTCTCGCCGTTGCCGAGTTCCTGTGGCAGTTCAGCGGATCGGGCGACAGCGTGGCGACGCAACTCGCGGCGCGCAACGTCACACACATCAGCCTCGGCCGGCTGATTCCGCTCGATACGCGGTGGCGCGCGCAGCAGTGGCCCGACGCGCCGACGGTGCCGCTGGATGCTGATTACGCGGAATCGATTCTCAGAGCACAACAGACATTCGAAGACGCTGCCGCCGGCAAGCCGATCGACGTCGTCACCGTGCGTGACCTGGTGCAGCTGCTCATTCACAAGGTCGCGCGCAGCAACGCCGCACTCGGACAGATCCTCGCCGTCAAGCAGTACGAGAACCTCACCTACTGCCATTCGGTGAACGTGTCCGTCCTCAGCCTGCTGCTCGGAAAGCACGTCGGGCTGGACGAACGCATTCAGGCGGCTCTCGTCGAGGCCGCGCTGCTGCACGACGTCGGCAAGACGCAGATTCCACTCGAGATCGTCAAGAAGGCCGGTGCGCTGGACAAGCAGGAACGCAAGACCATCGAGTCACACACGACGCTGGGCGCCGAGATCCTCGTGCAGACATCCGGGCTGCATCCGTTGACGCCGACCGTCGCGCTCGAACATCACCGTGGGGTCAAGGGCACCGGCTATCCCGATCTCGGCAACGCCATTCCGCATCCGATGAGCCAGATCGTGTCGGTCGCCGATATCTACGAGGCGATCACGGGCGCGAGGACCTATCAGGACCCGACGCCACCTGAGCGCGCGTGTCTGATCATGGCGCGGCTGGCTGGCGAGAAGCTGAACACGGCGCTGGTGAAGACGTTCGTGAATGCGATCACGTTCTTCCCGCTCGGATCGCTGGTCCGCACCAATCGCAACGAGCTGGGCCTGGTGATCGACACCAACCTTGGCGAGCCACTGCATCCCGTAATTCGCCTGCTCGATCAACTGACGTACGAGCCGACCGAGCGCGTGAATACGGCGATTCGCGATGCGGCAGGCACCTACGAGCGGCACATCACTCAGACGGAGCCGGTACCCGAAGGCCTCGACATTCGTCCGATGCTCAGCGCCGCCTGAGCCATTGCGCACATTCGCTCGAAACCCGGTCTGGGATACTGTCCCCCCGTTCGGTTCGATTCCCGTCACCCGTTTCCTAGATAGAGGGGAACTCGATGACATCCAGCCAGGACGGCCCCGGCGCCGATCGCGGGGAAGCCGCCGATCTCACCAGCACGATTGAATTACTCGATCGGTATAAGCGGGGCGACAAACGAAGCAGTCAGCCTGCTGGTGGAACGGTCCCTTCACCCTTGAAACGTTGGGCTAGGGGACGCCTACCGGGCTGGGCGCGCAGCCTGGCAGAGACCCAGGACCTCGTTCAGGACGCTGTCATACGGGCGTTCCACATCTGAAGCACTTCGAGGCCCGGCACCCGGGCGGCCTCCAGGCATACCTCCGGCAGGCCATTGCCAATTACATTCGCGATGAAATCAGGAAAGTCAATTCCCGCCCACCGATCGGCGGAGACATCCCGGAACCCAGAGTGGACCCGGGACCATCGCCGCTCGAACGGGCCATCGGCCGCGAACGACTGGATCGATACGACGCTGCACTCCCCCGCGGCGGTTCACCTCGGAAGACTTCGGCATCGTCAATCCGATGCAGGACAAAGATGAGGGAGAGTGGGTCTGGGGCTTCACGGTTGGACGGCTCTGCGGACGACAGTGAGCAAGGCAGGACGTAGGGGCCGCCCTGTCCGTGGAGGCGAGTCTTAAGACCCGCCTCTACGAAACACCGCGATGCGATCGCCTCGGAACGATCCCACCCAGTAGTCGTTCCCGATTTCAACGGCGACGGTTCCCGCACTGAAAGGACCAAGCGGCTTGCTGTTGACCACTTCCGAAATCTTGAGTGTCTTCGGATCGATCTTGACGACCCGCGTGGTGAAGTTGGGCGCATCGCCTCCCTGACCCGTGGCGAGAAGCGACCCGTCGCGCGACCAGCGGACGTTGTCGACACGGAACCGGAGCGGTACTTCCTGGCGTTCCGGTTTGGCCCCGCCACGCGAGAGACGGAAGAACGACTGGCTCCCCCACGCGGCGACATAGAGCGTCTTGGCGTCCGGCGACATCTCGAGTCCGTTGGCGCCAGACGCTTCGCTGCCAGGCACCTTCTGCCAGCCGCTCGCCGTGTGCCATTCCCAGAGCTCGCCGTTCACCTCGCCCTTCTGAAGCGCCGCCATCTGCCGGTTGCGCGGAAGGAAATTGGTGGCGATGAATCCACCATCCGGCAGAGCGCGCACGGAATTGAGGCCGATCGGATCGGGGGCAACCGCGCAGCCGACCCACGTCAGCGTCGGCGTCTGCGGCTTCGCATCGAGGTCGAACACTTCCACCGCTTCGCGGCCGCCATGGACGACGACGTAAAGCTTGTGGACGGAGTTGCGGCCTTCCTGCAGATACAAGCCGTGTGTCAGGAACTTCGCCTTGAACGCCGCGTCAGGCGGCCCGGGACAGGTGTTGTAGGTCTTCGCGTCGAGCCGTTCCTTTGGCGCGGACCCGGGATATGCAACGCTCGACGTGCGATCGCTGACCCGAATCAGCATGATGCCGCCGCTGCCGCCGTACGACGAGGCGACCACCCACTGCGATCCCGGCACGACGACAAGATCTTCAGGCCCGTTCTGACCACAGATGAACTGCACGTTGCCGATCGCGTCGCAGGTCGCCGGCGCAGCCGGCGCGGGCGCCTGCGCGGTCAGTGACTGGGTCGCCGCGAACACGGCAAACCCAATCACTAGAATCGAGCGTCTCACTGCGCAGCCTCGCTGCGATAACGACCGACGTACGCGGCCTTGGCGGTGATCTTTCCTTCCATCGCCTTCAGCAGCTCCTCGCGTCCCGCCGTCGGCGGTAGATCGAGGTTCGAGTTGAGCGCGTACAACTCGAACACATAGTGGTGATAGCGTGGGCCCGCCGGCGCGCCAGGACCAAAGTACTGGTTCTGTCCGGTGATGCCCCGGCCCACGACGGCGCCCGCCGGCACGCTGCCTTCGGGAATGCCACCCGCCGACGCGGGAATGTTCCACACGATCCAGTGCAACACGTCACCGGTGCTGCCCTTCAGCGACACATCGATGTCGTGGAAGATGATGGCGTAGCTCATCGTCCCTTCGGGCGCGTTGGCGAACTTGAAGCCAGGCTGCACGCCGCCGCGGCCCGCGAATTTCTGCGGCACGATACCGCCGTCCTGAAACGCATCGGTCGTCATCAACAACGGCGGAAGATTGAATCCGCCGCCACGGCCTCCGCCGCCGCCGGCGCGAGCGCCACCGCCTTGTGGGGCCGGTGCCTGCTGCGCCGAAATGCCAGCACCCACGAACACGGCCGTCATCACAGCCGCCACAGAGATCAACCATTTCAATCGCATTGAAATCCCCCCGGCCGTTACTTCGGCCTTCCTTTGAACCCTTCCGCCAGCATCGAGATCTTATAGATCGTCATCGCGGTATTCCGCACGCCCTCCGGCGTCGTCCACGCTTTACCGTCCGGGCCGATCGCTCCCATCTGCGGCACATATAGCGTTTTCTTGTCGGGCCCTGAGAATGCGAGTGTGATCGGCCGACGCGGCGTCGGAATCATACCCAGATGCTTGCCCTCCGGCGAAAGCACATGCACGCCGAGGTTGCCGGTCACATACAGCCGGCCCGTCGAATCCACCGCCATCCCGTCGCCGCCATCGTCGCCGTTCAGCGTGCCGAAGTCGCGGCGGGTGGCCGTCGAACCATCGGGCTTCACCTCGAACGCGATCACCACCTTCTGATTGGTCACGTAGAGCGTCTTGCCGTCGGGGCTCAACATGATGCCGTTCGAGCGCAGGTTCTGATCTTCGACGATCGAGACGACGCCGTCGGCGGTGACGTGATACGCGCCGCCGGCAGTGAAGTACGCGCCGCCCGTGCCGTCGGCCATCACGTCGTTGGGACGTCCAAGCGGCCGGCCGTCTTTGAAGGTGCTGGCCAGCGTGCGGCGTTGTGGATACACCATGGCGATGGCCGGAAGCTCGGGACAACTCGCCGCGAACGGCCGCGCCGTATCGGTGCACGCGCGCTGTACGGCGAACAGGCGGCCCTGCGCGTCCATCGACACGGCGCCCGCACCGAAGCTGTCCTTGACGAACACGTACTCCTTGCCGTTGACGTCCAGCCGCCGAATCGTGTCGGTCTGTTCCTGGGCGAACAGCACGCCGCCGTCAGTCGTGCCCACGATCCCGTCCGCGGTCTCGAAATCCGCCCAGATCAACTCCCATTTCGCGTCCGCAGCGATTACGCCGGGAATAGCGGTCACGACCGCGGCTCTCTCACCGGGGAGGAGTGACGGTGCAGTACTCTGTGCGTGGGTGAGCGCCGGTACGAGCAGGCCTGCCAGCAAGATCCGTAGTCTCATGAAATGCAGCGCTCCTGTTGCGCGTCGAACGCAGATGGTAGCGCAACTGCGAATCTGGCATATTGGGCGCACAGACGGCGGATCTGAGATCCGCCGCGACGAACGGCGGAGGCCGATTGACGAAATTCCTGAAAGACAACTTCGTCCTGGTCGTGGGCCTGACGCTGCCGATTCTTCTCATGATCGGCTTCATCGTGTTCAGCACGCTGCCGCGTTCGTTGTCGAACCCGCCACAGCACGATCTCGTCTTTGCGATGCCCGATTATTCCGGCGCGAATGCCAACCCTCCGGTGATCGTCAGGCTCGTCGTCAGAGACGGTGTGCTCAAGGCGCAGTACACGCGCGTGGCGCCGGCGCCCAATGGTGCGTATTACGGCGGCGGATGGAAGAAGTTGTATCGCTATCAGGCGGGACCGCAGACAGTGCGCGAGTTGGCGTTTGGCATCCCGCAGGACGTCGCATCGATTGCCCAGATGCGCGAAGACACGGTTGAAGCCACCAGGGATCTGAAGCTCGACACGACACTGCGCGCACCCGACGGCTACGAACTGGACTACGGCTCGAACCGCGGGCGCGGCCTTCTCACCGATATCTTCTGGTCCTCGTCTTCGTACGAGCCGCGCCTTCGCAAAGGCGCATCGAGCGTGCAGCTCAGAACCGGGGACGGCCGCACCGCTTTCTACGCCGGCAATGTCGAGTTCATCGGCTGGGTCGTCGGCACGAGATGAGCGACAAGCACGACGCCCTGATCGAGGTCGTCGATCTGATCATCCGCCATGGGTTGACGATTGACGAGGTCTCCGACGCGCTGAAGGGTGAGCCGGCGTTCAAGGCGGCGAAATCCGGCGGCATCCTTTCTCGCTTATTCGCCTACATCGGCGGCACGTTCGTCATCGTCGGCCTGTCGATCTACGTGGGCATGCGGTGGGACGATCTGGATGCGCTCGGCCGCGTCCTGGTCACCCTCGGTCCGGGGTTCTGCATCTTCGTGCTCGCGCTCGTGTGCACGATGGACAGCCGACTGGAGCGTGCGTCTACGCCGCTGTTCGTGCTGGCGGCGCTTGTGGAACCGGCGGGGATCATGGTGACACTGCAGGAGTATTCGAGCGGTGGCGATCCGGCGCACGGCGTGCTGTTCATGAATGGCGTCATGGCCATTCAGCAGGGGTGCACCTTCATCGCCAGGCGGCGAACGGTCCTGGCACTCACCACGATCGTGTTCACCCTGGGATTCTTCACTGTCGCGTTCGATCTGCTCGGCGTGCACCACAACCTGATTGGCCTGGTCATGGGCGCGTCCCTGATGTGCATCGCATGGAGCCTCGATCGTTCCAGGCATCGCTCGATCGCCGGACTGGCGTATTTCTTCGGGTCGGTGATCTTTCTCGGGGCCGCCTGGGACTGGCTGCACGACACCGTGGCCAATCCGCTGTTTCTCGCGCTGGCGTGCGGCGCGATCTTTCTCTCAACGGTGGCGCGCAGCCGCAGCCTGTTGCTGGTCGCCACCCTCGCCCTGGTGGGCTATCTCGGCGACTTCATCACCGATCGGTTCGCTGACGATCTCAGCGGGCCGCTGATGCTGATCGTGATCGGCTTCGTGCTGATTGGGTTTGGTGGCCTCGCGGTGGCGATCAACAACCGGTTCATCTCCGAGCGATCGGCGGCCGGTCCGGAAGGACCGGCCCTACAGTAGGCCGCGTCCTTTCGGACAGTAGGGCATGTCCTTTTGGTCATGCCTCATCGGACCCCCTATTGAATTGCTACCGGCGCCACGGTTGAACCCGTGCCGCCCTGAATCTTCAGCGGCGCGACAATCAAGGCGAACTCGTGCGCCCCCCGCGCGGCGAGCTCGTCGAGGCGCAGATTCTCGAGCAGGTGAATGCCGTTGACGACGAGAAAGATCTGATGGCCAGGCCCAGCCAGGTTCTTGTCAGGGTTGGGAGATACTTCGACTGCGGTGTTGTCGGCGCCGACGAGCATCGGATCCTGCTTCGCCAGCCATTCAGCCGCCGCCACGCCGAGTCCCGGACTCGAGCGCTGATAGCGCGCATTGTCTTTGCCCCAGAGCGTGCCCCAGCCAGTGTGTATCAGCACCGCGTCGCCCGGCTGCAGTGTCAGCTTCTGCGCGGCGAGCGCGGCCTGGAGGTCCTGCGGTGTGATCTCATAGGTGTCACGGAGCACCGGCATCCCTTTGACGGCGGCGACGTCAATGAGCACGCCGCGTGTGATCAGCGCGCCGACCTGCTCGACGCCAAGCTTGGTGAATCCCGTGCGGCTCGCGGTGTCGTCGAGTGTGAAGCAGTTGTACATGCTTCCGCCGATCATCTGATGACTGAAGGTGTCGAACTGCGTGCCGACCTGACCCATCTCGGCGACGATCAGCTCTTCGTTCGAGGCGCGACGATTCGTCCCGGGATCGTTGCGGGTGCGCTTGGTCAGGATCTCGAAGCGCCGGCCGGCGGGCATCGGCATGCCCTCCTGCAGCACGCGACCGAGCTCGAACACCTCGCCGGTCTTGATCAGCCGCGACGCCTTGAGCACGCTCTCGGGCTTCATGTGATTGCCCGAGCCACGCTGGTCGCCTTTGCCCCACTTCGACGGGCAGCGCTGACTGTCAGACGGCGGCTGCCACCCTTGGGCGAATGCGGGGCTGGCCATCACGAGCAGGCTCAGCAACGTGCACGCAGAAATCAGACGCATACGATCCTCGCTGTCCGCGCGGGCTGACGCCCGCGGTCGACGGTACTGTCCGCGGCTCAATAGTCGTAGAGATTCGGCGGCTCTTTCCCGAGCAGCCGCAGATACGTATACAGCTGCCCGCGATGATGCCAGTGCTCGTCGTAGGCAAACAGAAAGAACTGCCAGGCCGGGTAAGTGCCCATGAAAGACTCGACGGGCCGCGCGACGTCTTCGTCGGACATCGATCTGAAAATCGTTTCGGCCGCGTCGTGACAGCTATGCGCGAACGCGACCGCGTCCTTGACGGTGGCCAGTACCGCAACGGCCGATGCGTTGGACGGGTCTTCAGGGTTGCAAGCGTTCGCCGCTTCCATGGTGAAACGTCCATCGCGCGCCGCTTCAGCGAGGAGTTCCTCCTGGGCGTAGATGTGAAAGATCAACTCGCGCGGCGTGCGCAAACGCGCCATCGGCCGGAAATCGAGTTCGTGATCCGCCAGCGTCGCTATCCCGCGGATCGTGACGCCGTGGACCATGTTGAAGTAGTCACGGCGCGCCAGCAGCAGCTCTCGATTCATTGCGCAGCGGGCAGGTTGCCGACCAGCTCGATGTTCAGCCCACCGGGGTCCTTGACGAACACGTTGCGAATCGTCGGACTCCAGTTCACGAGCTCGCCGTTGCGCGACAGGACGCGCACGCCATTGGCCTTCATGCGGGCGAGGAGATCGCCGATGGCGGCGACGCGGATGGCCATGCCGGAGGCGCCTGGATCGGGGACGCGCAGCGAGAACGGCTTACGCGGTACGCCCTTGAATTCGATCATCGCGATGCGTGCCTTGCTTCCGGGCACGACGCCGAACACGGCGCGGAACGAGGCGCCCTTCGGCGCGCCCACCAGATCCAGGATCGCGGGATCGGTCAAGAACTTTCGATCGCCGACGAGCTCGAAGCCAAGCAGGTCGTGCCAGAACTTCATCGCCGTATCCATGTCCTCGACCGTGAGGCCCATAATCGCGCCCACCACGTTGCCAGTTGCTGGCGCGTCGGGTGAGGCCTGCGCCTGCACCGCCTCAACGATGTAGCCGTCCGGATCGCGAAACATGATCCCTTTCACGTTGCCGATCGGCGTCGACACGGCCACCGGTGCGCGCGACGTTGTGAGGATAGGCGCGCCGAGCTTGCGAACCGCAGCGACAACCGGCTCGAGATCGCGCACCAGGATCTTCATGTGTGGCGCACCCGGATCCCAGATCTGCGGCTGCGCCGGCGTGCGCGTGACGTTCGAGAACTCGGTCAGCTCGAAGTTGAAGCCCTCGCCCGGCAGCTGCAGCATCGACACCTTCAACGTGACGCCAGGCGAGTCGGTCAGGATCGGCACTGCCTCGTTGGCGAATGGACGCACCTGGCCTGACAGACCGAAGACCTCGGTATAGAACGCGAGCGTCTTCTCGACGACATTCGTCGCGTGGATGGCGTGCATGAAGCCAACCGTGCCTGAACCCGTAGGCGACGGTGTCTGAGCCAACGGCGCGGTGGCGAGCAGCGACGTTGCAAGGGCAAGAGCCAGGAATCGGACACGCATTGAATAACCTCTCGTAGTGTGCGGCTTCAGCCGGATCTTGTAGTGTCCGGCTTTAGCCGGGCTGGCTATCTCAGGAACGGACTCCAGCCGTTCTTCGAGTAAAGCGGCAGCGTGAAACCCATCGCCTCGATCTCGTGAATCCTGTATGGCAGGCGACCCCGGGTGGCCCACCCTGCGCCAGCGCCGTCGCGGGCGTAATGCACGCCGCGTTCGCGACGCCAAGGAGTCCGAATCTCAGTGCCAAGCTGCGCCGGATTGTACGCCAAGGAGCTGTATGAAACGGGCTCAGACGAGGTCCCGAATCGGCGACAATCTGGCATAGTGAAGGGTGGTTCAGGACGATGATCAGGAGACTGCCGGGACTCGGCGCGTGTCTGTGGCTGGCGTGTGTGGCGTTCGCCGTCGGCCGGCAGGCACCTGTGTCATCGCAAGGGTCCAACACTGCGATCCCTCCGGTCAACGCAGATCCCGCTCCCTATCGCGCGACGCTCGATCAGTATTGCGTGACGTGTCACAGCGTACGTCTGAAGACCGGCGGTCTCGTCCTTGAAGGCACGGACCTGGCACATCTGGCCGACGACGCGGAGCTCTGGGAGAAAGTGGTGCGCAAGATGCGCTCGGGCGTGATGCCGCCGCAAGGCGCGCCACAGCCTGACTCAGCAACGGCGCATTCGCTCATCGCGTGGCTCGAATCGGGTCTCGACGCCGCAGCGGCGGCGCAACCGGATCCGGGCCGTCCGCTGCTCCATCGACTCAACCGCGCCGAGTACAAGAATGCGATCCGCGACCTGCTTCGGCTCGACGTTGACGTGACGACAATGTTGCCGCCGGACGATTCGGCCTACGGCTTCGACAATGTATCGGACGTGCTCGGTGTCTCTCCGTCGCTGCAGGAGCGCTACCTTACCGCCGCATCACGAATCAGCAAGCTCGCGGTCGGTGACCGAAACATGCGGGCCGGCAGCGACACCTATCGCGTGGCGCAGGATCTGTCGCAGAATCAGCACATCGAGGGACTGCCGCTTGGCACCGTCGGCGGGCTGAGCGTGCGGCACACCTTCCCTCTCGACGCCGAGTACGAGTTCCGTACGCAGCTCTATCGCACCAACCTCAACATCGTCCGCGGTCTGCAGTATCCGAACGACTTCGAGATCGCGATCGACGGCAAGCCCGTTCACCATGTCACGATTGGCGGCATGGACGATCTGGCGGCGATGTACGACAAGCCGACCGACACCGGCGACGCGGTGGAGCTCCGCATGCGCGTCCGCGTACCGGTCACCGCCGGTCCGCACGACGTTAGTGCGACGTTCATCGAGAACCTGTCAGTGAAGGACACGTGGCGACTGCAACCGTTCCTGCGCAGCTCCGCGGACAACTTCGACTGGGCAGGCAGGCCGCACATTCAGACGTTCGCCATCACCGGTCCCTTCAATCCGATGGGCGTCGGTCGCACGCCGAGCCGCACCGAAATCTTCACGTGCCGGCCGTCCTCGACGCGCGATGAACGTGCCTGCGCCGAGAAGATCCTCGGTCGGCTGGCCCGACGCGCCTATCGGCGGCCGACCACGAAAATCGAGCTCGATCCCATCCTCGCGTTTTATGACGAGGCACGTAAGCAAGGGAGCTTCGACGCCGGCATCCAGCGCGGACTCGAGCGCATCCTTGCCAGTCCGCGTTTCGTGTTCCGCCTCGAGCAGGATCCCGCAGAGGCGAAACCGGATGTTCCCTATCGTCTCGCCGATCTCGATCTCGCATCGAGGCTATCGTTCTTCCTGTGGAGCAGCATTCCCGACGAGGAACTGCTGCGCCTGGCGACTCAACGGAAATTGAGCGACCCCCTCGTCCTCGAGCGGCAGGTGAAACGCATGCTCGCGGATCCGAAGTCGAGCGCGCTGGTGAGCAACTTCGCGGGGCAGTGGCTCCACCTGCGCAACGTGCGATCGGTGCAGCCGAACTCGGACGAGTTCCCCGACTTCGATGACAACCTGCGGCAGGCCTTCCGTCGCGAGACCGAGTTCCTCTTCGAGAGCATCATCCGCGAAGACCGCAACGTGCTCGACTTGCTGCGCGCCGATTACACGTTCGTGAACGAGCGGCTGGCACGTCACTACGGGATCCCTGACATCTACGGCAGCCGATTCCGCCGTGTGCCGGTGCCTAGCGACGCGCGACGCGGGCTGCTTGGACAAGGCAGCGTGCTCGCCGTCACCTCGCACGCTGAGCGGACCTCACCAGTTCTCCGTGGCAAGTGGGTGCTCGAGAACGTCATCGGACTGCCGGTACCGCCGCCACCCGGTGATGTGCCGCAGCTGAAGGCCAACGAAGAAGGACAGACACCAAAGACACTCCGCGAGCAGATGGCCGAGCATCGCACCAGCCCGACATGCGCGACGTGCCATAAAGTGATGGACCCAGTCGGCCTCGCGCTCGAGAATTTCGACGCCGTCGGCGCGTGGCGCACTCGCGACGCAGGCCGCCCGATCGATGCCTCCGGTCAGCTGGCCGATGGCAAGGCCATCGATGGCGTCATCACGCTGCGCGAAGCCATCCTCGCCCGCCCCGATGTGTTCGTCGGGACGATGACGGAGAAGCTGATGACGTATGCGCTGGGCCGCGGCGTGGATGCGCACGATATGCCCGCGATCCGGTCGGTGCTTCGGAAGGCAGCGACCGAGAATTGGCGCTTCTCATCGCTGGTGCTGGGCATCGTCAACAGCGTGCCGTTCCAGATGCGAGTCGTAGCGCCGGTCCTTCCGGACCGGCCTGGCGCGTCCGAAAGGACGCGCCCTACACAATGAGGACGTAGGCAGACATGTTCATCACCAAGCGATATCTGTCACGTCGCACGTTCCTGCGTGGCGCCGGTGTGGTCGTCGCCCTGCCGTTCCTCGACGCGATGGCGCCGGCGTTCACGCCGCTGGCTCGAGCGCAGGCACGGCCGCGCACACGCTTCGGCGCGATCTACGTGCCGAACGGCGCGATCATGGAGCAGTGGATCCCTGAGGTCGTCGGCGCGGGATTCGACTTCAAGCCGATCCTCAAGCCGCTCGAACCCTTCAAGGATCACATGGTCGTCGTCACCAACCTGACGCGATCGCATCCAGGCAGCCAGGTCGGCGATCACGCGGTGAGCGCGGCGGGCTTCCTGACCGGCGTGTGGCCCAAGCGCACGGAGGCGGAGGACGTCCTCGCCAACACGACGATCGATCAGGTCGTCGCTCGGCAGATCGGACAGGATACGGCCTTCCCGTCGCTCGAAGTTGCGACCGAAGATTTCACCGGCTACGTCGGCGCCTGCTCGCCCGGGTTCAACTGCGTATACCTGAACACGGTCTGCTGGAGCTCGCCGTCGACACCGCTGCCCATGGACATCAACCCACGGGTGGTGTTCGAACGGATGTTCGGCCAGGGCGGAAGTCCGGCGCAGCGCGCGGCCCGCGTCCGCGACGAGCGCAGCATGCTCGACTCGGTTGCCGCTGAGGCACGGCTGCTGCAACGCAATCTCGACGCGCGCGATCGTCAGCGCGTCAGCGACTACCTGGACAATCTCCGCGAGATCGAGCGGCGCATTCTGCGCGCGGAGTCACGAGGCAAGACCGACGTCACGCTCGATGTCCCGGTCGGCGTGCCGGACTCGTTCGAAGAGCACGTGGGATTGATGTACGACCTGATGGCGGTGGCGTATCAGGCCGACGTCACGCGGGTGTTTACGTTCATGCTGTCCCGCGAGCTGAGTCAGCGCACCTACGCCAACATCGGCGTCACCGAGCAGCACCATTCCGTGTCGCATCACGGCAACGATCCGCAGAAGATCGCGCAGAACGTAAAGGTCAACACCTATCACATGGGGCTGTTCGCGAAGTTCATCGAGACGCTCAAGACGACGCCTGACGGCGACGGCTCGGTTCTCGATCACTCGCTGATTTTCTACGGCGGCGGCATGGGCAATCCGAACGGGCATGCCAGCGATCCGCTTCCGGTCGTCGCGCTCGGCGGCGGTGTCGGCAAAGGCCACCGGCACATCAAGCTCAAGTCGCAGACGCCGATCGGCAACCTCTGGCTCGCCGTCGCCAACCACTTCGGCGACGAGATGCACACATTCGGCGACAGCAACGGCCGCGTGGAAGATTTCTTCGCATGAAACCTCTGCTGAACATCGCGCTCGCCGCGCTTCTCGCCGCGACGACGACAGTCCGCGCCGATCGGAGCGGCACGCCGCTGGTGGAAGCGATTCAGGCTGGCAATCGCGACGCGGTGCGAGCGATTCTCAGGAATCCGGCGGCGGCGCGCGCCGCGGAAGCAGACGGCACGACGCCGCTGCACTGGGCCGCTCGCGCCGACGATCTCGAGACTGTCGCGCTCCTGATCAAAGCCGGCGCGGACGCCAAAGCCGCAAATCGCTACGGCGTGAGCCCACTGTCACTCGCCGCGATCAACGGCAACGCAAAAATGATCGAGGCGCTGATCGCCGCCGGCGCCGACGCGAAGAGCACGGTTTCGCGCGGACAGACGGTGCTCATGACGGCCGCACGCACCGGCAACGCAGCCGCCGTCCGCGTGCTGCTCGATCATGGGGCCGCGGTCGATGCACGCGAATCGCAACTCGGCGAAACGGCGTTGATGTGGGCGGCGTCCGAGAATCACGCGGAGGTCGTGTCGCTGCTCATCGGCCGCGGCGCCGATGTCAACGCACGGTCGGCGACGGCAAAGTTCCCGAAGGATCGTTTCGGCCTCGAGGGCGTGCTGACGATTCTTCCGCACGGCAACTGGACGCCGATCATGTACGCTGCGCGTGACGGTGCACCGGAGGCCGCGCGCGCGCTCGCAAAAGCGGGCGCGGATGTGAACGCGGTCGATCCCGACGGCTCAACCCCTATCATCCTCGCGATCATGAACTCGCACTACGACACGGCGAACGTGCTGCTCGAGGCCGGCGCCAATCCGAATCTCACCGACAAGGCGGGAATGGGCGCGCTGTATGCCGCCGTGGACATGAGCTCGCTCGGCGAGGTGTATGGACTGCCGCCGCGCAAGGTGAAGGACACCCTGACGCCGACTGACCTGATGTCGCGGCTGATTGCCAAAGGGGCCGTCGTTGACGCGCGGTTGACGTCGGCCACGATTCAACGGAATCACACGCCAGGCGAGCCCCAACTCGGCGCGGGCACCACTCCGCTGATGCGCGCGGCGCGAAACGGCGATTTCGCGGCGATGCGCATCCTGCTCGACGCCGGCGCGGATCCCGGCCTGACGCAGCCGAAGGGCTCGAACGCACTCACCATGTCCGCTGGTCTCGGCCGCGGCCTCGGCGTCCTCGCCAAGGATTACGGAACCGAGGCCGATCTGCGCGAGGCGACAAAGCTGCTGCTCGATCGCGGCGTGGACGTCAACCACGCGAACGAT
>DAINQP010000007.1:59759-62370 GCA_036742665.1 Vicinamibacterales bacterium | reverse complement strand
GCGGTGGCTCGCCTGGTCCGCCAAGCGCAGGCGGCGCGTCGTTGCGGAAAAATGCGGCGCCGAGCACGCCGCCGAGCGTCGCGAAGATGCCGCCGCAGAAGAGCATGACGATAAAGCCAAACACCAGACCTATCGACGGATTCGCGCCGAACGTCTCGAGCATCGTACGCACTTCCGGAGGCAGGTCGCGCGCATTCCGCGCGAAGTCGTCGGCGAGCCGACGCTGGAGCGGGGCCATGACGATATTGACCAAAATGGAGACGATCAACCAGACGAGCGAACCAATGATGCCGGAGATTAAACCGGTGAAGGCTCCGCGTCCGATCGTCATCGGGCGCGGATCGTTCTGTTGATCGAGATACGCGCCGAGCACTCCGCCGCAGATCACCCACAGGCAACAGCACGCGTTGCCGAGGTTCACCACTGGCAGGGCCGACAGCACCCCGATGAAGAGCCCGCCGAGAACGGCCGGCTGGTTAATCGTAGTACTCCCGACCGAGATGCGTAATCAGCTCCTCACCCTGCATGTATCGCAACGTGTTCTTGAGCTTCATCAACTGAATGAACAGGTCGTGTTCGGGATACACCTCGGGAGCATGCATTGGGCTCTTGTAGTAAAACGAGAGCCACTCCTGGATGCCTGCCATTCCCGCCCGCTTCGCGAGATCGAGCAAGAGCACCGAATCGAGCACGATGGGCGCCGCCAGGATGCTGTCGCGGCACAGGAAATTGATCTTCAGCTGCATCGGATAGCCAAGCCATCCGATCAAGTCGATGTTGTCCCAGCCTTCCTTGTTGTCACCGCGCGGCGGGTAGTAGTTGATGCGCACGACGTGACAAAGGTCCTGATACAACTCCGGGTACAGGTGCGGCTGGAGGATGTAGTCGAGCGCCGACTTCTTGCTCTCCTCCTTGGTCTTGAACGACTCGGGATCGTCGAGCACTTCGCCGTCACGATTGCCAAGGATGTTGGTGGAGTACCAGCCTTTGACGCCGAGCAGCCTCGCCTTCAGACCGGGCGCGATAATCGTCTTGATCAGCGTCTGCCCCGTCTTCATGTCGTTGCCAGCCAGAGGCGACTTCATTCGCGCGGCAAGTTCCAGCATCGCGGGAACGTCGGCGGTGAGGTTCGGCGCGGCATTCGCAAACGGCAGGCCTTCGCGGATCGCCGCGTAGGCGTAGATCATGCTCGACGGAATGGCCTCGTCATTCTGCTCGAGCGCCTTTTCGAAGGAAGCCACGGTGGCGTGCACCGCCGTCTCTTTCATGTAGATCTCGGTGCTGCCGACCCAGATCATCACCATCCGGTCGCATCCGTGCGTCGATTTGAACGCACGAATATCGGCAATCAGCTGCTCGGCGAGGTCCCGCTTGTTCTTGCCTTTCTTGACGTTGGGGCCGTCCAGACGCTTCACGTAGCGGCGATCGAACACGGCCGGCATCGGCTTGACTGCTTCGAGCTCGGAACGAACCTGATCCAGCTGCGACTGCTCGAGCACACCGGCGGTCCGGGCAGCCCCGTAGCAGTCCTCCTCGAAGATGTCCCAGCCGCCAAAGACGATGTCGTCGAGGCCTGCCAACGGAACAAAATCCTTGATTTTCGGCGCGCGCGCTTCCGTGCGTTTGCCGAGCCGGATCGTGCCCATTTGCGTCAACGAGCCGATCGGCTGCGCGAGCCCTTTCCGAATCGCCATCACGCCCGCGATCGTGGTGGTGCTGACGGCGCCGAGGCCGACGAGCAACACCCCGAGCTTGCCTCGCGCAGGGGCGATATCAATTGGTGGAGTCACAATCGGCCACTATATCATGGGGAAAATGCGAAGGTTTCTGCGGAAATCGAGCGTTGGCAGCGAGCCGCTGGCGGTCACTATGAGCGGCGTGCGCCTCGGCGAACGAGCATTGCAAGTCGGTCTCGACGACCCGACGATCGCGGCCTTGATCGCGGCCAAAACCGGGATAACCGGTCAGGCCAGCCTCGTGGTGAGTGACGAAACGGCGGCAGCCAGCGCGCGGAACGCCGTGGCCGAAGCCGGAGGCCTCGGCGACGTCCACATCGTCGGCGCGCTCCATCCGCTGCCCTTTGCTGACGACACCTACGACCTCGTGGTCGTGCACACCGCGCGAGGACTCCTGTCGTCATTGTCACGTGATGCACGAGAACGACTGCTTGGCGAGTGCCGTCGCGTTCTTCGGGCCGGCGGCCGACTCCTCGCACTCGAAGCCGGAGCCCAGACCGGCTTACGCAGTCTGTTCGGGGGCACCAAGCTGGATGCGGAATATGAAGGGGCGGGCGGAACGGCGGCGGCGCTCGAAGCCGCCCGCTTCCGACCGGTCCGGACACTCAGCGACCGACAAGGCTATCGATTCATCGAGGGACTGAAGGGGTAGAGGTCAAACCCGGTCGAGGCCGATGACGGTCCGATCTACGGCTGACCGCGTCAGGGGACGGATTCGCCGCCGCACACACAGATAAGGCCGCAATCCGGGCCACGAGATGAGGCAAGAGATTTGCCTTTGTCTGCACTACGCTGATGTCCGTTCTCTCTGACGTGTTTACTGTCGAAGAGATCGCACGAGCTGCGGGGGTGCCGCGCGACGCCGTCGACGCGGT
>DAINQP010000007.1:0-59749 GCA_036742665.1 Vicinamibacterales bacterium | reverse complement strand
GTTCGACCCCTCCCAGGCACTGCTTTCTTCGAGCCCAGCGAGGCGATTCGCGCCGGAATCGAGGCGCGACGTGTCGTCGCAGCTGGCGTGGGCCTGGTGCACGACCCCGACGCCGAGATCTTCACGACCACCAATCGCACTGCGTCCGAGGTTCGCAAGAAGGGGCTTCCCTCGTTTGCGTCCTCACTGGTTCACGGGGCGTTCATCGTGACGATACTGTGGCTGACCTCCGGTACGCCGGAGAGTGCACCCGCGCGCGACCCCGCACCGCGCCTCGTGTTCCTGATGACTCCCGGACCTGGTGGCGGCGGCGGAGGAGGCGGCCTGCGCAATCCGCTGCCTCCTCGAAAAGCAGAAGCGCCGGCGCGTCTCCGCACGCCGCGACCCGCCGTGGATGCGTCGCCCGTCAAAACTCCTCTGAAAGCTCGACCGGTCGAGGTACAACAACCCAAGCCGCCGGTGCCGGCTCCCACGCCGGTCGAGCAGGAACCCCTCGCCTCGCGCCGACTCGTTGCGCCCGTGGCGCCGACGACAAACGCGGCGCAGCGCGACGGCGCTCTGCAGGCTCGCACCGACAAGGCAAGTCAGGGCAGCGGCATCAACGGTGGCACGGGTACCGGACGCGGAACAGGCGACGGGGAGGGCGTCGGATCTGGTATAGGACCAGGATCCGGCGGCGGTACTGGCGGCGGACCGTATCGTGCGGGAAGCGGTGTCGAGGCGCCTCGCCTCTTACGTGAAGTGAAGGCGACGTACACCGACGAAGCCCGCCGCCGCGGCACAACGGGCAACGTGATTCTGGAAATCGTGATTACCCGGGACGGAAACGTCGGCGACGTTTCGGTGCGTCGCGGACTTGGGGCCGGACTCGACCAGCGCGCGATCGAGGCGGTCCGTCAATGGAAATTCGCGCCGGCACGACGGCTCGGCGCGCCAGTTGATGTCATTGTCGAAGTCGCGGTGGAATTCAAGATGCGCTGAATATGCTGACGATTACTCTGCTCTCACTCATCGTCGCGGCGGTGTCGGGATTTTTTGCGTGGCGGACGCTTCGCCGCGAGCACCTGCGTTCGAGCGCGCGAGTCGGCGTGCTCGCCGAGGCGATGGACGAAGGCGGATTGTCGCTTCGCGGGTTCGAGACGGGGCCGTCATACGAATCGTCGGATGACTTCCGCAGCGAGCGCAACGAGTTCCGCAGCGAGGAGCCGGTGCCGGCCGCGATTCTGACGTTTGAAGCGATGGACACGCAATCGTCGATTCGCACGCGGCTGCTGAGCGTTGTCATCGGCGCCTGTGTCGTGGTCGCGGGCGTAGTCGTGATCGCGATGATGAGCGACCGCTACGAGCCGCCGGCGGCGGCGGCGCGTGTCATCTCGCCACACGGTGAATCGCTCGAACTGTTGTCGCTCGATGCATCACGCGATGGATCGACGCTCGCCGTCACCGGCGTCGTGCGGAGCCGCACCGAGGAACCATTGACGGCGGTCACCGCCGTCGTCTCGGCGATTGATGCCAAGGGCCGCCCGGTTGGACTCGCCAGCGTGCCGCTCGACGCGATCCGGCCGCGAAGTGAGTCGCGATTCGTGGTGACGATCCAGGATATGAACGAAGCTGCGCGATACCGCGTGAGCTTTCGCAGCGCGACCGGTGTGATTCGACACGTGGATCGCCGCGCCGCGCGAACGAGTAACGTGTCGTGATCGACTCCAGGAGGAGCTGTTCAATGCGTGCTCCGCATGCTCTCATCTTCGCAGCCCTGATCGCCGCGACGGCAGTGGCCGGCGCCCAGTCTCAGGAGGGCTTCCGGTTCAAGAGCGGCGTCGATCTGGTCAACGTGACCGCGACAGTCACTGACGAGGATGGCCGCTTCGTGTCCGGCCTCCGCCGCGAGGACTTCACCGTCTACGAAGACGGCAAGCTGCAGGACGTATCCCACTTCAGCAACGATCGCGTGCCGGTCAGCCTCGGCATCGTCCTCGATACCAGTGGCAGCATGTCGCCTGAGAAAATGTCGGCGGCGCGATCGGCCATCGATCGGCTCATTTATGACCTGCTCGACAAGGATGACGAACTCTTTCTCGTGGAGTTCGCAACTCGCGTCAGGCTGAGACAGGACTGGACGACCGACCGCGGTTTGATCAGCCGTGCAGTCCGCGAGACGAACGCGACCGGCGGAACGGCGATCTATGACGCCATTTCAACGGCGATTCCCACCGCGCAGGCCGGTACGCACGTCAAGAAAGCGTTGCTGCTGATCTCCGATGGCAATGACACCAACAGTGCGACATCGGTGGGCGCCCTTCGACAGCAGATTCGCGAAAGTGAGGTGCTGGTGTATGCCCTGGGGATCGACGGTTCCGGACGGCGCGCTGACATCGTGCGCCCGCCAGTCCAGATTCCGCTGCCAATGCCGTTTCCGTTCCCCGGTGGTCGGAGGCCGAGGCCCGGCCTGCCACCAATCGGAGGAGGCGGCGGCGGTGGTGGTTGGCCGAGCGCACCTGGTGAACGCGTGAATGCCGACGCGCTTCGCCAGATTACCGACGATACCGGCGGCCGAACCGAAATCGTCCGCGGCTCTGAGGGATTGGGGCCGGCCACGGCACGAATCGCCGACGAATTGAGCAAACAGTACTACCTCGGATACTCGAGCAACACCGAGCGAGACGGCCAGTGGCACTCGATTCGCGTCAACGTCCGCGACCGGCGACTGACGGTGCGTGCACGAAAGGGGTACGTCGCGTCTTGATATGATTCCGTTCGGTGTCCACGTTCTTCATCGCGCTCGGGCTGAGCCTGGTGGGCGGCCTGGGTGGACTCCTGGTCGCCTCCGGTGTTCTCCTCATCAACGATTCGACACGCGCCCGGCTGGTGCCGTGGCTGGTCAGCTACGCCGTCGGCGCATTGCTCGGTGTTGCGCTGCTGGCAATCCTGCCGTCGGCGCTCGCACAGCTGCCGGCGTCACGCGTGTTCACCACGTTGCTGATTGGCATCCTGCTGTTCTTCCTGCTCGAGAAGCTGGTGTTGTGGCGGCACTGTCACACGCACGATTGTGAAGTACACGACGGCAGCGTGTTCCCCGTCGTCATCGGCGACGCATTCCACAACTTCGTTGACGGTGCGGCTATCGCGGCTGCGGTCATGACCTCGGTGCCGCTCGGTGTGAGCATGGCCGTCGCTGTTGCCGCGCACGAGATCCCGCAGGAGGTGGGTGACTTCGCGATCCTGCTGCATGCGGGTTACTCGCGGAGCAAGGCCCTGCTTCTCAACGTCCTGTCGGCGTTGGCAAGCGCACTAGGCGCTATCGCGGCGTATTTCGCGTTCGAAATCACGCCACGGATGCTTCCCTATTTCCTCGCGCTGGCCGCATCGAGTTTTCTCTATGTCGCCATGGCCGATCTGATCCCTGGCCTTCACCGCGGCCGGACCGATGCAGGGTCCATGCGGCAGATTCTGCTGATCGCCGCTGGCGTCGCCACGATGCTCGTGCTGTAGCGTCTGCCTTCAGGCGGACCAGTGAACTCCGGCTGAACGACACCACGCGCTGCCCGTCCTCATCCGAAGACGTTCGCCAGAGCCACGCGGGGTTGGCCTCGGTAATCCCGCACTGCCCGAGACCTCGGCGCTGGCAAAGTCTTTGCCCCATCATCTCCCGGAGGATCCATCATGTTGGCCAGGCTCGTTGCAACCGCGCTGGTGATGCTCGCACTTGCGACATCGGCAGGGGCTACCGCGCAAAAAGACAATCTTCAGGTGTTCCGTGACGTGCAGCGGCAGGTGCTGCAGTATCCGCACTTCACGATCTTCGATAGCGTGAGCGCGCAAGTCGATAACGGCACGGTGACGCTCGTGGGCAAAGTCACGATGCCGTACAAGAAGAACGATATCGAACGCCGCGTCGCCAAGCTGGCTTCAGTCGAACGGCTGGTGAACCAGATCGAGGTGCTGCCGGTGTCGCAGTTCGACGACGACCTGCGTTTCCGGATTGCGCGCGCGATCTACTCGAATCCGAACTTCCGTCCGTTCGCGACCATGGTGAACCCGCCGATCCATGTGATCGTCGACCGTGGCCGGGTCACCCTCGAGGGTGTCGTGAACAGTGAAGTCGATCGCATGCTGGCGCGATCGATCGCCACCAACTTCCTTGCCTTTGACGTGAAGAACGCGTTGAAGACCGAGGCTGAAGTGAAGGTCGAGCTCGAGAAGCTCTGAGGCGCTTACGGTGAGGGCGACGTATGCGTCGCCCTCACCTCGTCGCGACCGCGTCGAACGACCCACCAGATGACAATGCCGAACGTCATCGCGGCGGCGACGACGGAGAGCCCGAACAGGAGCAGCGTCGAGTAGAGAATCGACTCCGGCTCCATCCGCACTTCCACGTCGAGCGGCTCACCTTTCAGTCTCGCGGCGAGCGGCTGTTCCCACCGCAAGATGTTTCCGCGCTCCGTCTGACGCGACGGCGCGTTGTGATACGGAATCTCGCTCGGGATGTGCATCTTGAAGAGGACCATCTCGCTGCCGGTCCAGCCAGTTGCTGACGACGACTGCCTCGCGGGCGCGCCGACCCGCTGCCGGTACACGAAGCTACCACTCTCGCGATCGAATCGATACGTGGACCACGCGAACATCCGCTGTCGCTGCAGCTGCCGCACATCCGGAACATCAAGGCTGATGTGAACGAATCGTCGTCTGTCGCGGCGCGAGAGCGTCAGGCGCGGCGGTTGTGCACCGGGCATGCTGAACAGCGCCCGAACCCGATCGCGGTCAAGGCGTGCTTTCGGATCGAGCGGGAGATCGACGCCGCGCAGCGCAACGAGCGACGCCACGGAGGCGTTGACGTTCACCGTCGCGGACCCGTCCAGCCGCAGATAGATCTCTTCTTCGTACTCGTACTTGTGCGTCAGCGCATTACACGCGGCGCTGGTGACCACGCAGGTTGCGAGGCTCACGATGAACGCCAGCTGGAACATCCGCACAGGCATTAACGGCAATGATATCTTGGGCAGATGGCTCGTCCTGTCCTGTTCCTGATTGACGGCAGCTCGCAGATGTACCGCGCGTATCACGCGTTTCGCGGTCGCGGTCTGTCGAATCAGGAAGGTCAGACGACGCACGCCGTCTACGTCTTCGTCACGATGCTTCGCAAGCTCATCGCGGACCACAAGCCCGCCTACCTTGCCGCGTCGTTCGATCTGGCTGGACGGACCTTCCGCGATGACATCTCCGCCGACTACAAGGCCAACCGCGTGGCCATGCCCGACGACCTGGCTGAGCAGATCAACTGGGTGCATCAGGCGTGCGAGGCGCTCGGCGTTCCGATCCTGACCGTCAAGGGCTATGAAGCGGACGACGTGATTGGCACCGTCGCGAACCGAGCGGCAACCTCGGGCTTCGACGTCGCGATCGTGTCGATCGACAAAGACTTCTTTCAACTCGTGCGCCCCGGAGTACGTGTCTACGACCCGCGCGAGGACGGCGCGTGGTTCGACGAGACCGGCGTCGTCGAGAAGTTTGGCGTGAAGCCCTCGAATGTCGTCGACGTGCTCGCACTGGTCGGGGATACGAGCGACAACGTCGCGGGCGTGCCAGGCATCGGAAAGAAGGGCGCCATCGATCTCGTCAGCCAGTTCGGCGGTCTCGACGCCTTGCTCGAACGCACGGCGGAAGTGAAGCCGAAGCAGCGCGAAGCGCTGACCACGCACCGCGAGGACGCGCTGCGCAGCCGCGAGCTGGTGACGATTCGTTCGGACGTGCCGGTGGAGGTGGACTTCGAGTCGCTGCGCTATCGCGGGCCCAGTCGCGAGCGCTGCTACGAGCTCTTCTCGCGACTCGAGTTCCGCACCATCGTCGCCGAGTATGCCCCGACGGCCGACACAATCCAGAAGGACTACTCGATCGTGTCGACGCTCGAGGAGCTCGATGCGCTCATGGCCGAGCTGCGCTCGGCTGGCGAGTTCGCGCTCCGGGTGATTCCAGATCAATGGTCGGCGATGCGCGCCGCGATCGTGGGGCTGTCGTTCTCCCACGGGGCACGCCAGGCTCGATACGTGCCGGTTGGTCACGAAGGCGGCGAAACAAGAGGCGATCTCCTCGATGCGGCTGGACCGACCGTTCAAATCAGCCGCGCGGCCGTGCTCGAGCGGCTCAAACCGCTGCTCGAGGATTCGACGGTGAAGAAAGTCGGGCACGATCTGAAATTCGATCTGATCGTGCTGGCGAATCACGGCATCACGCTCCGTGGGATCGAGTTCGATTCGATGCTTGGCAGCTATCTGCTCGATGCCACCCGCTCAGGTCATCCCCTCGAGGACGGCGCACTCGAACAGCTCGGTTATCGCGCGTTAACTGAAGACGATGTCTGCGGCAAAGGCACACGCGCCCAGCCGATGGGGCGTCTCTCTCCGGAGACGATTCTCAATTTTGCCGGCGAGCGCGCCGACCTTGCGTGGCAGTTGTCGCGCGCGTTGCCACGTGTGGTATCGGAGGCACAGCTCGATCCGGTTCTGCGCGAGCTCGAGATGCCACTGATGCCGGTGCTCGCCGACGTCGAGCGCGCTGGCATCCTCATCGATGGCCCAGCACTCGCCGCTCGGTCGCGCGAGATCGAGCAGGAGCTCGCCCGCTACACCGCGCGGATCTACGAGCTGGCCGGCGAAGAGTTCAACATCAACTCGCCTCCGCAGCTGGGACGAATTCTGTTCGAAAAGCTCGATCTTCCCTCGGCCAAGAGAACCGGCAGGACGCGGTCGTTTTCAACGGCCGCGGAAGTGCTCGAGGAGCTCGCGCTCACGCACGAACTGCCCCGGCTCGTCCTCGAGTGGCGCGCACTGCACAAGTTGAAGAGCACGTACATCGACGCATTGCCCGTGATGGTCGATCCGAAAACGGGACGCGTCCATACCAGCTTCAATCAGGCGGTCGCAGCAACGGGTCGCTTAAGCAGCTCGGACCCGAACCTGCAGAACATTCCGATCCGCACCGAGCTTGGCCGCGAGATTCGGCGTGCATTCGTCGCGGCCCCTGGCCATGTCCTGATCTCAGCCGACTACTCACAGATCGAGCTGCGTGTGCTCGCGCACATGGCCGGGGAGGAGGCGCTCATTGAGGCGTTTCGCAACGGTGAGGACATTCACGAACGTACCGGACAGAGGCTGTTTGGCGTGAACAACGCCATGGACAAGCATCAACTGCGCAGCCTGTCGAAGATGGTCAACTACGCGGTGCTTTACGGCAAGACGCCGTTCACGCTGGCCAAGGACATCAACGTCACGCAGGAGGCAGCGCAGGAGTTCATCACCGCGTACTTCACCGGCTTCCCCAAGGTCCGCGGATTCATCGACCGGATCCTCGAGGAAGGCCGCACGACCGGTGTTGTACGGACGATGTTCGGGCGGCGGCGATTAGTGCCGAACCTGACTAGCCGGAACTTTCAGATGCGCAGTCAGGCCGAGCGCGAAACGGTGAACATGCCGATCCAGGGGACCGCGGCCGACATTCTGAAGAAGGCGATGATCGATCTGCACGCCGAGCTGCCGAAACGCGGGCTCAAGACGGAGATGATCCTGACGGTCCACGACGAGTTGTTATTCGAAAGTCCGCGGGAAGAGGCGGAAGCGGCCGCAGAGGTGGTCCGCGACCGCATGGAGCAGGCCGCCACGCTCGACGTGCCGCTCACCGTGGACATCGGCACCGCCGAGAACTGGCGCGACGCGAAGCCGTAGCAGTGTACGGCCGTGGGCCGCCGCCGTGATTAGGGCGCCAGCTTCTTGAGTAAGGGACTCAGGTCAAACGCGAGGGCACCGTTCCACACCCAGTCGCGCGAAATACGTGGCTGAACGTCGGAGCTTGCCGCGAAAGAGGACGTCTCGAAGCCGCCCGGAAACGTGGCGAGGCCCAACTGGAAGCGCGGAATCGCTGCCGACCATGTGTGCTTCCTCCACACGAACGGTGCATGCAATTCCAGACGAACAGGCTCGATGAACGCACCATTAAACGACGGAAACTCCGTCGAGCTGAACCAGTAGGTTCCAACACCAAACCCATAGCTGAGGACGTCGCCCTTGTCGAACTTGTTGAGAAGGGCCACCCAGATGATGGGTTCCAGTGTTGTCAGACTGATTCGCTGACCGTTCGCGAATCGCGGGTTGTCATCTGCCCAGAGGAAGCGAGCGGCTATGTCAACGGAGAGGCGGTGCTTGTATTTCTTGTTGTTCTCCTTATCGACTTCTTCAGTTCGGCACGTTGAAGTAATGATCCCTATCGTCGTTGGTACAACCGCCCGTGTCTGCGTCTTCTTATCCGGGGTGTCGCGATTGCCATCCGCGTCTTTGACGGGAATTTCATCGATCAGGCAAAACAGCCGGGCCTGAATGTCCCAACCGTAGAACTTTCCAGGGCCACTGAACTGCTCGATGAAATCCCACCAGGCCAGCGCCGGCACTGGCGTGATAAGCAACAACAGCAGACTGCCGAGAAAAACGCACGTACGCCGCATTCAAGACCTCGTCACGCTCAAGACGTGTCCGGTCGTCCCGTTACGAATTAATGGGAAGAGGGCGTCGTGCCAAAGTGGCTAAACAAACGCTCTTGCGCTCCAACGAACGTTACACCTGGGTCTTTCCGGTCAGCGATCCGGTTGCGCGGGGGAGCGACGTCCGGACAGAAGAGCAAGTAGCTCGAACTGGTTTCTCCGATCACCGAGCACCGAGCACCGTTCCATTGAACGACTTCAAAGAGATTTCTATAGATCAACAATCTGTACGGCATGTGCAGGCACGCGAGTGCGATACATGTCGCAAGCGCACCGCCGAGCCACATCCCCCAGTGCAGTGACTGCCCTTTGCGCACCAGGCGCATAACGGGCAACCAAACTGCGACCGACAGAATCGTCACGAGAGTGAACACCCCTCGATAATAGTTGTGGTACGTCACGTATTGTGGCGACAACAACTCCAAGTCCCGGCTATCCGCCGCGGGAATGTACGCGAGCAACTGCAAGAGCAGCGGCTTGAAATACCATCCTGCCAAGGTGACCCCGGCCAAAGAGATCAGCAACGCGTATGACGCGAGAACGGATACTTCGTCCAACCGCAGTCGGTGAGCGATCGCCGTTCCACGGTTGCGGACCGCAGAGTCCAGCCTGGCCACCCCCCTGGACGACACCACAGCGACGCGACGGATTACCCGGAGCACCGCAACGCTCAGCACAACGATAATCAGGATCAACAAGGGTGGAACACTCGTCAGGCGCCCCCAACGCAGCCAATCCCATACGGTGTCCGCAGCAGCAAAGTCGGATCGCTGTAGCGCAGTGTTGTAGTGAGTCGAAGTAATTGCGCCCAGCAAGGTCATGCCGCCGAATACCGTCGCAATTGCGAGCAGCGGGACGGTTAGTCTGAGGAACCATGGGCTGACGCCAATCTTCAGGCCGTTGAGGGCAGAAAGCAGTTCGCTCGCGTTCGCATAGCGCTCCTCAGGATCCAATGCAATCGCGCGCTCCACGACCTGCATAAAAGCGACGGGCAGGTCGGGCCGCAGCTCGCTGAGCCAGCGGTGCTCGCGCCGCGCGTGCGCCGCGCGCAGTTCGTCGATCGTTCGCGCGTTGACCGGATAGTCTGCGGTGACCAGGTAATAGAGCAGCACGCCCAGGCTGTAGACGTCGCTGCGCGCGGACTGCTGACCCTCCTCGATCACCTCGGGCGCCATGTAGAGGGGTGTGCCGGCGCGATCACTCTTGTTCTGCACTTCTGCGGAGCGTCCGGTGCCAAAGTCCATCAGGACCATCCGGCCGGTGTCATCGCGCATCACGTTCTTCGCCTTGACGTCGCGATGGATGAAGCCGGCGCCATGGACCGCCGACAACGCGCGGCACAGATCCTCACCAATCAGCACGGCCTCCGCCGCACTCAGACGGCCCTGGCCGCGCACGATATCGGCCAGCGTCTTCCCGCGCACGAATTCCATGCACAGGCCGACACGATCGCCGTGCGCCTCGATGCCGAGCACGCGCACCACGTTGTTGTGCTGGATCTTGGCGAGCGCTCGCCCTTCCTGCAGCAGCCGCTCGCGCAGCTTCGTATCGCCGACACGGCGATGCAGGATCTTGATCGCCACGTCGCGCTCGAGCTCCGAATCCCACGCGCGGTAGACACTGCCGTAGCTGCCCTCGCCAACCTTGTTGGTCAGCCGGTACTTGCCCCAGGTGTCCGGCGTCGGGCTTGGCGCCACCTCCGGCGTGGCCGGCGCCATCGTCGTCTGGTCGTAATCCGCCGCCGCATCACGATGCAGCTTGACGATGTCGTTGAGCACACGAAGGCTCTTGGCCCATTCCCGCGCGCGTCCAGGTGTGCCGCGATCGATCGCCGTCCAGTCGACCGTCAGACCGTCGGCGATTTGCTCGATGGCTTCGTCGAGAACCGCTTCAGACATGTTGCATCTCCTCAGCGAGACGCTTCATGGCGCGGGTCACGGCCATGCGCGCCGCGGCAGCCGAGGGTCGGCCGAGCACTGTGGCCAGCTCGTCATACGAATAGAGCATCTCGAGTCGCCCGATGATCGCTTCGCGGTCCGGCGCGTTGAGCCGCTCCAGCGCCGATTCATAGCGGTCGAGATTCTCAGCGCCGATTGCCGCCTCGAGCGGAGAGGTGGCTTCGTCCTCGATGCCTTCGGACAATCCCCTGATCTCGGGCCGTCGCTTGTGCTGACGGATCACGTCGCGAATGCGGTTCATGACCGCCTGGCGAAGGTAGGCTTGCAACGCGCCTTGGTGACGTGACTCGAACACCTCGAGACGACGCATCGCCGAGATGATCGTGTCCTGCACGATATCCGCGGTGTCATTCAGGCCGCGAGCGGTTGGTGGCAGGCGGCCATGCGCCCAGCGGCGCAGCGCCGGTACACACCGCTCCAGCAGGCGGTCGAGCGCCTGAGAGTCGCCCTCTTTTGCGAGCTCGAGAAGCTCGATGGTCGTTTCCGGGGCCAGGGGCTCTGCGCTTGTCCCGGTTGACGACCCGGTGTTATCGCTCATGGCAAGGCTGCCGGGCCCGGCAACCTCCTCCCGCGATAATACTCGTGGGAATGTCAGCGCCGAAGCGGAAACACCACTCGCCCACAGGGCCTTGCCAGACGCCATGTCGGTACTCCGTAGACAGAGCTACTCACCGAGCACAACGTTGGACGGCGGTGTTTTGAACAACTTATATCGCTATTTCCACTGCTGCTTGACAAGCTCCCATTCGGCACGAAGCGCCGTCACCGCTTCCTGGGGGTCGCGGACGGACATGACCCGGGAACGTTCGGGAATGAGGGCCTGCATAACGAGTCGGTCGAGGTCGGCACGAAGCTCACCAGTCGTCTCGGGGGACAATGTCGAGCGGACCCATCCGGCGATGGCCGCGTGCCAGGCGCCTTCGACGTCCCCCATCCCGCGCAGGGCGACCGCCTGCCAGTAGTTCGCCACAGCGCTGCCGGGATCCCGGCGCAACTCCTCGTCCATCCGGGCGCTGATCTGCTCGAAAACCACGCGGCGTCGATCGGCGGGGCGCGTCTGCGCGTCGCGGTCCATCGCCGTCGCCCACCAGTCGAGGAGCATCTGTTTGTCGCGCGGGCCCAACAGCGTTGACCGCGCCAACGCCGTCGAAAAGAGATTCGCCGCGGAACCGAAAATCTCGCCGAGATACAGCGATTGGCCCAACCCGATGATCAGGTCGACGTGGTCGCGAGGCGTCAGTGAGGAGGCATTGATGGCAACGAAAGCCTCGCGCGCGGAAACGAGGTCCTTGGCGTCCATGTTCTGACGATACCGCTCGATATACGAGCGGGCCATCACCAAGGCCGCGGCATCCGCCCATGCCGGCTGGCGACGGGCCACGGCTGCCGCATCGATCGCGCCTTCGTAATTCGCCGCGTTGTAAAGCGTCCGCGCTTTGGCCAGCGCCTGAGGCTCGGCCGCCCACGTCGCCGGGGCCAGTCCAAGAAGGACCAGCACCACCGCTGCCGTGCGCAACGTCCGCATGTCTCGATGGTATTCCAATTTCAAGTTACCATCGGTTTTCGATGAGTGAGCCGATCATCATCGCGCGGGAGGCGCATTCGATTTCGCGAAAGCAGATCGATCCCGATGCGTTGAAGGTGCTCTATCGGCTTCATCAGAGCAACTACATCGCGTATCTGGTCGGCGGCAGCGTTCGTGACCTGCTCCTCGGCCGTCGTCCGAAGGATTTCGACATCGGCACGTCGGCACACCCCTATCAAATCAAGAAGCTGTTCCGGAACTGCTGGATCATCGGCCGACGCTTCCGACTGGCGCACGTCCGCTTCGGGACCAAGACGATCGAGGTCGCGACATTCCGTCGTCCAGTCACGCTGGAGGATCTTGCGGCCGCGGAAGAACCTCAGCCGGAAACAGCCATGCGCACTGAGGGCGATGAGTCTCTGGATCGCCTGGTGCACCGGGACAACACCTTCGGCACACCTGAGGAGGACGCGTTCCGCCGCGACTTCACCATCAATGCGCTGTTCTACGACATCGCCAATTTCTCGATCATCGATTACACCGGCGGGCTCGATGATCTCCGTGCCGGCGTGGTCCGCTGCATCGGCGATCCGACGGAACGATTCCAGGAAGACCCCGTCCGGATGCTCAGGGCCGTGGCGATGGCGGCACGCCTGGGGTTCCGGATCGATGCGCCGATTGATGAGGCGATCGCGCGCACACGCGGCGAGATCGCGCGCAGCGCGCCGGCGCGCCTGATCGAAGAGTTCTACAAGCTGCTTCGCTCTGGCGCATCGGAACAAGCGTTCCGAATGATGGCCGAGCGGCGGTTGCTCGAACCGATCGCCCACGAACTGCAGCGGAATGGCGAAGCGCGCCTGTGGCGATCGCTGGGAGCGCTCGACGCCTACCGGCAGCGATTTGAAGACATCCCCGATACGCTGACCAACGCCATCCTCCTCGGTTCGTTGCTGGTTCCGCTGGGGTACTCGCTGCGGAGCCTGTTGCCAGTCCCCGGCACGGAGGAGGACCGCAAGAAAGAGCCGCGTCTCGCGATCGGGATGCTGCCGCTGGCGCGCCGCGACGTCGAACGCCTGCGGCAAATCCTCGCCTTGCAACAGCGATTGATGGACATGAATCTGTCACCGCGCGCCAAACGGGCGTTGATGCACCGCGGACCATTCCGCGAAGCGATGACATGGCTGGAGATTCATGGTGGAGCGCCGGAAGTCATCGAGCACTGGCGCGGATTCATCGAGGCGGCCGGCGCCTACGAAGGCGACGCCCAGGGTACGGAGCGTCCACCCCGTCGGAGACGCCGCCGACGCCGGCGCCGAATGCGGTCAACGCCGTCCTCTTAATCACCAAAACACAATGCGGAATGCTCAATGCCCAACCACGCCTGACGTTGAGCATTAGGCATTGGGCCTTGGGCATGTTGAGGCATGGGCCTTGGGCATTTTCAACCCTTGGTGCGCTCGAACTCCCGCATGAACTGCACGAGCGCATCCACACCTTCCTGCGGAAACGCGTTGTAGATCGAGGCACGCATGCCGCCGACCAGCCGATGTCCTTTCAGGCCATCGAGCCCCGCATTGGTAGCCGCCTTCTCGAACTCCTTCTCGAGCGCCTCGCTCGGCAGACGGAACGTCACGTTCATCAGCGAGCGGCTGTCCTTCTCCGCGGTGCCGCGATAAAAGCCGGTCCGATCCACTTCCGCGTACAGCGTTGCGGCCTTACGCTCGTTCACGTGTGCGATCGCCGCCAGGCCACCGAGCGATTTCAGCCACTTCATCGTGAGGCCGAGGATGTAGACGCCGAATGTATTGGGCGTGTTGTAGAGCGAGTTGTTATCCGACTGCACCCTGTAACTCAACATCGTCGGCAGATCGGCGTGTGAGCGTGAGAGCAGATCCTCGCGGACGATCACGAGCGTGACGCCCGACGGACCGAGGTTCTTTTGCGCGCCGGCGTAAATCAGGCCGAATCGTCCGATGTCGGTCGGGCGACTGAAGATGTCGGACGAAGCGTCGGCGACGAGCGGCGCATGACCGATCTCCGGCAGCGCGTGCCACTGCGTCCCCTCGATCGTATTGTTGGAGGTGATGTGCACGTACGCGGCATCAGCCGTCAGCGTCAGCTCGCGCGTGGCGGGAATCCGATTATAGTTGCTGTCCTTCGTGGAGCCGGTCACGTTTACGCGCCCAACGCGCCTGGCCTCTTTGATCGCCTTGTCAGCCCATGTCCCAGTGTCGATGTAGTCAGCTGTCGCACCGGGTGACAACAGGTTCATCGGCACCATCGAAAACTGCAGGCTGGCGCCGCCCTGCAGCATCAGCAGCCGGTAATTCGCGGGCACGTTGGCCAGCTCACGGATGTCGGCGATCGCGCCGTTGAGGAGATCCTCGAATGTCTTCGAGCGATGGCTGATTTCCATGACCGACATGCCAACGCCGGGCAGCGAGACGAGCTCGCGCTGCGCCTGCTCGAGCACGGGCAGCGGCATGATGGCGGGGCCGGCTGAGAAATTGAACAGTCGTGACGACATGTGGCTAGCGTACACCGGCCGGTCCGACAGGACCGGTCCTACGAATTGTCATCCTGACACGTCGGGCACGTTCGGTGTGTCCAGCTTCAGCCGGACCTCAAATCACATGCGACAGCAGGCCGTCGCGAAGCTTCGGCTCAAACCACGTCGACTTCGGCGGCATGATGCCGCCGGCGTCGGCAATCGTCATGAGATCGTGCACGCTCACCGGGTGCATTGAGAACGCGACCGCCGCTCGTCCCGACTGCACCGCGTGCTCGAGCTCTCCGGTCCCACGCAATCCGCCGACGAAATCGATGCGCTTGCTCGATCGGGGATCGCCGATGCCAAGCAACGGATTCAAAATCAAGTCCTGCAGCCGGCTGACGTCGAGACGATCGGTCGCCGCACCCGCACTGGCGTGACCGAGCGAGATCGTGTGCCATTTGCCGCTCAGAAACATCGAGACATCGCCACCGCGCACCGGCGCCGCGGGGCCATCGTGCACCGTGAATCGCTGTCGTACCGCTTCCAGAAACCCGGCTGGCGTCCTGTCCCGGAGGTCGGTTACGAGCCGGTTGTACGGAAGTATCCGCACGTGCTGTGCGGGGAACGCCACCGCGAGAAACGTGTCCCATTCGCCTGCGCGTGCACCACCGTCGCGCAACTGCTGGCGCGCCCGCGCAGCGCTCGCCGCACGATGATGTCCATCGGCGATGTATAACGCCGGGACGGCGGAAAACGCATCGATCAGCGGGCGCTCGTGTGGAGCGTCCACGCGCCACACGGTGTGTCTCACCTGGTCTGGTGCAGTGAAATCATAGAGCGGACGTTGCGAGGTGACGACCTGATCGACCACCCGATCGATCGCCTGCTCCGTGCGGTGTATCAGAAAGACGGGACCGGTCTGCGCACGCAACGCAAGCAGGTGTCTGGTACGATCGTCTTCTTTGTCCTGCCGCGTGCGTTCGTGCTTCTTGATCACGTCGTGGTCGTACTCGTCGAGCGAGAAACACGCGGCGACACCAGTTTGCGTCACGTCACCCATCTGCAATCGATAGGCGTACAGGCTGGCCGCCTCCTCGACGACGAGCGGCGCCTCCTTCTTGAGGCGCTCGAAATTCTCTATCGCCTTGGCGTAAATCGCGTCACTGTAGGGATCTGCATCGCGTGGACAGTCGATCTCTGCCCGGGACACGTGGAGAAAGCTCAGGGGATTTCCCGCCGCCAGCGCGCGAGCTTCGTCAGCGTTGACGACGTCGTAAGGTACGGCCGCGACGGGCGCCGCCGCGGACGGAGCAGGACGAAGCGCGCGAAAAGGCTCGAGAGCCGCCATGCGACATTTTAACGGGTGGCGACAGGCGTTGAGTGTGCCGGCCCGAGTGCCGCGAGCGCCTGGTCGCGCTCCGCGGTAAAGGCCGCCATCGCCGAGGCAGGAACGGGATCGCCGGGCGGAAGATTGCGATGTTCTCGCAGTGGATTCACGAACACGCCGTTCTTCTTCAAGCCGTAATGCAGATGCGGCCCGGTCGCCAATCCCGTCGCACCGACCCGGCCAACGGTCTGCCCCTGGCTGATCGACGCGCCCGCTTTGATGCCGGGGGCGAACGCCGACAAGTGCAGATAGTACGACTCGTATGCCGATGCATGGCGTACCCGCACCATTCGTCCGTTCGCGTTGTCGAACGTCGCGGACACAATTCGGCCGGCAGCGATCGAGACGACCGGTGCACCCGATGGCGCCGCGTAATCAACACCGCGATGCGCCCGCGCCGTATGCAGCACCGGGTGCATGCGTCGCGCCGAGAAGCCTGATGTCACCTGCGGCACGAATTTGAGGGGCGATCTCAGGAAGAATCGTCTGAGCGAACGGCCGTTCTCGTCGTAGTAGTCGGGTTTGCTGCCTGGCGTCGTGAAGCGAAATGCATGAAGCACGCGGCCGTCGTTCTCGAATCGCGCCGCCGTGATGACGCCGTACGAATTAGGCCGGCCGTCGCGGCGGAAGCGCTCAAAGGTCACGCTGTACCGGTCGCCTGGCTGCAGATCGGTGTTGAAGTCGATCTCACCTGCGAAGACCTCCGCCATCGCAATGGCAAGATCGATGCCTTCGCCAGCCGCCTCGATCGATTGGAACAGCGATGGTGTCGCCTCGCCAATCTCACCAAACGCCGTCACAGACTCGCGTGTTTTCGGGATGGGCAACAGTTCAGCGCGCAACCCGCTGGTGGCGTCTGGCGCCTTTGTGATTCGCAGGAACGAATCGTTGTCGATTTCGTACTCGAACAGCCGAAGTGCGCCATCAACGGTGCGCTCGAGCAGGAACGGCTGCAGCGATCGCAGTCGCCGCGGATCGAACACCGCCCGGGCCGCGGCAATAACCTCCTCGACAGCAGACGCACCCAGTCCGTTCGTGCGCAGCATCGAGTCCATGGTGCTGCGCTGCGGGACGATGCCGCGAACAACAGTTGTATCGGGTATCAGGTAAACGTCCGGGCCGGATACGCGCGTCGGCGGTGCATCCTGGTCAGCGCAACCAGTGAGGACGACGAGCGAGAAGACAATGAATGTGGCCCGGACCATGGCTCATTCGCGCGGCACTCGCGCCGCCACGCGCCGCATGGTATCAACTCGCGCGCTGGTGAGGAAGGATGTCGTGAGGATTGGCTGAGGTCGGGGATTCGCCACACAGCTGACAAATGGCGTTCTGCAGTGCAAGGGCTCCGAGCGTGCGCTCAGCAGCGACCGGCAGCACGTCATCGAGCGCGCGCGCCGCATCAATCGCCGATGAGAACGTCACGCGCCCATGCAACTGCAGGGCGTCCTGGAGCCAGGTCCGCAGCTTGGAGTCAGTCACCGGGTTGCCGGTCACGCTTACCGACATCGCCATGTCCCGCGTACCCTTCGGGTACTCGTCTCGACGCAGGCTGCGGCGCTGCATGATCGCCAGGACGACCGCACCGAGCTGAGTCACATCGCCACGCTGATCGAATCGGGACGCGGTCGCGGATGTCGGAAGGGCGATGCCGAAGTCGCGCCAGAGATGTTCGCGGCTCCGCTGCAACGCCTGCAAAGCGTCAACAAACACCGCGCCGGTCAGTACGATTGTGCCATCACGCTGTAGCACGATGTGCGCGGGCGTTAAGGCGCCGTGCGCGATCGTCGGCGTCCGTTCGTGCATCGTCGCGACGGCTGTGACGATCGACGAGGCGAGCTCGAGGAGCGCTTCGCCCGACAGCGAAATCGTCTTGAATTCAAGGCCGGCCAGCAGCTCCGACAGTGACACACCATCGGGTGCCTCGCTGAAAATCGAGAGCGCTTCGCCGTTCCGCAGGATTCGAAGGACGCGGCCGAGCGGGTTGTCTTCGAGGCTGTTGTGATGGGCGGCGCGGGCACGAATCGCCTGTTCCGACGCGGGCGAGGCGAGGGCCGGCGTCAGGTCGATCCGCTCGATGCGTCCGTGCTGCGCATCGATAGCCAGTGAACGGGCACCGAACCCGTCCTGTCTCACCGACGGTGTTTGATCGGTTTCCCCGGCCATCCACGGCCTTCATGCAACGGTTGCGCCGACGGCACAGCTGGCGAAACGACGAAAGATTGCGCGGCCATGGTATCGGCTGCGCGAATGTGGCCTGCACCGATCACGTATCGGTTATCGATTTGACTGATTTCGTAAGTCGATCACAATGGGTCTATCGATGGAGATCTTTATCCCGATCCTCGCGGCCGCCGTGGCCGCCGGCATCGTCGTCATCGTGATGCGGAGTGCAACCGCGCGCCAGCTGGCGGAGGCCCGCGCTGCGGCCGCCGCGGAGCTCGCCGCAGCGCAGCAGGCGCTGCTCGATAAGGCCGACCAGCGGATGCGCGAGATGTTTCAGTCGCTGGCCTCGCAGGCGCTCAATGACAATCGCCAGTCCTTCTTCGATCTCGCCAAGACTTCGTTCGAAGCCTATCGACAACCGATCGCCGACACGCTGAAGCGGGTGGACCAGCGCCTCGGCGATGTCGAGCGCGAGCGCATCGACTCCTACGCACGCCTCTCCGAGCAGATCGTCGCGCTCGGATCGTCAGCGACAACGCTGGCGAATGCGCTGCGGACACCGGCGGTCCGAGGTCGCTGGGGTGAGCTGCAGCTCCGGCGCGTGGTCGAAATGGCGGGAATGCTGCAGCGATGCGATTTCGACGAGCCACCCGGTCTCTTTTCCGAGAATGGGCGGCTGCGACCGGATCTGATCGTGCACTTGCCCGGCGGCAAACAGATTGTGGTGGACGCGAAAGCGCCGCTCGAGCAATTCCTCGAAGCGCAGAACGCGACCGACGAGCCGTCCCGTACCACGCGCCTGCAGGGTCACGCGCGACAAGTGCGCGATCATATGGACCGACTCGCTGCCAAGGCGTACTGGGATCAATTGGGGAACTCGCCGGAGATGGTGGTGATGTTTCTTCCGGGCGAGTCGCTGTTCAGCGCGGCCTTGCAGCACGACCTGACACTGATCGAGCACGGGTTACAGCAACGCGTGCTGCTCGCCAGTCCACTCACACTGATCGCACTGCTGACCACGGTCGCCCATTCGTGGCGCCAAGAGGCATTGACCGAGAACTATCGGGAAGTGGCCCGGCTGGGGAAGGAATTCTACGAGCGACTGGCGACATTCGCCGACCGATTCGACGAGATCAGGAAACGTCTCGACGGCGCTGTGCAGGCCTACAACGAAGCCGCGGGCTCGTTCGAGTCCCGCATCCTTGTCAGCGCCCGTCGTCTGCGCGAGCTCGAAGTGACGACCGCTGATGAACTGCGGCCGGCGGATCCGATCGAACGGGTGCCTCGGGTGCTGAAACAGGTTGGACTGATGGGGCTACCCGACGAGGCGTTGACTGACGCGGAGTCGGACGAGGTCGAGAAGGTTCCCTAGCGCTCCCGATTCAGAAGGGGAACCGTTCCAAGTACAATTTATGTTTCCCTGATGTCCGATACGATGCCTACACTCGAGTCGGCACGGCCACTCGACTTCATTCGTGAGATTGTCGCCGACGATTTGAAGGCTGGCCGGCACGGCCGCGCACACACGCGCTTTCCGCCTGAACCGAACGGGTATCTGCACATCGGGCACGCCAAGTCGATCTGTCTCAACTTCGGCGTCGCTGGAGAATTCGCCGGCATCTGCAATCTCCGATTCGACGACACGAACCCAGCGAAGGAAGACACCGAGTACGTCGAGTCCATCCAGGAGGACGTGCGCTGGCTCGGCTTCGATTGGGAGGAGCGGCTGTACTACGCGTCCGATTACTTCGAGCAGATGTACGCGTTCGCCGAGCAGCTGATCCACGGTGGCCATGCCTATGTGGACAGTCTCACGGCCGACGAGATTCGGGATTATCGGGGAACATTGACCGAGGCGGGTCGCAACAGTCCGTATCGCACCAGGCCCGCTGCGGAAAACCTCGATCTGTTTCGTCGCATGCGTGCCGGCGAGTTTGCCGACGGCGCGCACGTGCTGCGCGCGCTGATCGACATGGCGTCGCCGAACATCAATATGCGTGATCCGACGCTCTATCGGATCCGGCACGCGGCGCATCACCGGACCGGCGACGCCTGGTGCATCTATCCGACGTACGACTACGCGCACCCGATCTCCGACGCTATCGAAGGCATCACGCATTCGCTCTGCACACTGGAATTCGAAGATCATCGGCCGCTGTACGACTGGGTCGTCGATAACATCCGTCAGGAGACCGCTTTCAGGTCGCGGCCTCGTCAGATCGAATTTGCACGGCTGAACCTCAATTACACCGTGATGAGCAAGCGCAAACTGCTGGCGCTCGTCGAACAGAAACTGGTCTCGGGCTGGGACGACCCGCGGATGCCGACCCTTGCCGGAATCCGGCGGCGCGGCTATACGCCTGAGGCCGTTCGGGATTTCTGTTCGCGCATCGGGGTTGCGAAGAAAGAGAACGTGATCGACGTCGCACTGCTCGAGCACACGGTTCGCGAGGATCTGAACCGACGCGCCCGCCGCGCCATGGCCGTGCTGCGTCCACTGAAGGTCGTCATCGAGAACTATCCGCAAGGACAGGTCGAAGACGTCGAGGCAGTGAACAACCCTGAAGATCCTGAGGCGGGCACCCGGCCGGTCCCGTTTTCGCGAGAGATCTACATCGAGCGCGACGACTTCATGGAAGCACCGCCGAAGAAGTTCTTCCGTCTGTCGCCAGGCGTCGAGGTGCGGCTGCGCTACGGCTACATCCTCAAGTGCGAGTCGGTGGTGAAGAATGCCGCCGGTGAGATCGTCGAACTGCGTGCGACGATTGACACAGAGTCATTGCGCGGAACAATGGCCGGGCGTCGGGTGAAGGGCACCATTCATTGGGTGTCGGCCGCACACGCGACCGATGCGGACGTGCGCCTATACGACCGGCTGTTTCAGTCGGCCGATCCGGGAGAGGGCGGACGCGATCCGATATCTGATCTGAACCCTCACTCGCTCGAGATTCTGCGGGATGTCAAAGTCGAGCCGGCGCTGGCGTCAGCCGCTCACGGTTCACGCTTCCAATTCGAGCGGCAGGGCTACTTCTGTGTCGATCCCGATTCGACGCCAGGCAAGCCGGTCTTCAACCGAACCGTCACCCTGAAGGACACCTGGGCGAAGATCAGCGGCAAAGAGAAGTAGTCGCGGGATCTTCAGACCCTCGCGATTCGCGACAACTAGCGGCCGTGGCGTTGGGCGCAGTCACGCAACTGCTGCGCGATGCCGAGCGCCTCTGGCTGGGCGAGCAAACGATCGCTCGGCCACGGCAGCTTCCACGTCCAGTTCTGATCGCCCACTGTTGCCGGTTGATTGATGCGAGCGCGCCAGCCGAAGACATCCTGAATCGGAAGAATCAGGAGGTTTGATCTCGACGCGCACAGCGCTTCGAGGAGCGTGGACCGCACCGCGTCCGTCAATGACGGTTCACTGATCGCTCGCATGCGATCGTCCGCGGTCATCAGGTGGCGAATCGATGGAATGTCCAGCGCCGCGCGACGTTCCTCGGGTTCGGCGCTCTCCCACCAGATCACGAGGGGCTCCGTATCGTGTGTGCCCGAGGTGGCCACTGATGCGGGCGGATATTCGGATGGGTCTCGATAGGGCTGGCCTGGTTGCTGCCAATGGCGCTCCCATCGAAACACCCGGTAGCCGGGGATACCGAGCCGCGCCAGCGACTGGCGCACGAAATCAGGAATGACACCCAGGTCCTCGGCAATAATCTCGGAACCGGCGTCTCCGAAGATGCGCAGGATGCGCTCACCGAGCGCGGTCTGCTCGGCCTGCACGGCCGGCATGAACACGCCGTCGCCTCGACCGAGCGGGCGCACGAACATTCGATAGAAGCCCACAAGATGATCGACTCGATAGCCGTCGAACAGTTGCGCATTGCGCCGTGCCCGCTGCACGAGCCAATCGAAATCTCGCTCGGCAAGCACGTCCCACCTATAGGCGGGAAGCCCCCAGTCCTGACCGGTTGCGCTGAATGCGTCCGGCGGGACACCCACTGATAACGCCGGATTGAATTCGTCCTGTCTCGCCCACACATCCGCGCTGTCACCGCTGACGGCGAACGGCAGGTCGCCAAACAAGGCCACGCCGCTCGTTCGGGCGCGTGCTGCGTTCCACTGTTCTCCGGCGACCCACTGCACGTACTTGCGGTAGCGCACCTCTTCGTCGAGCTCGCCTCTGGCGTCGGCGAGCGCCTCCGGTAACCGGTCGCGAACTGGCTGCGGCCATTCGGTCCACGCGCGCTCGCCATGCTGCGCATGCAGCGCGCGAAACAGCGCGTAATCGTCGAGCCACCAGGCCTGCTCGTCCGCGTACGCTCGGAACCGCGTCGCGCGTGGCGTCTCGCGTTTCCACTCGTGATCCTGAAAATGCGCGAACGCGCGGTGCAGCGCCATCGACTTGAGCGCCCGTACCGATGCATAGTCCACCGCCGGCGCCGCGCGTACGGCTGCCAGACGCTCGCGCCATTCGGGCTCGAGCGCGCCTTCACCACCAATCGCGGCAAAGTCCTCCACATCAGCCAGCGTGATGAACTGCGGATCGATGGCCATCGCGCTCAGCGCCGAGTAGGGCGACGATTCGGTGACCGGCATCTCGTTGATCGGCAGCATGAGCAGCACGCGCTGTCCGGCCCGCGCCAGCCAACCGCACATCGGTTCGAGATCACCGATCTCGCCAATTCCCCAACTGCGTGTGGACGGAATCGAGAACAGCGGAACGAGAAGCCCAGCGCGCCGCGTCTGCGATGGCAGTGTCATACGCTGGTGTACCGAAGCACGCGTTCGAACGCATCGTCGAAGACGTTCTCCGGCGGCAGCAGACTCAACACCAGAAACGCTTCGTGGGCAAAGTCGAAGAAGAAGCCGGGATGCACCAGGACACGCTCGCGCTGCAGGAGACCGAGCGCGAGCGCCTCCTCGGGGCGCGTGGCCGGGACCCGCAACACGACCGACCAGCCCCCTTCGGTACGGAGCACCTCACACCCAGGATAGTGGCGGACGCGTTCACGGGCGGCAGCCAGATTCCGCGAGACACGCCGTTGAATCGCCTCACGGACGATCGCGCCACGTTGGAAAAGATCAGACGCAGCCAGCTGCACCGGAGTGTTCACCGACAGAAACGTGTCGGCGATGAACTCGAGCCCTGACAGGGCGTCGATTCGCTCTTTCACCGGACCATCAACAATCGTCCACGCGAGCTTCATCTGCGGAAGCCCCAGCGCTTTGGATGCGCCGCCAAGCGTGAAGGACAACACCTTGGCGCGTCGCGCAATCTCGGTGGCCGGCGACTGCGCATCGAGGGTGTACTCCGCAAAGACCTCGTCGGACACGATCGCCCACTGTCGCTCGCGACAGATCGCGGCGAGCGTGTCGGCTTCATGCGAGGTGACATACGACCCGGTCGGGTTGTTCGGCGATACCAGCAGCACGGCGCGAACGTCATCTTTCGCGGCGGCGATCGACTCGAAATCGATTTCCCACCGGCCGTGGTACTCGAGCCGGTACGGGATTGCCCGCACCGACTCGAGACGCGTCAGGTGCTCGAAAAGCGGATAGCTCGGTTGCGGTATCAAGACCGACTCGCCGGGATTGCAGAGCAGCTTGAATAACCAGCTGTAGGCCTCGCTCGTGCTCGCCGACAAGACGATGCATTCAGGGTCGACCGCCACTCCGCGACGCGCGTAGTCCGCAGACACGGCCTCACGCGCTGTACGCAGCCCGAATGATTGCGGGTCATAACAGCGCGCGCGGTCGGATGTGACGGCGCGTAACAAATCGGCGGGATACGGCAATCCGACACGGGTCGGGTTGGATTCCGTCAGATCGACGAACGCCGTGCCGGCGGCCGTGAGGCTGGCGACCGCCTGGCTCAGCGCGTTGACCTCAGCGTGCCCGGGCAGGCGGTTCGAAAACATCGCGGTCTAACGCGTGTGCAGCGGCCTGCCGTGTAATCAGTCGAAGAGCGTCTTCGCCCCGGGACAACCCCGAATACTCGAGCATCTGAGTCTCGAGGTCGCACGGATACGAAATCGCAACGTCTACGATGTCACCGCGGCCGTCGCGTCTGGCCTCGAGCCTCGGCATGACGAAGCCGGTGTACGACGGGAGCTTGAGTCGATCGACGCGCGCAACGACTTCGTCGCGGAGCGCTGCGTCAAAGTGGACGCCGTACTCCTCAAACAGGCGGCGCGCCGCGGCATAGTCGCCCTCGCTTTTGATGCGCTGGACTTCTGCGAGCAGCCGGCCGACGCCTTCTCGAAACGCCGCCGCGTCCGTCATCACGAAAAACGTCTTGTCGTCACGGTGCCGCACATCGATGGCACTGGTGTGCGCGCGCAGCCACTGCACGACCATCTGTCGATTGCGCATGTGGTCCTCCTCGAGCTGCGTGCCGAGCCGTACTCGACGGAGCTGCACGAGCGCGGTGCGCGTGTAGTACTCGTACTCGGCCTGCACGATCTCGTCGTGGTCCTCAACCGCGACGAGGCCGAGTGCGACGATCTCGGGGTCTGGGAGGAAATACAGCGCCACCAAATCGGCTCGCGCCTCTTCGATGGCCGAATACTGCTCGGCCAGCAGTCGATGCGGCGGCAGCGTCATTTCCTCAGCCATCCGGCCGGAGCCGTGGCCGATCACTTCGTGCATATCGGTCGTCAGCTCCTGTGCGATGGCGCCCCACCGTTTCGCACGCGCCGCTTCGGCGTCGTCCCAGGAGAATTCCACCCGCATGCCCTCAGGCGTGGACCGTTCGTACGCCTCGGCGACATTGGCGAGCGACACGGACTTGCTGCCGTACTGTTCGCGAATCGCTTGATCGTTCGGGAGGTTGATGCCGACGGGCGTGACCGGGCCCGAGTCGCCGGTCTCGATCACTACTTCGATCGCCCGCGCGGTGACGCCGGTCACCTCCGCTTTGCGAAACCGTGGATCGCACGGCATGTGATCCTCGAACCACTGCGCATGCCCCGCCAGCGCGCGAATGCGCCGCGTCTTCTCCGGGTTCACATAGCAGACCATCCCCTCCCATGCGCCTTTCACGCCACGTGGATCCAGATAGACCTCAATAAACCCGTTGATCGTGTCGACCGGCGACTCCTGATCGCGGACCCAGGCGACGTCGTACGCGACGCGATCGATGTCTTCGCCCGTTTGGTAGAAGCGAATCAACGCGGCCAACGCCTCCGCCATCGCCGGCGGGGCGTACGGCAGGGCATCGGTGAGATGTCCGATGATGCGGCGAATCTCGCGGTCGTAGCGACCGCCGACGCGATAGACGTCCTCGACGAGCTGGCCATTCTCGGCAACGAGTCGCGAATTCAACGCATAACGCTCCTCGAACATTTCCAGCGCGCGCATCGTGACGCCCGCGTAGAGATTGTTCGAGCTCGCCTCGAGGATGTCCCGCCCCTCTCCAGGACTCTTATTGGTCAGAATCGGATCGAAGGCCGCATCGAAGAAGAGCGGAGCCATTCGGTCGACCAGGCCGGCCAGCGACTCGCCGGAACGGGCGGCAATGTCCGCACCGCCGCGGCGCGCAGCCGTCAACGCGTCGAGCAGCTCGTCGCGCGTCAGATGCAGGACGAACTTTCTCGCCGTCAGGTTGTTGTACGGGCCAGTGTTAATCCAGAACAGCTTCGTGTAGCGCCGGATCTCGCCCATCACGCGCGGATTCACGGAGTCGCCGTGCGTCAGGATCGCTTCGAGCAGCGCGCGCATCTCGAGGTTGTGGGCGTAGCGCTGATCGTAATAGATGTCACGGCCGGCGATCGCGGCGAGACAGAGGTGCCAAACGAGAACCTTGTTGCGGAGATCCAGTGCGCTGAAGCCGTCCGCGTACAGCTGCACAACCGCAGCTTCGTCCACAGTTTCGAGAAGATACCGACGCGTGTCGTTCATGGATTAGAGCGAAAGCCGCTGAAGATGTTGCGGGGTCTCGGCGTTCCAGCCGAGGCGTTGATGCATGAGCGTCTTGAGGGCGTCCATCGGTTCGGGCTCGCCGTGCACGAGACATACACGACTCGGCCGGGCTGGAAACGTGCCGAGCCAGCGCATGATCTCACCGCGGTCGGCGTGCGCCGACATCGAATCGATCTTCGCAATCCGCGCGTTCACCGAAATCGATTGTCCGTGAATCCTGACGTCGCGCGCACCGTCCACGAGCTGACGCCCGCGCGTACCGGCCGCCTGATATCCGACGAACAGCACCGTGTTGCGCGAATCGGGCAGCGCCGCGGCCATGTGATGCAGCACGCGGCCGCCGGTGGCCATGCCACTCGACGAAATCACAATCGACGGTTTACGACTGGCCGTCAATTGCTTCGATTGCTGCGGCGACGACACAGTCTGAAATCGGGTGGTCGCAAACGTCGACACCTTCTTCTCGGTGGGGCGCATATCTTCGTCAAGCTCCGTGATGCGCGCCGAATAAAACCTCAACGCCTCGTTGGCCATCGGGCTATCGACGTAGACCGGCAGCACGGGAATGCGACGTTCCTGCTCGAGACGCCGCATCCAGTACAGCAACTCTTCGACGCGGCCGATGGCGAACGCCGGAATGATCAGCTTGCCTCCGCGCTCGACGGTACTGCGAACCACCTGCGCTAATTCCTCACCGTTATCGTCGGCGACATGATCGCGGTCGCCGTAGGTGGATTCCACCAGGACGACGTCTGCGTGCACCGCGTTTGAAGGGTCGGGAAGAACGGGACGCGCGTAACGACCAAGGTCGCCGCCGAACAGAATTGTCGGACCGGACTGAAGACGCGCCACAACAAACGCCGAGCCCAGCAAATGTCCTGCCGGAAAAAACTCAATCGAAATACCGGGAAGGATCTCGATGTCGCGCTCATATCCGAGCGGCTGAAGTTGTGTGAGTGCTGCGAGCGCATCGCTCTCTGTGTAGAGCGGAAGCGCGGGCTGATGCTTTGAGTACTCATGTCGGTTCGCCAGTCGGGCATCCTCTTCCTGGATCCGTCCAGAGTCCGGCAGTACCACGCCGCACAACTCCTTGGTTCCTGCCGTGCAGAAGACACGGCCGCGATACCCGTCGCCGCGCAACCGCGGCAGGTATCCGACATGGTCGAGGTGCGCATGCGTCAGGACGACCGCATCGATCTCTCGCGGGGGAATCGGGAATTGGGCCCAATTGCGCAACCGCAGTTCTTTGAGTCCCTGGAACAGTCCGCAATCGACGAGGACACGCTTCCCGCCATGTTCCAGCAGATACTTCGACCCGGTCACGGTGCGGGCAGCACCCATAAACGTCAGGTCAGCCACGGGACGACGATATCAGGCTTACGAGCGTGCGGCCCAGGTCCGGGTGCTAATCTGTCGGGTATGGCGAACGTGTTGAAACGCGCGGCGATCTGCCTGGTACTCGTGGCGGCGACCATATCGATATCGGCCCAATCAAAAGGCCTGCTGCTGACGGTGGACGCCATCTACCACCCCGAACAGCGCATCGCGTTCAGTGGGTTTGCCGAGGACGATATCTCCTGGCTCGACTCGGCCACATACGTAGTTGCACGGCAATCCGGCAGCGGTTTCGAATGGGTGAAGGTTGACGCGACGTCAGGCCGGACAGCTCCGCTGTTCGACGCGGGTCGCATGGAGAGTGCGCTCGCCTCGCTTCCGGGAGTGACACGCGCCGAGGCCGGCCTCATCGCTCGTTCCAACGATTTGATTTTCAACGCCAGGAGAAGCGCCATTCTGGTCACAATTGCAGACGACCTGTACTTCTACGACATCGCGGGCACGAGAGCTTCACGCCTCACGATGACGACGGGCAACGAGGAGGTCGCGACATTCAGTCCAGATGGGAAGCTCGTCGCGTTTGTGCGGGGCAACAATCTTTACGTCGTCGACGTCGCGACGCAACGCGAGCGGGCGCTGACCACGGACGGTGGGCGCGAGATCTTCAACGGCAAGCTCGACTGGTTGTATCAAGAGGAGATCTACGGCCGCGATGAGTTTCGCGGCTACTGGTGGAGTCCCGACTCGGCGCGCATCGCCTTTCTTCAGCTGGACGAGCGGCCGGTTCCCGAGTACACCGTCGTCGATCACATTCCTTACCGGCCGCTCCTCGAGGTCACTGACTATCCCAAGGCCGGCGATCCGAATCCGCTTGTTAAGCTGGGCATCTCGAGCGTCATCGGCGGCGCTCCGGTGTGGACCGACGTGTCCACCTCTGCGACCTCCGACTATCTGATCGTGGACGTGAATTGGACTCCCGATTCGCAGCGCGTCGCGTATCAGATCCAGGATCGCGAGCAGACCTGGCTCGATCTGAATGTGGCCGATGTGGAGAACGGGCGATCCCGGAAGCTGCTTCGCGAAACCACGAAAGCCTGGGTGAACAACAACGGCAGTCCGATCTGGCTGAAAGACGGATCGTTCCTGTGGTTCAGCGAGCGAACAGGTTTCAAGCACCTCTATCGCATCGCCGCCGATGGTACGGCGATGCGTCCAGTGACGACCGGGCGCTGGGATGTGCGCACCTTGTATGGCGTCAACCAGGATGCGGGCGTGCTCTATTTCGCAGGAATGGAACGAAGTCCCATCGGGACGGACATCTACCGCATCAACCTTGATGGCACCGGCCTTACACGGCTTTCACAGATCGACGGTACGCATCGCGCGATCTTCAATCCCAACTTCACGCTCTTCGCCGACGTGTGGAGCAACGTCACGACGCCGCCGCAGGTTCGCCTCCATCGCAACACAGGCGCCGATATCCGCGCGATCGACCTCAACCCGGTTGCCGCGCTGCGTGACTATCAGTTGTCCACACCTGAATTCGTACAGGTGAAGACACGCGACGGATTCGTCATGGACGGCATGCTCATCAAACCCGTCGATTTCAATCCGACTCGCCGTTATCCCGTCTATCAGTTCACCTATGCGGGACCGGGTGCGTCGCAGGTGAAGAACCAGTGGGGCGGCCGCGAATACATGTTTCTGCAGATGCTCGCTGAGCACGGCGTTCTCGTATGGGTACTCGACAACCGAAGCGCAAGCGGAAAGGGCGTCGAATCGCAGTGGCCGGTCTACGGACGCCTGGGTGAGCTCGAGCTGCAGGATCTCGAAGACGGTGTCGAATGGCTCAAGAAGTTGCCGTACGTGGACTCGACGCGAATGGTCCTGAGCGGGTGGAGCTACGGTGGGTTCATGACGGCGTACGCCATGACGCACAGCACCAGTTGGTCGGCCGGCATCGTCGGCGCACCGGTGACGGATTGGCGCGACTACGACACCGTCTACACTGAACGGTTGATGAAGCTGCCGAAGAACAACCCGGACGGCTACCGGCGTACCGCACCGCGCTTCGCGGCTGACAAACTGCACGGCCGCCTGCTGCTGCTTCACGGGACCATGGACGACAACGTGCACATGCAGAACTCGGTGCAGTTCGCATACGAGCTGCAGAAAGCGGGGAAGCCCTTCGAGATGATGGTGTATCCGAAGTCGCGCCACGGTATCGGCGACGGCCGACTGAACAGCCATCTGCGTCAGCTCATGTTCGAGTTCGTGATGCGCGCGATCGGCGATGAAACACCGGCGGGCGCTCGCAGTTCAACTCGATAGCATGCTCGTCGAGCGGCTTCGCGGACAGACCCCGGTGTTGACCGCGGAGCTCCGGCCTCCACGCGCTGAGCTCGACGCCGCCGAAGGCATGGACGCGTGGATCGACACGTACCACGCAATTCGCCGCCTCAGTCGTCAGCAGGTACCGGTTTTCCTCACCGACAGCGCGGTCGGCACACAGGAGGAGAACAACCTCCGGCATCTCATTGCCAATCTCGGCCGCGAGTTGCCACACGAGATGGTGGTGCCCTTTCTCACGAGCAAGCACTCACTCGACTTCTGTTTGTCGTACGCGACACAAGCGCGCCAACACGGATTTCGATCGCTCGTCGTACTGGGAGGCGATAAGACCGTCGGCCGGCTGCGCTGCGTAGAGCATGCCTGGGACTTGCGACACGAGATCCGTAAGAAAGAGCCGGACTTGATACTCGGCGGCTGGGCCAACCCGCACGCGGCCGCCGGACAGCAAGTGGATTTCCTGCTCGACGAGCGGTTCTGCGCCGAGTTCTATCTGACCCAGGTCGTCAGCCACGTGGATCTCGATCCGGTGAAGCGCTTTCTCGCCGAGATCCATCGGCGGGCGGTTCCGCTTCCGGGGATGTTCTGCGTGTTCTACTATCGAAGCGCGAATCCGAAGACGTTGCAGACCCTGAGCTCGTTCATGCCGGTACCGATCCAAAAATTGATTGACGAGTTCGCGACCGGCGCGAACGCGACCGAGGTCTGCGCACGAACGATCCGCGCGCTGCGGGCCGAGGGCGTGCGGCACATCTGCATCTGCAATCTCCCGATGCACGATGCCTCAGGTGTACTTGCGGCGGTCACTGCGCGGCTCTAGCTCATTTCAAGTGTCTCCCGCCATCGACACGAATCGTTTCACCGGTGACGAAATCGCTGTCAACCAGCGCGAGCACCACCTTCGCAATCTCGGCTTCGCCGCCCCAGTGGCCGAGCGGCGTCGCGCGCTCCACCGCAGAGAATTCCTCGTCTGACGCGCCCTCGGGCGCCACGATCGGGCCCGGCGCGATCGCGTTGACGAGAATCTGATCCGACGCCAACTCCAGAGCCAGTCCTTCGGTGAGCGCCACGACACCGGCTTTCGCGACGTAGTACGGCAAAAGACCTGTGTACCGCGGCCGACCGCTTCGCGGCGTCCAGTCCGCGAAATTGATGATGCGGCCGCCGCGCAGACGCCGCATGTGTGGAGCGGCCGCGCGCGCACACAAGAATGCCGATCGGAGATCAATCTCGAGTGAGGCGTCCCAGTCCTTGACGGTCAGCTCATCGAACGGCTTGGAATGATAGACGGACGCCATGTTGACCAGCACGTCGAGACGGCCCAGGGCATCCACCGTTCCGTCCACGACGCGTTCGCAGGCTTCGGGATCGCGAAGGTCTCCTTGCAGCACCACTGATCGCCGGCCGAGTCCGCGCACGGCGGCAGCCGTCTCTTCCGCCTCGTTGCGCGACTGCCGGTACACCATCGCAATGTCGGCCCCGCCTCGAGCCAGTTCCGTAGCGACGACCGAGCCGATACGCTTGCCGCCGGTAATCAACGCAACTCGCCCGCTCAGCTCCATGGGCGCAATAGTAGCCACAGAATCCTGTGCCGTCGCCCGAAAGCGGTTTTCACCAACCGTAAGCCGGGGGCATCATGATTCAGGGTAACTCGTTGATTCTAAGGGCTCCCGATCCTGGTCCGGTTCCTGCTGGTTGTGGAAGTTCGTGGTCGACTGACGCAAGTTGGAAGGCCTCGGATCGTGTGCGTCGCGTCCCCGCCGCGGCGCACACGTCTTCCCGCTTCATCGATTCCCCCGATTACCATAGCGAGATGAAACGGCGTTCGCCTTTCGGCTTCGGCGCGACGGGTCCGGCGTCGCTCGGCGCGGCAGGTCGGCGTCTGGCTGTGGTGTGCTGCGTGTTGGTCGGAACGATCCGTCTCTCGGCATTCGAATCCGTCCTCGACCGTCGCGCGATCGAACAAGCGATCTTTCTCGGACAATCGCGGTTCGATGCCGAGCGCGCCCGTTTTCACGGCGGTTATCGGCTCGTAATCTCTCGTCCGCCGGTGGATTGGATCGACGTGATCACCCCATTCCATCGCGTAGCTCTCGCGGCTGCGATGAAGGCTCGTCTGGGTGATCGTGTCTTTGGTCAGCGCGAGGCGGCCGCCGCGCTCGCTGCCGCACCGAACCTGATCGAGTTTGTTGTCGAATTGACCTTCCATCCGCTGAACAACTACGTCGGCGTTCCCGCGTACGCGGTGACGTTGAACCGTGGTCAGGACAAGCCCATCGCCGCGCAGTCCATCAACCGCAACCCGCGGTTTGGTCCGCGAACAGAAACCGGCGGACCTGCCCTTCCAGACCCGAATGCGGCACCGATCCTCGGCAACGGTCAGCCCATGCTCGGCGGCACGATGGTGGTTCAATTCGCCGCCGACGCAATCGATGCGATGGGACGCTACGACATCGTGCTGACGGACAGCGGAAAAGAGATTTTGCGGACGGGAGTGGATTTCGGAAGGATGCGATAGGAGCGAGGGCGGGTCCACGCGGAACCCGCCCTCAAAGCGACCGTTCGTCTGTGTTACGACAGGACCTTGACGACGACGCGGCGGTTCTGGGCGCGGCCGTCGCGCTTGTTGTTCGGCGCCACGGGCTTCTCTTCGCCGTAGGAGATCACGTTCATCTTGTGGAGCGGAATCTGGTGCTGCTCGTAGAGATACCGCTTCACGGATTCCGCGCGCTCCATGCCGATGCGCTCGTTGGTTGTCGGTGAGCCGACGTTGTCCGTATGGCCTTCAATCTCGATGAAGATGTTCTTCGTGTCGTTCTTCAACTGGCCGACCATCATATCGAGACGCGCCTTCGCTTCATCCGGCAGATCCGTCTTGCCGAATTTGAAGTTGCCTTGATCCTCGCTGAGGGTCACTTCGAACACCAGCTTCCGTGCCGCGGCCTCAACGGAGGTCACACGGTTGTCCACGGTCGTCACGCGGCCGTCAACCTTCTGCGCCGCGGCGTTGGCCGCGTCAGCAGCCTGTCGCGCGCCCGTCGCCGACTTGCCAGCCTCTTCGGCCTTCTGGTCGACCTGACCGATACGCTCTTCGTTCTTCCGGGTGCGCTCCTGCGTCTCCTCGACGGTGCCGGACAGCGTGTCGACCTTCGAGTTCACGTTGCCGACTTCGGTTCGCACGAACTTCTTCGTGGCGCAGGCCGGCGCCACGGCCACTGACAAAGTGAGCAGCGCCGCCGCAAACAGACTATTCCGCATGATGGTCTCTCTCCTGTGACAACAACAACCTAACTACCATTGCGCGTGGGACCAACCATGTAGCCCCCTCGCGCGTGAACAACAAGGCTCTTCTTCCGGGTACGAATCTCGAGCGGGTGCCACCCTGGACGCGTGCCCGGCTCGAAGGTGATGAGGTACTGATGACGCAGCTCGGTGAACAAATCCTGAATAGCCGCCGATGTATGCGCAGGGGTGCTGGCAACTCGGATGTCACCACCGGTCCAACGCGACAGGTCCGCGAGATTCGCGGCCTGAACTTTGCGGCCGTCCGTTTCGATCACCTCGAGCTCGCCCCCGGGATGATCCAGCGGGTTGACGACGCGCAAGAGGTAGACGGGCACATCGATCGCGCTTGCAATCCCCGATACCTCAGCCGGCGTCATCTTGCTGGCCGTGTCAACGCCGTCGCTGATCACCAGCAGAGCCCGATGCTTGTTCGCCCGATCTGAGACGGCCCGTGCAGCCTGGCCCACGGCGTCGTAGAGCGACGTTTGTCCCCACGGTTTGCCCCGCAAGCTGACCTTGTGAATCGTGCGCGTGTCAGTCGTGAACGCCACCACTTCGCGCAGTTCGGAGTCGAAGGTGAACAGCGCGGCTTCGTCCTTGTCGCTGCGCAGGTTCATCGCCGCCACAGCCACGGCCTCGCGCGCGCGCTCCATGTTTCCGCCCACCGCCATGCTGCCGCTGATGTCGAGCAGAATGGCGAGGCTCACTGGACTATCGCCCACAAAGAAGTCGCGAATTTCCTTCTTGAAGCCTGAATCGAACACTTCGAAATCGGCTTTGGTCAGGTTCTGAATCACTTTGCGTTCGTCGTCGCGGACGGTCACGGAGACAGTAACGACCTCGACACCGGACTTGAACGTCGCCTGGGATCCCTGGCGCGCCGGTGCGGGTGAGGCGACCTGAGCAGACGCTATCTGCCCGTTGAGCGAGACAGCAGCGAGCAGTAGGGCCAGAGCGCCGGGGAGCGCGACGTGCCGCATGGACCTGAGGTATTTCATAGGGCTTGCCAGGGGCTCGATCGATGCCTGTGAATGGTTTACGGGGATCGCCTATGCCGACAGGGAGGTAATTCCTATCGTTTGCATGTAAATATTACCTCCGCTTCAATGCGGCCTAACCACTTAAGATGGGCCATGCCCACGAAGAATTCGAAACCGGTCCCGGTGGCCGGGCGCGTCAACCGCTTCTCCTATGCCATCCGCAACATCGTGGCCGAGGCGAAGACCGTCGAGGCGCGGGGGCAACGCGTTCGTTACCTGAACATCGGCGATCCAGTAGCTTTTGGCTTTCAAACCCCGGCTCACCTCGTAGAAACCGTGGCAAGAGCCATGCGCGATGGCCATAACGGTTACGTCCCCTCGGCAGGGATTCCCGAGGCGCGCGAGGCGGTTGCCGCCGACTACACTTCCCGCGGAGTTACGATTTCGGCCGATCGCGTTCTGATCACGACCGGCACGTCGGAAGGCATTGAGCTGGCACTGAATGCACTCGTGAACGACGGCGATGAAGTGCTCGTGCCGTCGCCGACGTATCCGCTCTACACCGCGGTGCTGGCGAAAATCTCCGCCCAACCTCGGTATTACCGCACCGATCCTGAGCATGATTGGCTCCCGGACCTGGATCATCTTCGGACGCTCGTCACGTCACGGACCCGTGTGCTGGTCGTCATCGATCCGAACAACCCGACCGGGGCGGTGTATCCGGCGCCAGTTCGACGCGCATTGATCGAGTTCGCGGAACGGCACGATCTGACGATTCTGGCCGACGAAGTCTACGGAGACGTCGCGTATGGCGGTCCACTGCCGCTGCTCGGGACCTTCGACCTCGATGCGCCGATCATTTCGTTTTCGAGTTTGTCGAAGGCATATTTAGCCCCGGGATGGCGCGCGGGGTGGCTCGTCGCCGGCCGCACGCCGCGACTCGACGACACCGTGGCTGCGATGAAGAAACTCGCCGATGGCCGGTTGTGCAGTCCGGGGCCGATGCAGTACGCGGTCGCCGCCGCACTCACCGGCGATCGCTCGCACCAGGTGTCGTTCCGTGCGGCGCTCGCCGAGCGCGCGCGCATCACCACCGAACGGCTGAACGCGATTCCCGGCATGCACTGCGTGGCGCCGCGAGCGGCGTTTTACGCGCTGCCGCAGATCTCGCTCCCGCCGGGACGCACTGACGAACACTTTGTGTTGTCGCTGCTGCGCGAGACCGGTATTCTGTGCGTGAACGGTTCGGGATTCGGCGTGCCGGCGAGCGACGGGTTCTTCCGCATCGTCTTCCTGGCGAAACCACGTGATCTCGAGGAGATCTACACGGACATCGCCGCGTTCACCCGCGAATATCTCGCTCGCGGCTAGCGGTACGCGGCATCGGTGACTACTCGTCAACGCGACACGCCTCGAGCGCTGATTCGATACGCGCTGGTCAGCGCCACTGTGACCGTCGCGCTTGTCTGGCTGTTGTACCTCGTTCGCGACACGCTGCTCTTGATCTACGTGGCCGGTCTGATCGCGGTCGGCCTCTCGCCACTCGTCGATCGCATCGAACAGCAACGGCTCACCACGCGCATCCGGCTGCCGCGATGGGCGGCGATTCTCTCGGTCTACGTGGTGGTCTTCACCGTCGTCGGACTGTTCGTCATGCTGATGGTGCCGCCGCTTGCTTCGCAAGCCAGGGACTTGTTCAACGCGGCTCCGGATCTGGTGAGCCGCGGGCAACAGTGGTTGATTCGACAAGGCGTCCTCGGGCGGGAGATCACAATCGGCGAAGCCGTGCGCCAGGCGCCGGCTGGCAGCGACGCGGTCGGCACCGTGCTCGCTGCGATCTGGGGGTTTGTTGGCGGCGTCTTCGGCGTCGTGACAATCCTGATTGTCACGTTTTATCTGCTCATCGATGCCGACGATATGGTCCGTGCGATGGTGCGGTTGTTCCCGCGGCAGGAGCGCGCGCGTGTGCGCGACGCGTTCCGGCGAGCCGGCGAGAAGGTGAGTGCGTGGTTGGCCGGTCAGCTACTGCTCGGCGCGATCATCGGCACGACCGCGGCGATCGGTCTGTGGATCATGGGCGTCCCGTACTTTTACGTGCTGGCGCTGATCGCCGGGATTGGTGAGCTCATTCCGATCGTCGGCCCACTACTCTCGGCGGTACCTGCGGTCGCCGTCGCCTTCTCGGTCAGTCCCGCGACCGCACTTGGCGTGGCGGTCTTCTTCTTCCTGCAACAACAAGTCGAGAACCATGTCCTGGTGCCCAAGGTGATGTCGCGACAGGTCGGCATCAGCCCGGTGCTGGTGATCACCGCGTTGTTGATCGGCGGATCGCTGCTCGGGCTGGTCGGCGCGATCCTCGCCGTTCCGACCGCCGCCATCCTTCAGGTACTCCTTCAGGAGCTCCTCGTCGAGGCCACGGCCGATTGATGCGGCGTGCGTGGCACGCGGCGGCCGCCTACCTGGCGCTGGCGATCGTCACGACCTGGCCGCTCATTCGAGGTCTCGGGCGGGATGTGCCTGCGGATCTCGGCGATCCGGTCTTTGTGATGTGGGCGCTGGCGTGGGACTGCCAGCAACTTATTGCGGTTCTCCGTGGCGACGTCGCGCGACTCGCGACGTTCTTCGACGCCAACATCTTTCACCCGGTGCCGCTGACACTCGCCTACTCGGAGCACTTCATCGCGCAGGCAGTGCAGATCCTTCCGGTGTGGGCGCTCACTGGCAATCCCATCCTCTGCTACAACCTGCTCTATCTGTCGACGTTCGTGCTGTCTGGGCTCGGTGCGTATCTGTTGGTCCGCGAGATTTCGGGCAACCCGCGCGCCGCGTTCGTCGCCGGCGTGCTCTTCGCGTTCGCCCCCTACCGCTTTCCACAGAGCTCGCATCTGCAGGTGCTGTCGTCGCAGTGGATGCCGTTCGCACTCTACGGATTCCGCAGATTCTTTGATTCGATCGACGCGCAGACCGCGCGTGGGGGACGCTGGCGGCCGCTGCTTGGGGCGGCGGTGGCGCTGATCGCGCAGAACCTCTCCTGCACGTACTACCTGATGTTCTTTGCGCCATTTGCGGTCGCCTGCGTCCTGTGGGAGATCTGGCGGCGTGGTCTGTGGTCGCGCACACGGCTATGGATTCAACTCGCCACCGCCGCAGTTCTCGTTGGCGTGGTGACCCTACCGCTCCTCCTGCCATACGCATTGGTGCAGGAACAACTGCAGATTGCGCGCAGCCGCGGCGAGCTGTCGATGTATGCCGCGGACGTCTATTCGTACGCGACCGCGGTGCACGAGCAGATCCTGTGGGGCTCGATCGCGCGAGTCTTTCCCAAGGCCGAAGGCGATCTGTTTCCGGGTCTCGTCGCCGTGTTTCTTGCGCTCATCGGCGTCGCAACGTGGCGGCGCGACGCGGCCCTCAGCGCCGCCCCTGTGACGAAGGCGGCGTGGATACTCCTCGCGGTTTCAGCGATCCACATCTTCATCGCCGCCGCCACACTGCTCTATCGCCGCTTCGTGCTCGACCTCGGGCTCTTCACGATGCGCGTCACGAACATCGATCAGCTCCTGCTAAGAGCTGTCGCCCTTGTGACACTCGCCGCCTTCGTCTCGCCGGGATGCCGGACCCGCATCGTCGCCTTCATGCGAACGCGAGGCTTCTACCTGATTGCGCTGCTTGCTGCGATGTGGCTCTCAATGGGCATCGCCCCCCAGACGCTCGGACGACCATTGAACCTGACCGGGCTGTATCACCTGCTCTACGACTACATTCCCGGCTTCGACGGCCTGCGCGTGCCGGCCAGATTCAACATGATCGCGGTGCTGATGATGTCGGTGCTGGGCGGATACGGCGCTGCCGCGTTGTCGCAGTGGCGATGGGCAACGCCGGCGCTGGTGATTCTTACGACAGCGTTGGTTGCCGAGAGTCTCGTTCGTCCATTCCCCATTAACGGCCTCGGCACGCTTCGCGACTACACCACGCCGGAGGCGCGCGTCTACCGACCGGCTCGCGCACCGGCTGTGTATCGGCGGCTGGCACAAGAGTCCAACGTTGTGCTCGCCGAACTACCGCTCGGTCAGCCGGACTATGACATCCGCGCGATGTACTACTCCGTCGTTCATCACGCGCGGCTGCTCAACGGCTATAGTGGTTTCTTTCCACCGCACTATGGACTGCTGACGCTATCGCTGTCGGATGTGCCGTCTCACGCGATGATCGCTTGGGACGCGCTGCGCAACGGTGGCGTCTCGCATGTGATCGTGCACGAGGCGGCGTGGCTCGACGAGCGCGGACCTCGCACCACCGCTGCGCTCATGCAACTCGGCGCCACGGAGATTTTTCGCGAGGGCGGCGACGTGATCCTGCGCCTGCCCTGATTCGAAATAACCGTAAAATGGCGCGACATGCGCCAGAATCCTCTCGCGTACCTGGACGAGTCCCTCAACGATCTTCGGCGACAAGGGCTCTATCGGCGACTGCGTGTGCTCGACGGCGAGCAGGCAGCGCGGACCTCGATTGACCATCGTCAGGTCGTTAATCTTTCTTCGAACAACTATCTCGGTCTGACGACGCATCCGACGTTGCGGGCGCGGGCACTGGACGCCCTGCAGGCCTTTGGCGTCGGCACGGGTTCGGTACGCACCATTGCCGGAACGATGGCGATTCACATGGAGCTCGAGCGCCGGCTCGCGGCATTCAAACACACGGAGTCGGCCGTCGTGTTTCAAAGCGGCTTCACCGCCAACGCCGGAACCGTATCATCACTCCTCGGCCGTGACGATGTGATCGTCTCCGACGAGCTGAATCACGCCAGCATCATCGACGGTGCGCGATTGAGCCGCGCCACAATCAAAGTGTTTCCGCATCGAGACGTCGCAGCCGCTCGCCAGATCGTCGCCGCGCTCCCACGCGATCACCGCGCGCTGCTCATCACCGACGGTGTGTTCAGCATGGACGGGGATCTCGGTCCGCTGCCGGAGCTCTGCGATCTGGCCGACGAGTACGGCTGCATCATGATGGTTGACGATGCGCACGCGAGCGGAGTGTTCGGCCGCAACGGACGCGGCACCGTGGATCACTTCGGCCTGCATGGCCGGGTGGATGTCCAGGTCGGAACACTGTCGAAAGCCCTCGGCGCCTTGGGTGGATATGTCGCCGGCTCGAAATCACTCGTCGACTTCCTCTATCATCGCGCAAGGCCGTTTCTCTTCTCGACGTCGCATCCGCCGTCGGTCGCCGCGACGTGCATTGCCGCGCTCGACGTGCTCGAGAACGAGCCACAGTGGATGGAACGCCTGTGGGCCAACACTCGTTTCTTCAAAGCGGGGCTGGAGGCGTTGGGCTTCAACAGCGGCATCAGCGAAAGTCCGATCACGCCAGTGATCGTCGGCGACGGGGCACTAGCGATGACGCTGTCCGACAAACTGTTCGATGCCGGCGTTTTCGCGCAGGGCATCGGCTTCCCGACAGTGCCTGAGGGTAAGGCCCGGGTGCGGACCATCGTGACCGCCACACATACAGAGGACGAGCTTCAATTTGCGCTCGACGCCTTCAAACGAGTGGGCTCCGAACTCGGAATCATCTGAGCGACGATTCCGTCTAAGATCCTGTTTTGCCGATGAACGTCCCTCCACTGCCCCGCCCGACCGGCGGTCGCTTTTTCGAGGCCTATACCAGAGGTCTCACAACCGTTGAGCTCGAGCGCCTCTTCACGCGCGACACGCCGGAGGCGTACCGGTTTTTCTCGAGGAACGTCGACTTCAATGAGCTGAAGGATCGGCCCTGGCACTTGCGGCTGCTGGGTCGCGCACGATTGCTGTTCCTGGCGTTCACGCTCAAGCTGACCCCGGCACGCCGAGTGCTATATGGGAGCGCGCTGATCGCCAGCCTCATCGGGTTGATCGAGCTGTTTCAGAGCTTCCACTTGTTCCTGATTCCTCATCCCGCGTTCGCACCAGGGACGATGTGGCTGCTCACGGGCTTTCTCCTCCTGAACCTGCTCGTGCTACTCGAAGTCGCAGACCGGTTGTCCCTGAAGAACGATCTCGAGATCGCCCGGGAGATTCAGCAAGCGATGCTGCCGCGCGCGGAGTTTCGGGCGCTGGGCGTCGAAGCCTTCGGGATGACCCGGCCCGCCAACACCGTGGGCGGCGATTTCTACGACATCCTTCCGCTCGCCGATGGACGCGTGCTGCTGGCGCTTGGCGACGTGGCAGGCAAGGGGAGCCCCGCGGCGTTGCTGATGGCACTGCTGCTGGCGATGATGCGAACGCTCGTGGACGAAGGGCTCGAGGACGCAGACCTTGTGACGAGGCTCAACGCGCAGATCGTGAAGCACGCGCCGCGATCGCGATTCGTCACGCTGTTCATCGCCACTTTCGATCCGCGAACCGGTTCGCTCGTCTACGTCAACGCCGGCCAGAATCCCCCCCTCCTCCGCCGTACGAACGGTTCCTATGAGCGATTGCGCGCCGGCGGAATGGCACTGGGCATGTTCGACAACGCCACGTATTCGGCGGGGCGCGTCGAGCTGGCCACCGGCGATGTGCTGGTGATGTACAGCGACGGCATCACGGAGGCGGAGGATTCCCTCGAGCGTCCGTTCGATGAGGCCGGCGTGCAGGGAGTAGTGGATGGGCGGGACTGGGCGTCGGCGAAGGAGCTCGGCTGGGCGATGTTTGCGGCGGTCGAGACCCATCGTCAGGAGCGTCGGTTGCTCGACGATCTGACGGTCCTCGTTGCGCGACGCCTTCCGCCACTGCCAGTCGCCCCTGTCGCCCCGGTCGCCCCCGTCGTCGGGTAATTGGCGTCTAATAGTGCCAGGCACTGGTGGTCAGACGGTTCTTCATCCTGACGTGCGCGATCCTCTGGGGTGCTCCGCTCGCCGCGCAGCCGCGGGAGCCCGACCCGCCCGAGATGATGGTCCGAAAGTTCGAACGCGCGCTGAACGCGGGCGATCGCTCCGGCATGCTCGCGCTGTTTGCCTCCTCTGTTCCTGAAGCCCAAGTCGAGCAGTACACCAACGATCTGCTGATCAACGGCGCCGTGCGAACTGCGCTTCGCGAGCGTGCGCGCGCGCCGCTCGAGGGCGCACCGCCCGGCGACGGCTACAGCTTGATCATCGAATTCTTCATCGAGACAGCGGGGAAAGCGCGAATCCTTACCGCAAGCATGGATATCCGTCGCCCGGCGGGCGGGGACATTGAATCGTGGCGGTTCGTCGGCGTCGAAGGACTCACCTCGGTCGAAGGCCTCTACAAGCTGCGCATGAACATCAACCGGCCGCTGAGCGCGCGCAATCTCGAGGTCACGTCCGAGGATCTCGTCATCGTGCTGCAGGAGGGAACGATCTATCTCGTCGAGTGCGATGAGGGCGTGACTGGTCTTGTGCTGATCGGCCGCGGGGAGATGCGGTTCTCGCCGACGTCCACCGCCGAGCGTGGTCAAGTGAAGCTCTTCTCCGGGAGCGACACGCTCACATCATCGTTCGAAGAGGCGTATATCCGATTGAGTCCGTCCGATTACGAGAAGCGCGTCACGACGGCGAGTCTCACGGCCAGCGCGCCGCAGGATCGACTGACACGACGGGCGCTGGATATCTTCGCGCGCGAGTCGAACAAATCCTACAACGTCGATCTCCAGGATCTCAGCTCAGAGGCGTGGCACCTTCTCCCACCGGCGGACGACTTCCTCGCCGAAATCGATACCCGCAGATTCGACACGCTCACGTTCACGCGCTCGTCGCAGCAAGCCGAAGACATCACGTTGTTTCGGCGCAAGGATCGGCGCACGATCGCGCTATATCCGTCCGTCGCCAAGCTCGCCGCTCGTGGTCGCTTCTACAGCGACGATGTGCTGCGGGATTACGACGTGCTGGACTACAGCATCGACGCGAGTGTCGATCCTGAGCGGCAGACGATTCAGGGTCGGGCCCGTCTCGCTATTCGCGTCCGGTCAACCGCGCTGTCGAACGTGTTTCTGCGTCTCAATGAATCGCTCACCGTGACCGCGGTGACGAGCGTCGAGTATGGACGGCTGCTGTACCTGCGCATTCGCGGTCAGAACAACGTGCTCGTGAATCTGCCGCGACTCCTTCCGCAGGACTCCGACCTGACGTTGGTCGTCAACTACGAAGGCCGCATTCCCTCGCAGGACCTCGACGTCGATGCGGTGTCGGTGCTCGCCGATGCGCAAGAACAGGGCGCACCAACCGAGGTCACGGATCCGGCATTTCTGCTCAGCAACCGCGCGTTCTGGTATCCGCAGAACCCGGTCCCTGACTACGCAACAGCGTCGATGCGCATCACCGTACCGCAGGGGTGGACATGCGTTGCGAGCGGACAGCCCGTTCCCGCCGCGTCGGTTGTGTCACTGAAGGACATCCTGCGCGACGGCAAGCTGTTCGAGTTCAGGGCGAGTGAACCGTTGCGATACCTCGCGCTGGTCGTCGCACGATTCACGCGTATTGGCGAAGTCGATCTCTCGCTACCGGACACGTTTGCCGCGAGCACCGGTATCGATAAATTGGCGCTGACCGTGGAGGCGCAGTCGAGTCAGCGCTTCCGCGGACGCACGGTCGCACAACAGACCGAAGACATCCTTCGGTTCTACGCATCGCTCATCGGCGACATCCCGTACAAGTCGGCGACGGTGGCGCTGATCGAAAGCGACCTCCCTGGCGGACACAGTCCCGGCTACTTCGCCGTCATCAAGAATCCACTGTCGATGGGAAACGCGAACTGGCGCAATGATCCGGCGGCGTTCGAAGGGTTCCCTGAATTCTTCCTCGCGCACGAGCTCGCGCACCAGTGGTGGGGGCAAGCCGTCGGATGGAAGAACTACCACGAGCAGTGGTTGAGTGAAGGATTCGCGCAGTACTTCGCGGCGCTCTACGCGCAGAAGACGCGTGGCGAGCGCACCTTCGTGGACATGTTGCGGCAATTTCGACGCTGGTCGATGAGTGATTCGGATCAAGGTCCCGTGCATCTGGGCTATCGGCTTGGCCTCGTGAAGGGCAACGTCCGGGTATTCCGTGCCCTTGTCTACAACAAAGGTGCGGCCGTTCTGCACATGCTGCGGCGTCTGCTCGGCGACGACGCCTTCTTCGCCGGGCTGCGTCGGTTCTATGCCGACCGCCGGTACCAGAAGGCCGGAACCGAAGACCTGGAGCGCGCGCTGGAGGCGGAGTCCGGACGCGTCCTGGATCGCTTCTTCGAGCGATGGATCTACGGCACTGACATCCCGCGCATCAAGTACTCCACGACGTTGGGCAACGGAATGGTCAACGTGCGGTTCGAGCAGGCGGCCGATCTCGTCTTCGACCTGCCAGTCACAGTCACTCTCACCTACGCCAATGGCCGGACCATGGACGTCGTCGTCCCGGTCACCGAGGCAGTCGTCGAGCGCGCGATTCCCACGACTGACCTGGTTCGCCAGGTGCAGGTCAATCGCGATTCGGCCGCCGTCGCGGAATTCGAGGAAAAGCGCTAGCCAGGGCCTTTGAATTAAAATCAATCACTTATGGATACGGTCACGCTGACCATCGACGGCCAGCAGATCACGGTCGCCAAGGGCAAGACCGTGCTGCAGGCGGCCATCGAAGCCGGCATCTCGGTGCCTTACTACTGTTTTCATCCCGGCCTGACGGTGGACGGGTCCTGCCGCGTCTGCATCGTGAAGATCGAGAAGATGCCGAAGCTGCAGACCTCATGCTCGACGACTTGCACGGACGGCATGGTCGTCTCCACCCGCGATCCTGAGACGACAGCCGCGCGCGCCGGCGTGCTCGAGTTCCTCCTCGTCAATCACCCGCTCGATTGCCCGGTGTGCGACAAGGGTGGCGAATGCCCCCTTCAGGACTTTTCATACTCGTTCGGGCCAGCGTCGAGCCGGATGGACTTCCCGCGACGCGTGTTCGACGGTGAGGGCGTCAAGGCCGACGTGGATTTCGGTCCGACCCTCATGTTGAACCGCAACCGCTGCATCCTGTGCACGCGGTGCGTCCGTTTCATGCGTGAGATCGACGGCGACGCCCAGATCGGCATCGTCGATCGTGGCAACGGCAGCGAGATCGCGACGTTCCGCGAACAGGGCGTGCATTCGCTGCTGTCGGGCAACCTGATGGACGTGTGCCCGGTGGGTGCGATCACCACGCGGCAATACCGGTTCAAGAGCCGGCCGTGGGACAACCCGGGTGTGGTGGACACGATCTGCACGCTCTGCTCGAAGGGGTGCAACACGAGCGCTTGGCTCAAGGCGAAGCCCGAGTGGGCACGCGGTTCGCGACTGATTCGCATGACGCCGCGACTCAACCCTGATGTGAACAGCTACTGGATGTGCGATATCGGCCGATTCAACTTTGGTTGGGTCGAAGGCGAAACCCGCCTCCGTCGTCCGTTGGTGCGTCAGCGGACGATGCTCGAGCCGACGGCGTGGCACGATGTCGAGCCGCGCGTACGCGACGGCATTCAGTCAGCGGGTTCTGCCGATCCAAGTTCCGTGCGATTCCTTGTGTCAGCACATACGGCGACCGAAGAGTTGTTTGTGTTGAAGCAGATCGTCCAGGGTCTGCTCGGCAGTGAGGGGCCGTCACTGGTCAGCATCGCCTGGAATCGCACCGAGAAACCTCAGCCGGCGGACACGAAATTCAAGATCCATTCAACCGACGCCCCGAACGTGAACGGCGCTCGGGACCTCGGTTTTGCCGTCGGTGCCGGGAACGATGGCGCCGCCGACCTCAGTGCCCTACGCACCGCAGTCGACGGTGGCCGCGTCAAAGCCTTATACGTCGTTGATCCGGGCCCGGATGGCTCGCTGGGTGACGTGTCATGGGTGGTGGCAGCGCGCCGCAGCGGAAAACTGCCGTTGCTGATCGTCCAGGGCGTCGTCACGACGGACCTGACTACGGCCGCTGACATCGTGCTGCCGGGGGCTGCGTGGGTCGAGAAGAACGCGCTTTACACGAACGCGCAAGGTCTCGTGCAGGCATCGTCGAAGGTCATCAACCCTCCCGGCGAAGCGCGCGAGGACTGGCAGATTCTGGCGAATATCGCGACGTCGCTTGGTTTGAGCATGCCGTACCAGAGCTCGGACGATCTTCGGAAGGCGCTCTCCGCGGCGCTGCCGGGACCGAAGTACGCCGAGGCACACACGATCGCCTTCGCGCGCCAGGTGTCAGCAGCCAACTGGCTACAGGCGTCGAACCCGTCGGAACGGTGGAAATGGGATTTCCTGTATCAGGACCTGCCGCCAGTCAAGGGGCACAACGTCCAGATGGAAGGCGCGGGGGCCAGTCCCTCGTTCATTCCGCTCAAGCCTGTCGAGTAACCATGCGAGCGCTGGCCGCGGCGGTCGCGCTACTGGTCGCTGGGCCATCGCTCGCGTTTGCCCAGTTTCGTCCTGTTCGAGCCGAGCTCACACCGATCATCGAGTCCGCAGCCCATCCCGGAGGCCAGGCTAGAGCCGCGTTGATCGTCCGGTTGCCTGCGACACTTCACGTTCAGTCGAACGCACCCCGCGATGCGTCGTTGATCCCGACGGTCCTCACGATCACTCCGCCCGACGGAGTCCGTGTTTCAGAGCTCGTCTTTCCGAAAGCCACTGACCTCGAGCAAGCGGGTCAAAGCCAACCGCTGGCCGTGTTCGATCACGAATTCGCGATCGGCGTGCAGCTCGAGGTCGCCCGCCAAGCACGGCCAGGCCCCGTCGATCTACCGGGCGAGCTGCGTTATCAGGCGTGCGATGACAAGCTGTGTTATCCACCCGTCACAAGTCCTGTCCGCTGGACGCTCACAGTCGCTCCCCTTGACGCACGCCTCACTCGTAATCAACCTGAGATCTTCGACCGGATCGCCTTCGGTACCGGAAGCGCTCCTGTCGCAGCGGCCACGGCACCTGTGGCAAAACCGGCGACCAGCAGTGACGATGGTCTCGCACAGTTGAGAGGGTTCACGGTCGTCGCGAGCACCGGCGGCTACCGCTCGGTTGACGATTTCCTCGCCTTCATCAACAACGCCGAAAACGGCGTCAAGGAAGAAGGCTGGTTCGAGGGTCGCGGCCCTGTGGCCATTCTGCTGCTCGTATTTCTTGGCGGGCTCGCCCTCAACTTGACCCCATGCGTGTTGCCGATGATTCCGATCAATCTGGCAATCATCGGCGCCGGCGCCAAGGCCGGATCGCGATCGCGAGGATTCGTTCTCGGCGCTGTTTACGGCGCTGCGATGGCGCTCGTGTATGGTGTGCTCGGCGTGATCGTGATCACGACCGCAAGCACCTTCGGCACCATCAACGCCTCGCCATGGTTCAACCTCGCGATCGCGATTGTGTTCGTCGTCCTCGCGCTGGCGATGTTCGACGTGCTTACGATCGACTTCTCCCGGTTTGCCCGATCGGCGGGAACCAGCGGCTCGGGCAAAGGGTCAGTTGCGTTGGCATTCGGGATGGGCGCGATCGCGGCGCTGCTTGCCGGTGCGTGCGTCGCGCCGGTCGTGATTCAGGTCGTGTTGTTTTCGAGCGATCTGTATTCGAAAGGTACCGTCCTCGCGCTTGGCCTGCCGTTCCTTCTCGGTATCGGGATGGCCGTGCCGTGGCCGATCGCGGGCGCTGGATTGACGGCGCTGCCGAAGCCGGGCGCCTGGATGGTCAAGGTCAAGCAGGCGTTTGGAGTATTCATCGTCGCGACCGCCGCCTACTACGGCTACCTCGCCTACGGCCTCTTCGCCGATCGCTGGGTGGACGCGCAGGAGGTGGCTTCGAGCGTCGAAGACAAGGTCAAGGCCGGATGGCACGCGTCATTGGCCGAGGGTCTCGATGTCGCGAAGCGCGAGCAGAAGCCGGTGCTCCTCGATATGTGGGCGACGTGGTGCAAGAACTGCGTAGTAATGGACCGCACGACGCTGGCGGATCCCGCTGTCACCAAGGCGCTCGACAGCTACGTGAAGATCAAGTACCAGGCCGAACAACTCGACGAACACCCGGCACGCACGGTGGTGGAACGCGTCAAGGCCCTTGGCCTGCCGACGTACGCTATTCTGCGCCCGCCGATGATGTTCTCGCCCCAACCAAACGCGTCCTCCGCCAAATAGCTTCACGGCGTTACATTGATGTAACGTCGCGGCAACCGGCCAGAAACACTGGCGTCGTATACGTAACCACAACATGACGCGATCGTTCGTACTTTCAGTCCTGCTCATCGCCCTCGCAGTTCCAGTTTCTGCTCAAACGCAACCGAACCCGCCGGCATCAGCGCAGCCGACACCCGCGCAACCCGAGTACCCGATCATCCGAGTCGGCGTGCTGTCGTATCTGCAGTACGCGGCGGAAACCGAGAATCGCGATGGAGCGAACTCGTTCGATGTCACACGCGCCTACCTGAATATCAACGCGCAGGTCGCGAGACGCGTGCGATTCCGTTTCACGCCGGATATTCGCCGCATCACCGACGGCAGCCTGGCCGGCAGCCTGACCCTCCGAGTGAAATACGCATTCGGCCAACTGGACACGCTGGGCCACCCAGGAAGCTGGGCCCGCTTCGGTCTTCATCAGACGCCATGGCTGGATTTCGAGGAGAGCATCAATCGTTACCGCGTGCAGGGACAGATGTTTGCGGAGCGGGAAGGACTCATTCCAGGCTCAGGCGACTTCGGCGCGAGTTACTTCACGCCACTGCCGGACGGCTACGGCGAGGTGCACGGCGGCGTGTTCAATGGTGAGGGTTTCACACAACAGGAAGCGAACAAGTACAAGAGCGTACAGGCCAGACTGACGGTGCGTCCCTTTCCGAATCGCGGAATCGCTCACGGACTGCGGGTCAGCGGGTTCTTCAACAAAGGCTGGTACGCTGCGGATAGACCTCGCGACCTTGGCATCGTGATGGGCAGCTTCGAACATCCCAATCTCGTCGTCACGCTTCAGCATCTCAACGCAACGGAAACGCCCTCGGCAACCGCGCCGGTGGAGATTGATCGTAACGGTTGGTCGCTGTTCGCAGAGCCGCGGCAAGGTCCCTCAGGATGGGCGGGCCTCCTCCGCTACGATTCATTCGAATCCGACGAAGCTCTTCCCGATAGCGCCCGGCAGCGCGTGATTGCCGGTGGCGGGTACTGGTTCGTGTGGCCCCGCGCCAAAGTGGGGCTGGTGGCCACGAACGAACACGTCGACTACGATCAGCCGACGCAATTGGATGAGAACCGCGTCCTCCTGCAGATGCACTTCGAGTTCTGATCTGGCACGCAATGGCCGAACTCGCGTTATCCTGTGTCGGACATGCGGAGCCGCGTGTGGCGTTTTCTGACCCTCATCCTCATGCTCGCGAGCGGGGCTGCTGCCGCGTGGTCGAGCTGGGAAACGTCGCATCAGATCGCGCAACTCAATGGGAACCAGCGAGATCTGACCGACCGTATCGATCGTCTGCTCGCGGCGCTCGACACCGTCACCAGTGCACAACAGGCGTACGTCACGCCGTCTCCAGAACAAGATCCTGCCAAGGTCAACGAGCTCATCGGGCAGATTCGCCAGAATACGGAAAGTCTGCGTACCCGGGTCCGCTCGATCGAGTCTGGTCGCGCGCTGCAGGCTGTCACAGCGGCCGCAGCGACGCTGAGCGATGTTGAGACACGGGCCCAGGCCCATATCTCTTCGTGTCAGGACTTCATGGCCGCCGATCTCATCTTCTCTGATGGACGTGCAGCCGACGATGCCATCGCATCAGGTCTCCGAACGATCCGCGATGCCGAAATCGACGCCTACGTGATCGCGCGGGCAGACGCGTTCGACTTTTCATGGACGGTTAGTGCGGCTGTCGCCGTGTTCTGGGTTGTGGGTGCCATCCTCCTGGTGCGGGTGCCCACAGCCGTTCGTGACGAGCCCGTAGCGATCGCGCCTACGCAGTCTCTCCTGACTATCGTGGATCCGATGAACGAGGTCTCGTCACCAATCGGGCCAGATCTGCAAGCGGCCGCGGACGTGTGCACGGCCATCGGCCGCCTTACCAACGCTGAGGATCTACCGCGCCTGCTCCAACAGGCCGCAGCCGTAATCGACGCGTCCGGAGTGGTGATCTGGATGGCCGCAGGCGAAGAGCTGTTTGCCGCTGCGGCGTTCGGGTACCCGCCGCAAGTTATTCAGAAGCTCGGCCCTATTAACCGATCAGCGATCAATGCGACGGCGGCGGCGTGGCGAACGAGCACGTTGCAGGCGGTGGCTGGCGGTCAGGACGGTCGAGGCGCTCTGGCGGCGCCGATGCTCGGTCCCGATCGATGTGTCGGTGTACTCGCAGTCGAACTGGGCATCGGTCACGATGGCGACGCGGGACGACGCGCCGTTGCGCTAATGTTCGCCGCGCAACTCGGCGCCGCCCTCGCAGGATGGCCGGCCGCCAGCGCGGCGGCACCCGACGAAGTGCCGCCGCTCGAGAAAGTCGCCGAAGGCTAGATCGGTAACGTGCCGGCTGCGGGGGCCTGACGACGCTGCGGCAGCGTCACCTTAACGGTCATCTCCTTGTGGTTCCGCGTCAGCCGCACATCGATCGTCGATCCCGCCTCGGCCTCACGCACCTCCCGAACCAGTTCGCCCGATGACACGATGCTGCGACCGTTCACCGCAGTGATGACGTCTCCTGCCTGAATACCAGCGGCCGCTGCGGGAGTGCCGCTCGAGACCTCCGACACCAATACGCCCTCCTTAACACCGAAGTACGCCGCCAGTTGATCGCTCAGGGGCACGATCGAGACGCCCATCCGACGCGGCGTTCCAAAGAAACTCTCCGCCCACGGGCCCTGCTGGTCGAAACGGTAGTCGAAATCGCGGGGCAAAGCGCGAAAGACGTCTCCGGCGATTCCGGGAAACTGCTGCATCGTCACGCTGTCGCGTGTTTCTGGCGTGATATCAAGAGTCCGCTTCGAGCCGTCGCGGACGACAGTCATCTTCACCGATCGTCCTGGTGCCGTTTCGCGAACGAGGCGCGTGAACTGCTGCGCGCTTCGTGGGCGTTCGCCGTCGAACTCGACAACGACGTCCCGTTTCTGCAGACCGGCCCGCGTCGCGGGCGTTCCTTCGCGTACGTCATCGATCACCACGCCTGCGGCGTCTCCAGTTTGGTCACGAACCGTCACGCCGATACTAGACCCTGGCCCTTCAAGAGCCAGATTCCACCCGCCAAGAACGGGAGGAGTGCGGTCGCGTTGCTGTGCCGCCGCTGGCGTCATGAAGTACCCGACGGCCGCGAGCGTCGCGAGCAGCAGACCGCTCACAAACACCTTCTTCATCATCCACCTCCGGGTTGCGCAGTCGGCCACCCACCGCCTCTAAAGACGGCCGAATGCGCGCGAAAGTTGGTGTGCACTGTCCCCTGCACGGGTACCGCTGACCACGGCGGAGGACGCGGCCGGTTTGAATCAACCGACCGATAAAGGAAAATGGGCCGATTAGCGCGGGCACGCGTCTTGAAGCTGTGTCTCGCGGTCGCGTCGGATCACCGGGGGGCGTAACTTCAGGCAGGCGCTGGCATCGCCGCACCCCGGATCCCTGGCAGGGGCGTTCACGATTCCGATGCGACCATTTTTTTGCCTGGCCGCATCGTCTGTGGAGGATGGAGCCATGACACTTTCAGGCCGTCTACTATCGATCGCGACGATGAGCGCTGTGCTCGTCGCGGGATGCGCGGCGCGCGGCGTACGCATCGCCGAACTGAAAGACCAGCCCGACAAGTACGAGCGCAAGACGATCAGCGTCACAGGCAATGTGACCGACAGCTATGGTGTTCCGTTGCTGCCGTTCCAGCTCTACAAAGTTGACGACGGCTCTGGAGAGATCACCGTCGTATCACGCTCGAACCGGTCGCCCTCGAAGGGGGCGCGCGTGCAGGTGAAGGGCAAAGTGAGTGAGGTCGCGGTCGTCGGCGGCCGATCGATTGGCCTGCACATCGAGGAAGACAGTCGCAAGGTCAGGTAGCTAACTGATCTTGATCGCGACAGCCGTCATATCGTCGGCCTGAGGCTCGGCGCCTCGGAATTCCGTGACCGCGTGAAAGATCTCGTCCACGATCTCACGGGCCGATTTCTTCCGAGAGGCGGCAACGACCTCACAGAGCCGCCTCGCTCCGAACTCTGATCCTTCTGGATTCATCGCTTCGAAAATGCCGTCAGTGCAGAAGACGAACAGGTCGTCGGACTTCAGCTCGAGTGTGACTTCGTCGTAGATGATGCCTGGGAACGACCCGAGCGGAACACCGGGCAACTCGATTTGTCCGCAGGTCTCCGCCGAGCAGCGAATCGGGTAAGGCAGACCCGAATTCGAGAGCGTCACGGTCCGGCGTCTGAAATCGAAGAACGCGTAGCACAGCGTGCAGTAGTACTCCTCGAGATGCCGCTCGTGGAGATTCGTGTTCATCGCGCGCAAGACACCGGCGACGCTGAAGCGATCGGGAGTGAACCGCCGCCGCAGCGTGCGTGACCGCACCTGTTCGGCAGCGAACGCGCCATAGAGCGCGGCCGGCGCACCTTTTCCTGACACGTCGCCAACGGCGACCACCAGCGTGTCGGCCTCCGGCACCAGAAAATCGTGGATGTCTCCCCCGAGCTCGTGTGCCGGTTCGAAGCGGCCGGCCACGTCAACGCCTTCGGCCGTTTTCGGCGGCTCGGTGGGGAGCAGCGCCATCTGGACGCGCTGTGCGAATCGCAACTCCTTCTCAATGCGCTCTTCGTTGCGCCGCAACTCTTCGTACAGCCTGGCGTTGTCGATCGCGACGGCTGCCTGACTTGCCAGCAGCGTGAGCAGTTCCTTGTGCTCCTTGGTGAACGCATCGAGCTCGGGGCTCTCCAGATCGAACACACCAATGCAGCGATCTTTGATGAGCATCGGGATGACGAGCTCAGATCGCGCGTCGTCAACGAGATTGATGTAACGCGGATCCTGCGACACATCCGCGACGAGCACGGGCTCTTTGTGGAGGGCAGCCCATCCGACGAGGCCTTCACCAAGTCGAACGTGCTTGGACTCAGCGCCCTTGCCGTAGCGTACGGCAAGCTTCATTTCGAGGGCGTTGGTCGCCTCGTCGAGGAGCAGGATACCGAACGTTCGATAGTCGATCAGGCGCTTGGTCAGGCTCGCGATTCGCGTGAGCAGGGCGTCGAGGTCGAGGATCGACGCCACCTCGCGTCCGATCTCGGCCAGTGTCTCCAGCGTGTCTACATAATGCCGTTCGCTCTTGAAAAGTCGGGCGTTCTCGAGTGCGACAGCCACGTGCGCGGCAAACTGACGGAGGAGTGCTTCGTCCTGGGCCGTGAACGCGCCCTCGAGTTCGTTCAGCAGGTTTAACGCGCCAATGACCTTGCCCTTGCGCCGCATTGGCACAGCGAGCTGTGACAGCATGTTGCGCAGCGGCCCCTTGTATCGTGGCTCGCGGCGAACGTCATTGACGAGAATTGGGCGCCCCTCCTCCACCGCAGCGCCAACCACGCCTTCACCAAGCGGCAGCCGCAACGTGGACCATACCTCTTCCGGATAACCCACGGCGTAGGCGATTCGCAGCTCCTGCCGGCGTTCGTCGAGGAGATAGACCGAGAACGCGCTGAAACGCGTCAGTCGCGCGATGAGCTGTGGAATCTTCGCCAGCAGCTCCTCGAGGTCCAGCACCGAGGTCACCTCGCGCCCGAGCTCGAAGAGCGTAGACAGCAGTTCGGTGTCGGTTGCGCCGCGGCCAACGGCCTGGAGGCGAGGGTCCGACGGAGTATCCTGAGGTTTGGTCATCGCTGATGTGGCTGTGCAGAGCAGCCCTGGCGAGCGATCGAATTATACTGGCCTCGTCCCATGGACGCTCTGATACTGCCGCTCGACCAACGCGCCATCCAGCAGATTCTTCCGCATCGCTATCCGTTTCTGCTGGTCGATCGGATTATCGAGCTCGAACCCGACAAGCGCATCGTCGGCATCAAGAATGTGTCAGTCAGCGAGCGCTTCCTGTCGCAGGCGACCGGCGCTTCACCACCGGGCGTGCCACCGACGATCCTCACTGAGTGCGTCGCACAGGTTGGCGCGATCCTGATCCTCTCCAAGCCAGAGAACCGCGACAAGATTCCGTTGTTCGTCGGCATTGAACGCGTGCGTTACCGGCGCGCGGTGTGTCCGGGAGACGTGGTGGAAGTCGAAGCAAGAGTCAAGCGGCTCAGAAGGCGCATGGGCCAGCTCTATGGCTGCGCCCGTGTCAACGGGAAAGTCGTGCTCGAGGGAACGATGACCTTCGCGTTAGGCCCGACCACGAGCGCGACGTCCACAGACGCCGTCGACTAACTCGCCATTGCCGCGGGCTGCTCTTCCAGCTCGATGCCGTTGCGTCCGCGCTGTTTGGCACGATAGAGCGCCGTGTCCGCACGCGCAATCGCGCTGTGCGGATCGTGCTCACCCTGATTCATTGACGTGATCCCGAAGCTGGCAGTCACCATGACCTGTCCGTCGTTCCAGGTCACGGGGTGCTCCGCAATCGCGCGGCGCAGATTCTCAGAGACCTGCTTGGCGCCGACGAGCGGCGTATCCGGCAGGAGCACCATGAACTCGTCGCCGCCGTAACGGCACTTCAGATCGCTTCCGCGCAGCTCCGCTTTCATCGTCGCACCAACGGCAGCGAGCACTGCATCGCCGCACAAGTGCCCATGGCGATCGTTGATGCCCTTGAAGTTGTCGAGATCGAACATCACCAGCGAGAGCGGCAGCCGTGAACGGCGGGCACGGCGTAGTTCAGCGTCGAGAACTTCGAGCGCATGGGTGCGATTGAAGCAGCCGGTCAGTGCGTCGCGAACACTATTCTCGCGGACCTCACGGAACAGCTCGGAGTTCTTCAATGACACTGCCAGCAGCGCGGCGGCGGCAGTCAGCACGCTGCGCTGATGATCGGTAATTGGCGGCTCCGGCGAGACACCGAGCACCCCTTCGGGCACTCCTCCGATGATCATTGGAAAGCAAATTTCCGTCGGCGACGGACCGACGACCGGATCGGCCTCCCCGAGTGCACGGCGGGCTGCGCGCTCACGATCGGCGGGCATCGACTCACCGACTGTTGCTTGCGATTCCCAATGGCCGGCGCGCGTCCGCGTCATGACCCACACGCCGCGCCCGGGGGCAAGCAGCGGCAGGTGCGCATGGAGCACGCCTCGAATCGAATCGGTCGATTCACTGTCCATGGTGCGGGCCAGCGCGTGGCCGAACGCGACGAGGCGCGACATTTCCGCAGCGCGCTCGGTGGCGTCCTGCGCAACGCGGGCCACGCTCAAGGATTCGGCGCGGAGTTCCTGGCGCTTGCGGAGCTGATGAAAGCTGAAGATCGTGGCAAGGATGACCAACGCGGGAAGCAGGTGCAGCCCTCGCGTCGCCTCGATCTCGCGCACGTAGTTCATCAGCGTCGCGACCGGACCAGAAAAGATCACAAACAGCGCAACGGTCAGCCCGATCATCAGGACGGCGTCGTTGCGCCCCATCACTCGCATGAATCCTCGCTTACGTTTCGGCCGGGATCGCACTCGGTGCGGAGGCGGAGTCCCAGCGAATTTCTGCCGATTGTTGGGGTTATCGGTTGGACGGCCTGGGTGCTGCACGCTTTTCCACCGTGCCCTCTGAATATCCACATCGGCACGGCCGACCGCCAGGCACGTGCGCACATAAGTGCACACCGGGTCCTATAATTGCCGTGGTGCCGGTAGGCAAACGCGTTCCTCATCGAACCCGCGCGGACACGTTCGCTCGACTTTTCGAAGCCGTTCATGAGGGCGTCTTTGTCGGGACGCTGACGCTGGATCCACTCGCCGACGGGACCACAGAGGCCGTCAATCCGTTCCTCAAGGCCATGCTGGGCTACCCGCCCGGCACCGCGGACGAACGTGTAGCTCCGTTCGCGGCCGAACGGTTCGCGGATCCGGCGGCCCGGCAAGCGTTTCTCTCTCGTCTTCTTGCCGACGGCGCAGTCACCGATTACCTGATTCGCTTGCGCCGAACGGACGGCGACCAGATCTGGGTGGAAGTCACGGCGCACGCCGGTCCGTCACGAAAACGCGGCGTCTCGCAGGTCGAGGCGCTCATGCGCAATGTCAGCGAACGGCGTCGGCTCGATGATCAGTCGCGCGACCTCTATCAGCAGCTTCTGCAGGCGGAGAAAATGGCGGCGCTTGGACAGACCATCTCGGGCGTCGCACACGAGTTGAACAATCCGCTCGCGACGATCCTGAGTTGGGCCGAGCGGTTGGCCGAGCGCAATCTCGACGACACCTCACGGCGCGGGGTGGACGTGATCCTCGGCGAGTCGGAGCGCGCCGCGCGCATCGTGCGAAATCTGCTGACGTTTGCGCGGAAGCGTCAGTCGACGCGTTCGATGATCGATCTGAATCAAGTCGTTCGCGAAACATTGGCGTTGCGCGCCTACGAACAGCGGCTCACCAACATCGACGTCGTCACCGCCCTCGCATCGGGACTGCCGCCGGTGTTTGCCGACCCGCATCAAATTCAGCAAGTGCTGCTCAATCTGGTGATCAATGCCGAGCAGGCGATGCTCACGGCGAATGGACGCGGTTCGCTAGTGCTGCGAACGTGGCACGACATCGCACACAGCGGGGTCGTCCTACAGGTCAGTGATGATGGACCAGGCGTACCGACCGAGGTGCGCAGCAAGATCTTCGACCCATTCTTCACCACAAAGGAAGTCGGCAAGGGCACGGGACTGGGGTTGACGGTGGCGTACGCCATCGTGCAAGAGCACGGCGGCAGCATTCGCGTGGATTCACCTCCAATCGGCGGCGCGTCATTCACCGTGGAATTCCCAGTAAGCAGCGTCGAGCACGCGGCCCGGCCACGTGCATCTGCCGGAGCCACTGAGAAGTCGTTGAATGGCGCGTCCGTGCTGCTGGTCGAGGATGAACGAGCGCTGGCGACGGCCGTTGTCGAGGCGTTAACTGAGGCGGGTTTGCGTGTTGAGCACGCGGGCGATGGCGAGGAAGCCCTCGCCCGCGTGCGTCAAAATCGTTACGACGTCGTGATCTGCGATCTCAAAATGCCGCGCGTGGACGGCATGACGCTCTATCGCGCGATCGCCACCGCGTCGCCGGTGCTGGCGCGCCGGGTAATTTTCGTGACCGGAGCCGTTGCAGGACCAGAGGCCGAACGCTTTCTGGAGGAAAGCGGCTGCCGCTGGTTATCCAAGCCCTTCCGGCTCGCAGACTTGCTACGCAATGTGCGCGAGGCGCTGGCGTAATCGACCACGACGCCGTGCTGCGCGGCCTCGTTTGCCGTGCGCTCGCCGTGCAGCGTCGCCTTGGCCATTTTCGGCTTCTGGAATTCGAGGATGGCGCTCCGCATCACCTTCATCGCGTCCGCCGCGTGCAGCATCGATCCAAGCGCGTCACGAAGCCGGCGAATGGCGCGCGCGTGCAGTTGCGACACGCGTGACTCATTGACCCCGATCTCGGCACCGATCTGCTTCATCGTCGCCTCACCGTAGTAGTAAAGACTGATGACCTTCTGCTCGCGGGGCGGCAACGACGCGATAGCGGCGCAGACTCGTTCTTTCGTTTCCTGCCGCTCATAGGCGTCGTCAGGCTGCTCCGGTTCGGACGGGATCAGCGCGGTCGGCAACGTCGATTCGTCGAGGTTTTCGTTGTTGGCCAGAGGTGAGGTGGATTCGATGGCGTTGATCCGCACGATTGTGCGGCCCAGGCGCTTCTCGTCTGATCCAATCTTTGCCGCGAGATCGGCCAGTGACGGCTCATGGCCCAGTTCTCGACGCAGCTCTTCACGAGCGGCCTCGAGCTCGCGCCGCTGACGTCGGACGCCGCGCGGCCACGCGTCTTTGCGAAGAGCATCGATCATGGCGCCCCGGATACGACGCTCGGCGAACGTCTCAAACTTGATCCCCCGCGCCTCGTCGAAGCGGTGGGCTGCGTCAATTAAACCGATGACGCCATCCTGGACGAGGTCCCCAATATCGATGGAATGGGGCATTGTGGCTGCAACACGACGGGCAAGCTGTTCGACGAACGGTAGACTGGCTGTAACACGCGGATTGACCGAGCTACTCTGGCTCTGGGGGCGCATGAGTGTGACCTCCGACGCCAAGTAAGGCAACCGCGGTACCAACAGATGGAATCAGCGGGAATCGCAGTGCAATGACGTGAGTGGAGTTCCGCTAAATTGCTGTTTCTGCAGAGGTTGATGTCAGCAGAGCGCGCAGATTCTGCGCACGGGGACAGCCGACGAGATCGCCAAATCGCCAGAAAGTTGACGGGCACGACGTGGTCCTACGCCAACATCCTGACACTGGGATCACAATTTTGATGAGGTGTGCCCGGACGAGGCAGGTTCGAGTAGATACGTCGAGAGATGTACTGAAGCGAGCCGGTTAGCCAGCCGAGGGTTCTGTTCTTTGACGGATCTCTCGAACAGTCCCCAAGGCGGCAAGGGCGCCCGAGACAATCTGGGACGCCCGATCGCGATTGACTGCATCGGAAGCCTTCGCTTCCAGCAACTCGGCGTGCGCCAGCACGATTCCGAGCTGATTATTCAGGCGGTGGAAGAGCGCCTGGAGCTCCCGCTCCTGTTGCGATTCGTCGGCCTCGGGGCCGTCGGCCGACGAAGGCAGGCTCACGCGTGGGAGCCGGGGGCGGTCCTTGCGTCGGACTCTTCTGAACGCGACGTGGGCGCAGCGTCGCGCCACAACGTGTCCGCGAAGATCCGAATAGATCCGCCGGCGGTCCGGACGTACTCGACCTTGCCTGCGGAAATCCAGTTATAGATCGTGCGACGGCTCACTCCAACAGCCTCGCAGGCCTTCATGATAGAGAGGGTCTGGCGGTCCATATTTGCTCACGGGGCCTCGCTCGTGACGGCCCTCAAAAGTTTGCACAACGGGGCCACATGGCCCCAAGACGACCTCAAGAACCTGTATCGGCTGGTTGCCACCGATCCTTAGGCTGGGTTGTGTCAATATATTGGCGCCCCCTGAATGAGTGCGGCCCCCCATCTGCTCTTCATCGACGACGAGGCGACACTCCGCGGTCTCATGGCCGAGAGGCTGACTGAACGCGGCTTCGAGGTGGTCGAAGCCGACAGCGGCGAACGCGCCCTCGAACTGCTCGACCAGTTCGCCTTCGACATCGTCATCACTGATCTCCGATTGCCGGGTATCGACGGCTCCCGTGTCATCGAGGCGGCCCGCGAGCGGTATCCCGGAATCGTCGCGATCGTCATCACTGGTTTCGGCACAGTGAAGGACGCCGTTGATGCCATCAAGCGCGGCGCATCGGATTTCATCGCGAAACCCTTTCAATTCGACGAACTGATACACGTCCTGCAAAAAGCGATGGAGCAGAGGCGACTAACCTCTGAGAACGCCTATCTGCGGTCGCAGCTCGAGGATGGCTACCGGTTCGGGGGCGCCGACGCGCCCGGCGGCGCACGGATTCTGGGACGCAGCCGTCCGATGCAGAAGCTCTTTCATCTGCTGGAGACGGTAGCGCGATCGAGCAGTACGATCCTCATCACCGGGGAGACCGGCACCGGCAAGGAGGTCGTTGCCCGCGCCATTCATCACAACAGTCCGCGGCGTTCGCAACGATTTGTCGCACTCAACTGCAGTGCGATTCCGGAGACGCTGCTCGAAGCGGAGTTGTTTGGCCATGTACGTGGTGCCTTCACCGGCGCCGTCGGCGCACGTCAGGGACGATTTGAGCAGGCGCACAAGGGCACGCTGTTCCTCGATGAAGTCGGCACGATGAGTACAGCGCTCCAGATGAAACTGCTGCGCGCACTTCAGGAGCGCGAGTTCGAACGCGTGGGCGACAGCCAGACGATCAAGGTTGACGTCCGTGTGATTGCCGCGACGAATTCAGAGCTGTCGAAAATGGTGGCCGAGGGCACGTTCCGCGAGGATTTGTATTACCGTCTGCACGTGATTCCGATTCACTTGCCGCCGCTGCGCGACCGCCGCGACGATATTCCGGTTCTGGTGAAGCACTTCCTCGAAAAATTCGCGCCTGGCACGGCGATGCAAGTCTCACAAGGCGCGATGCGAGCGCTGATGGCATATCAATGGCCCGGCAATGTGCGCCAGCTGGAGAACGCCATCGAGCGAGCCGTCGCGTTGAGCGCCGGACGCAAAGAGACTGCGGTCGTCGATCTGCCCGCGGAACTGCAAACCACACCGGAGACGACGGAAACGCCGTTTGTGGATTTTCCGGACAGCGGTCTCGACCTACCTGCCTATCTCGCGAAGATCGAGCGCGACTTGATTGAGAGATCGCTGGAACGAACCGGCGGCAATCGCAACAAGGCCGCCGAGTTGCTACGCATTAAACGCACGACGCTCGTCGAAAAGCTGAGACGCCTCGCGCCCGAGTGAACGGTCGTACAACTACGAGGAAGACATGCCACCGCGTTATTCGTACTGGACGATTCTCGCCGGCGGGTTGCCGACGGCATTTCGGGCCGCTGAGCGCGGGGACTTGTTGCCAACTTTCAATCGGATCCGCGAGAAACATCCCGACGCTGAGATGAAGTGGTTTGCGCGAGGGCGACTATGGCAGTCTCCCGAGGAAGCCCAGGCCGATCTTCAGCGCGCACGCATCAGACGAGATCGCGGCTGGCGGCCCGGTGGGGATCATCGCGATCCACGAGAGGCGTTCAAGGATAAGCGCAAACGCGACGCCGGACGGCGCGAACAAGCGTCGCGGCATCCACCATCCCGACGCGCGTCGCCATCAGACACGCGTACCGTGCGGCCGCGGTCGAAACCCACGGGGCCATCAGGCGAGCGCACTGTCTGGCCGTCGTCGAAACCCAGCGGGCCCTCCGGCGAGCGCACTGCCCCGCGGTCG
>DAINQP010000006.1:0-62452 GCA_036742665.1 Vicinamibacterales bacterium | reverse complement strand
ATGGGTCTCACGCATCGCGGCGAGCTCGCGACACGGTTGATCGCCCACGGCTGGTCTGGCGAGACGCGCGCCGCGATCGTCTGCGGCGCGTCCACGGCCGATGAATGGACGTGGACCGGGCGGCTCGCCGACGTGGAATCTGTTGCACCGCCGGAGGGCATTCCCGGGGTCGTCGTTGTCGGGCAAGTGGTTCAAGTCCGTGACGCGTTGGCTACGTACGGAGTGTCCGGCTTTAGCCGGACTGCCGGTCCGCCGAAGCTTTATGCGAAGGCGGAAGGCGGACACTACGTGAGGAGCGAGGGCGAGGCGGACGAGGTGAAGTATGGCCGGAGTTGATGCGAACACGATGGGGCGCGCGCGTCTCGACTTTGCCGACGAGCGCGACATCGACGAATTCGTCGATGTGCTCGGCAAATACGAGCGCGGCGAGATCTCGCCGGACGACTGGCGTCGATTCAGGCTCGTGCGCGGCACGTACGGGCAGCGCCAGGACGGCGTGCAGATGCTGCGGATCAAGGTCCCGCAGGGCATTGTCACGTCCTCGCAGATGCGGGCGCTGGCCGGTGTGGCGGCGCGGCATTCTCGTGGCTTCTGTCACGTCACCACGAGGCAGAACATCCAGTATCACTTCGTCAAGCTCGACGTCGTCGAAGAGGTGATGCGCACGCTCGCCGACGAAGGGTTGACGACGCGCGAGGCGTGCGGCAACTCGGTGCGCAACATCACGGGCTGTCCGTATGCCGGGACGTCCGAGACAGAGATCTTCGACGTCACTCCGTACGCCGAGGCGATGACGCGCTACTTCCTGAGGCATCCGCTCGCGGCGAAGCTGCCGCGCAAGTTCAAGATCGCGTTCGAAGGGTGCAGCGAAGATCACGCGGTCGCGTCGATCAACGACATCGGTTGGCGCGCGCGCGTCGTCGACGGCAGGCGCGGATTCCGCGTGACGGTTGCCGGCGGCACGTCGATCCTGCCGGTGACCGGGTACGTGCTCTATGACTTCATGCCGGTCGAAGAGATGTTCAACGTTGCCGAGGCGGTGGTGCGTGTGTTCCACCGGTTCGGTGATTACGAACACAAATCGAGGAATCGTCTGAAGTTCACGATCAGAGCGCTGACCTGGGACGGGTTCCGTCAGCGGTACGAGGATGCGCTGGCTGAATTCAAGCAATCGGGCGGTGCGTCGCTGCCGTTCGACCCGCAATCGCCCCCCAGATCGGAGCAAGCGCCCGACTGGGCACCCGCGCTGCCTCCGACATTGCAGGCCGTTGCCGCGGCAGCGAGCACGCCGGTGAATGGCCCAGGCATTATGCCCGGCAGCGTCCGACTCGCGGCGCTGCCCGACAGCTATCTGCGGTGGATGCGCAGCAACGTCAGCAAGCAGCGGCAGCCCGGCTACTGCCACGTGACCGTTCGCTTGCCACTCGGCGACTTCACGTCGGGTCAGATGCGCGTGCTTGCGGATCTCGCCGAAGCATATGGTGATGGATCGATGCGTCTGACTGTCGATCAGAACGTGCTGTATCGATGGGTGAAGACGTCATCGGTCGAGCCCTTCTATCAACGACTCGCCGCCGCGGGGCTTTCGGCGCCTGACGCCGGCACGCTTGGCGACGTCGTGAGCTGCCCCGGTGCGGAGAGCTGCCGTCTGGCCGTGACCCAGTCGCGCGGTCTCGGCCGCGTGCTGACCGAGTTCCTGAGCAGGCGCACCGATCTTGTGGATATGGTGCCGTCGGGTCACATCAAGATCAGTGGCTGCCCGAACGGCTGCGGTCAGCATCACATCGGATCGATTGGTTTCCAGGGCAGCGTGCGCAAGGTCGGCAGCCGCGCGGTGCCACAGTACTTCGTGCTGGTCGGCGGCGGCGCCACGGATGAGGGTGTCGCGCACTTCGGCAAGGTCGTCTCGAAAGTGCCAGTGCATCGCCTCGTCGATGCAGTCGATCGTCTGCTTGGCCTTTACACCGACAAGAGAGAGGGCGAGGAGGAGCTCGGTGCGTTCTTCCGCCGCATTCCGCCGGCGATGGCCACCGATGTCCTCAAGGACCTCGCGCTGCTGTTGCCGAACGAGACGACCGATGAGGACTTCGTGGATCTCGGCGAGACCCAGGCGTTTGCCCCTGAAGTGATGGACGGAGAGTGCTCCGCCTAGTCGCTGCTCTCGTCTGTGTCGCCCTCACAGGTGTCGGTTCTGCACAAGAGCCGCCACCTGTCTCCCTGCATTCGTCCGCTCGTGAATCTGTCGATTCGTCATTCACCGCCGGGGTCACCGACGTGGCGTCGCTGCAGAAGGCCGTCGACACGCGCCTGTCGAGTGCGCAACGGCTGTTGACCGAGTTCACCGCACTCAAAGCGCCGCGGACGATCGCCAACACCCTCGAACCCTACGACGAGCTTCGCGAAGAAATCCGCACGGCCAGCGGACTCGCGGGGATCATGGCCGCGCTGCATCCGGACGAGGCAATGCGGAAGGCGGGCGACGATCTCGAGCGCAAAGCCGATGCACTCGAAGCCGAGATTTCGCTGCGGCCGGACGTGTTTCGCGCGTTACAGGAGATACGGCTCGACGGCGCTGATGCGGAATCGCGCTACTACGTCGAGCGCACGATTCGCGAGCTGCGACGGCTCGGCGTCGATCGCCCTGAGATCACACGGGCACGGCTGAAGGGACTGCGCGACGATCTGACGGTGCTGATGGCCGAGTACCTGCGCAACATCCGTGAGCGCGGCCACCGGTTCACTGTCGCCAGCGCGAAGGATCTCGACGGACTGCCGACTGACTTCGTCGCGCGGCACAAGCCCGATGCGTCAGGCGCGATCACGCTCACCAGCGACATCGTCGACGCCCGGCCGGTGCTGACCTACGCGACCAGCGAGGACCTCCGCAAGCGGATGTACATCGAGTCGAACACCGTGGCGCATCCAGAGAACGTGGCGGTGCTGGCCAAGATGCTGACGGTGCGCGCGGAGATGGCCCGGCTGCTCGGCTACCCGACGTGGGCGAGCTACGACATGGCGTCGCGGATGTCGGGCGACGTGAAGACCGTCTCGGCATTCATCGATCGGGTCGTCGCGGCGGCGAGCCGGAAGGCAGCCGTTGAGTACGACGAGTTGGTGAAGATCAAGCGTCAGGCGGTACCGGGCAGCAGCTTGGACGTGTGGGACCGGCCGTTCTACGCCGAACGGATCCGCCGCCAGAGCTATACCTTCGATTCACAGACCGTACGACCGTACTTCGCAGCGAATCGTGTGCTCCAGGGCGTGCTCGACGTTACGAGCCGAATTTTCGCGGTGACGTATCGGCCGGCGTCCGGTGTGCAGGCGTGGCATCCATCGGTGCGCGTCTACGAGATGCTCGACGGGGATCAATTGGTCGGGCGCGTGTATCTCGATCTCTATCCGCGCGCCGGGAAATCCTCCAATGCTTTCACGAGCACTGTGCGTCAAGGCGCCGCGAACAAGCACATTCCGGAAGCGATCCTGGTAGCCAGTTTGTCGGGTGGACGCGCTGACGACCCCGGCCTCATGACTCACGACGAGGTCCGTACGCTCTTTCACGAGTTCGGCCACGTCGTACATCGTCTCGTCGGCGGCCATCGCGCCTGGTACGGCATGAGCAGCACGCACCTCGAGCGCGATTTTGTCGAAGCGCCGTCGCAGATGCTCGAGGAATGGATCTGGGATCCGGCCACGCTGGCCACGTTCGCAACGCACTACCAGACCGGTGAGCCTATTCCCGCCCGGCTCGTGACCCAGATGCGGCGCGCCAGCGAATTCGGGCAGGGCCTCGACGTGCGCGGGCAGATGGTGTTGGCGCGCGTGTCGTTGTCGCTGCACGATCGCGACCCGAAGCGCGTGAACGCGGCGGCGTTGTTCAAGGAAATTCACAACCGCTACCTCCCGTACTCACACGTGGACGGCACGTATCGCGAATTGGGGTTCACGCATCTGGCCAACCCGGGATATGCCAGCGCCTACTACACCTACATGTGGTCGCTCGTGATCGCGAAGGACCTGCTCACCGGTTTCGACAAGAGCAATCTCTCGGTACCGGGCGCCGCCCGCCGGTACCGCGACGCCGTCTTTGCGCCCGGCAGCTCGAAACCCGCGGCGACGCTGGTGCGCGATTTCCTTGGTCGTCCCTTCAATGCGAACGCGTGGGAGGAATGGTTGAACCGCGAGACGCCCGCCGGTACCAACTGATGCTGAGGCGTGCGCTCTGCGCTGTACTCGTCGCGGCCCCGGTCGTCCTGGCCGCCCAGAACTCAGGCCCGGACTGGCCGCAGTTCAGAGGACCGAATCGTGATGGCGCTGTCGCATCATTTGCCGAGCCAAAGGCATGGCCCGAGCGACTGACGCAGCGATGGAAGGTAGAGGTCGGCGAGGGACACGCCACACCCGTTCTCGTCGGCGGACGCATCTACACCTTCACACGCCAGGGCGTAAACGAGGTGATGCAGGCGCTCGACGCGGCGACCGGTAAAGCCGTCTGGCAGACGCGCTATGCGGCGCCAATCACGGTGAACCCCGCCGCGCAAGCGCATGGACCTGGTCCGAAGGCGACCCCGACATTCGCCAATGGCCATCTCTACACGCTCGGTATGGGCGGCATCGTCTCGGCATTCGATGCGGCCAGCGGTAAGCAGCTGTGGCAGAAGCCGGCTGGAAAAACCCTGCCGCTCTATGGCACGTCCGCGTCACCGCTGGTCGATCGCGGGCTGGTGATCGTGCACGTCGGTGGACACGATCAGGGCGCGCTCACCGCATTCGATGCAAACACCGGGGAGGTGAAGTGGTCGTGGACCGGCGATGGACCGTCGTATGCGTCCCCGCTTGCTGCTGACGTCGATGGCGTCCATCAGATCATCACGCTCACTCAGGACAACGTCATTGGCGTGTCCACCGAGGGCCGCCTGCTGTGGCGCCGTCCGTTCAAGACCGAGTACACGCAGAACATCGTCACCCCGCTGGTCCTCGGCAACACCGTGATCATTGCCGGCTATCAGGAACCGACGGCAGCGTTCAGGCTGGTGAAGAAAGGCGATCAGTGGACGACCGAGAACGCCTGGCAGAACGATGGCGTCTCGCTGTACATGTCGAACGCCGTGATGATTGGCGACACCCTGTTCGGGCTCTCGCACCGCAATCGCGGGCAGTACTTCCTGCTCGACATGAAGAACGGCAAGACCTTATGGACCGGCATGCCGCGCCAAGGTGAGAACGCGGCGATTGTTCACGCCGGCGCTCTCGTCTTCGCGCTCGAAGACGATGCGGAGCTTGTCGTCGGACGTGTGAATGCGTCGGCATTTCAGGAGCTGAAGCGATACACCGTCGCCAACTCCGCCACGTGGGCGCAGCCCGTCATCTCTGGGAATCGCGTGTTCGTGAAGGACGTGTCGAGCTTGGCGATGTGGGCGCTCAATTGAGCGCGACGCTGAACTGACGAGCATCGTCAGCTGAGGATCGGGAGCCACAACTCGACGACTGCTGGCTAGGGTCAATCGGCCACGCTCGACAATAACCAGCTCCGTCGCCAACGTCGCCACTACCTCGACAGAGTGAGCCGGATCTCGCTGCTCCGGAAATACATAACCGTAACTGGCTGAGTAAATTCAAGCAGGCCTTTACATCGACGTTACTGCGTCCGACTTTTGCATTGGTCTTGTCTCGAGGAGACGAGTCATGGAGACGAACGACCGACGGCTGAGCCGGTTGAGTGATTTTCAGATGAAGGTGATGCTCACCGTCCTTTTGGTCGCGACCTGCGCGGTGTTCTTGGTCAACCTTTTTCAGTGACGAAATCGATATCACGCCACGCGTGCGATATCCAATCACAGCGTTCTCACTTTGAGGACCGCGGCGAATGTGCCATGCCTGGCGCATACATGTGCGCAGGGCGTGAATGAAAGGCGGCGAACGAGTGCCGTGTTACTAGGCTTCCGCCGCGCTGATCGCGATAGCCAGTGAGGGTCGCTCGTCGCTCCACTCGTGGCAGCACGAACGGCACACCATGAGGATCACCACAATATCCCTACGGCCGGGCACCGTAGAGACACGCCGAGCAAGGCCAAAGCCCTGCCCGCACGCGGGGCACTTGCGTTCGACGTTCATTGATGGAGTTGCCCGAGGGTTAATCCGAGCGCACTGATATTACTCTTACATTTTGATGCGGATCAAGATCACGCGTACTGTCCGACTGCGGATGAGTGTAAAAGGAATGATTTCTGCACCAACTGACTCTGAGCGATGAATGAACAGCTGAGGAAAGGGATACCCATGAAGCTGACCATTTATGGCGCGGTGGTGCTGTTGGCGGTCGGCACGACCCTGAGCGCCGCGCAGGACACAACCGTCAAGTCGCGGACGAAGATCGAAGGCGATGAAGCGCAGGTTGTGAGCATGACGGGATGTCTGCGTCAGGACGCTCAGACCGGCGCGTACATGCTCGTCGGCAGCGTTGACGCCGTCGGCGAGAAGGTCACCAACGACGCAAAGGTGAAGGTCGATCGCGACAAGCACGACACCACGGTCACCGCTGAGACGCGAGCGAAGGGCGACAACGGAGACAAGCGCGATCAGGCAGCTGCCGGCGTGATGTCCACCTATGTGTTGGCGCCCGGAAGTGTGAACCTCACGCCGCACGTCGGCCAGCGTGTGCAGGTTGCGGCGGCGACCGTGAAGCCAGGGCACAAGGATGCAGACGTAACGGTGAAGGACGAGACCAAGGTCGATCCGGAGCACGGTCGCGACCGCACGTCGCGGGAGAAGACCAAGGTCGAGATCGATCGGGCCCCGTTAGGCCAATACACCGTTGTGTCAGTGAAACCGCTCGGCGGCTCCTGCGCCGCGCATTAGATCGGTAGGCAGGCGGGTCTAAAGACCCGCCTCTACGAGGCGATCGGTTCCCAGGCGAGCGCGACGATCCTCACGTCCACGCCGCCTCGCTTGGGTTTGATCTCGATCGTTTCGACGGCGACGCTGCCCGGTGCCGCACTTTCGAGCGCCGCCACTTCCTGCTGCAGTTCAGCCTCCAGCGCGCCCAGCTCCGCCTGCGCCTCGTCGAGGCGTGCTTGAGCCTTCGCAACGTCCTCAGTCTCCTTGGCCGAACGGCCGACCCCTCGCGCCGCCGTCGTCGCCCGCCCGAGCGTGGACAGCGACACCGCCCGGCGTCCCAACAATGCGCCGAGCATCGTCGTCCCGAAAGAAATCGCAGTTTGCACTTTCTGCTGTGACGCCTGCTGCTGTTCCTTGCCCAGCGCGTCTTCCGCTTTTCGCGCCTTCTCCTGCAGACGCGCCAGCTTCGGTGCGTACCGCTCCCGAAGTTGCTCGACCGCCGCGTCGCGCATCTCGCGGCCAGCGTGCTGAATGCGTACCCGAAAATCTCGTTCGGATTCTCCAGGCTTCGAGACGAGTTTCATCGACGGCACCGCATAGATCTTGAGCGGCGTGCGAGCCAGCCACTGCTCGAAGTCCTTGGTCCACGCGGCGTATCGCTTCTTGTCGAGCGCCGCTGGCGGAAGCGGCTGATGCGGCGCCGCCGCGCTTGCCGACGGCGGCTTGAGTGTCTCGGGCGAATGCGGCGTTTCCTCGGCATGCTCCCAATCGACAGGGATCGGGCCGTTGGTGAATGGGACGATGGCCTGAACGGCTCGCGTCACATCGATGTCCCGCTTCGTGTCGGCGTACTGCACGCGGGCCGCGCCGTAGAGCACAGGTGCGTATTTCGCGGGGCTGTCACCTTCGGTCGGCAGCACGTACTCCTCGATCCCGGCGGGAACGACGGGCTTTACGGTCGATGCGGGAGACGAGGCGGCTACCGATGCCGGAACCGACGGTGGTGTCGGCGCTGTGCTCGTCGCCGACGCGCGCGTGAATCGTCGCAGCTCATCGCGTCCCATGGGCCCGCGCAGATACGACAACGCCCATCGGGTCTCGAACGCAATCGGGGCCTGCTCGTGCACGTTGTGCATCAGGAACACGCGAGCCTTGAGCGATGACAGCGCGCGATCGATCGTGTGCCGATCGAGTCCCGACGATACGCCATCGAGACCATCGAGCATCCGGGCTTTGTCGCGCTCGGTCTGCAGCTTGCCGAGAAACCACGTCCCGGCATTCGAGAGCGCCTTGTAATCGAGATCGACCGGGTTCTGTGTCGCGAGGACCAGGCCCACGCCAAACGCGCGCGCCTGCTTCAGCAGCGTGAGCAGTGGCAGCTTGGACGAGGGATTCGCGACCGGCGGGAGGTAACCAAACACTTCGTCCATGTAGACGAGTGCGCGCAGCGAGCTCGTGCCGCTCTGCCGGCGCGTCCATCGCAACACGGCATTGAGCACCAACGACACCACCAGCATCCGTTGCGCATCGTCGAGGTGCGCGACGGAGATGACGGCGATTCGCGGCCTGCCAGCGGGAGTAAACAGCAACGACGCCGCGTCGAGCGGGTCGCCAGCGCTCCACGCATCGAACCCCGGCGCCGCCAGCACGCTGTTGAACCGCAGCGCCAGCTCCTGACGGTCGCGCGCCGGGAAGAACGTCTCGAGGTCGAGCACACCGATGCTGTCGAAAGAGGGACGCTGAATCTGCTGCACGAGCCAGCGCAGATCGGCAGGCGCATTGGGCGGACGGTTCGACAGGATCGCGGAGACGAGTGCCTGCTCTCGGCTGTGCGGCGGTACATTGTCGAGCCCGGCCAGGCCAAGCAGGCTTGCGGCGGTGGTCGCGATGTCCGATTGCGCCTCCTCGCCCGACTCGGCGGCCGCTGGTCCGAGCGAACCCAGAATGGCGAGTGGAGTGCCGATGCGGCTGCCCGGCGTGTAGACGGTCACATCGGCCGCGGCTTTCAGCTTCGCGATGCGCGCGCCGTCCTGATTCCACTCTGCGAGCCCGGCCTTCCAGCGTTGCGCCGTTTCGGCCGCATATGCGTCAACGGTCGTGTCGTGACGCTGCGCGTCGCCGGCATCAATCCACGGCGCGAAGTCTGATGCGGCGAGATTGGGGAAGGTCAGGAGGAGATTTCCGAGGTCGCCTTTCGGATCGATGGCCAGGACCGGAATGCCGTCGATCGCCGCTTCCTCGATAAGCGTGATCCCGAGGCCGGTCTTGCCACTGCCGGTCATGCCGACGATGACTGCGTGGGTCAGCAGATCGCGGGAGTCGTAGAGGAGGAGGTCGTCGCGGCGTTTACCTGCGTCGAGATCGTGTTGTTTGCCGAGATAGAAGAGTCCGAGCTTCTCGTAATCCGCAGCTGACATCTACGCCATTATGGTGCCGGACGCAGATCCTCGAGCAATTCGCAGGTGCGCGTCAGGGCCGAGCCGTCCTTCAGATGCGCCGCGTACTTTGCGCACGCGGACGCGACAGCGGGATCGGTCAGCAGCGTATTGAGCAGCGGCGCGACTTTTTCGCCCGAGAACTCCGAAGGCGCGACCCACTTCGCGACGCCGAGACGAAGCAGACGCATCGTGTTATCCGGCTGATCGAACCCCATCGGCATTGTCAATTGCGCGACCCCGGCCGCCAGTGCCTGTGCCAACGTGCCAATGCCTCCATGATGGACCAGTGCCGCGCTGCGGGGCAGCAGCCGCGACAGCGGCGCGTAGCTTTCGTGGTGCACTGTTGCCGGGACGGCGGGCAGATGTTCGGTAAACCGTGTCAGCAGCAGTGCCCGCCGGTTGAGACGTGCGGCAGCGTCCACAGCGCCGCGAAAGAACGACGCGGCATTCTGGTTGGCCGATCCTGCCGTGAAGACGATTGGGGCCGGACCCCGATCGAGGAACTCGAGCAGCGACGGCGACAGCTGCTGGTGGTCGGACTCGTCGTACTGCGGGAATCCTGTCAGTCGCAGCTGCGGAGGCCAATCGGGTTGTGGCGGAGCAAACCAATCCGGAAAAAGAGCAATCACGCGCTGCGGCGAGTGCAGCCAGTGACGGAAGACGCGTGACACCGGTTGCAATCCCAGCTCCTGCCGAAACGCATTCAGCCGCGGAACGATGAGCGGATCGCTCAGGAAGCGATCCGCGGCCCACCAGAACGAGCGTTTGATCCAACGCGGTGCCCGCGTCAGATCGCGTCCGGGTGCAATCGCCGGCTGTTCGAAGTCCGATCGAAAGATCGATGGCGCCAGGTGCAGTGTCGCCGCCGGCACGCGGTGCTTCTCTTCGAACAGCCGGGTCCCGAAGCTCAGAGCATGCCCGACCAGCACCGTGCGCCCTGGTTCGTGCTGCTCCGCGACGCGGTCGTAACCAAGTCGCAGGTACGACGCCACCGAGCCCAATACGAGCTTCAGACCGCGGAATGAGTTCCACAAGTCAGGATGCTTGGACACTTGATCGAAGATCTCCGCCGAGACGGTCTCGCGAAAGCCCAGGCCCGCCCGTGTGACGGTCTGCTCGAACGGACCGGCCGTGACGATGACGACCTCGTGGCCGCGGGCGCGAAGCGCGCGTCCGAGGCCGATGAACGGATGAACGTCGCCGGCCGAACCAACCGGAGTCATCACAAACTTCATAAGTGAAAAGTCCAAACTGTAAAGTGCAAAGTGACTCTACACTTACTTAGCACTCTGCACTTTTCACGTCGGACTTGAGATGACTCAGCTTTCAACGATCGGCCAGATCGCGATGGTGGTGAAGGACCTGCCGCGCGCCGTCGCCTTCTATCGCGATGTGCTCGGCATGGAGTTTTTGTTTCAGGCACCACCGGCGCTCGCGTTTTTCGATTGTGGTGGCATTCGGCTGATGCTCGACGCTGCCGCAGAGAATGAATTCAACCATCCGGGTTCGATCCTCTACTTCAAAGTGGACGACATCAACGCCGTCTACGCCGATTTTCAGGGCAAGGGCGTGGATTTCCTCGGGGCACCGCACATGATCGCGAAGCTTCCCGATCACGAGCTGTGGATGGCGTTCTTCAGGGATGGCGAAGGCAACACGCTCGCGTTGATGCACGAAAAGCGGTGATAATTCCAGCGTGGCCAGATTCGAGACCCTGGACCCGGAAATTCGCGGGGTCCTCGGGAAAAAGGTCAGCGAACTGGGCCTGCGCGTCGAGGGTTCACCGGTCGAGGGATACGTCCGGCAGCTGTACAAGGAAATCGATCGGCGCGGCCTGAAACGCTTTCGTCCGGTCTGCTATCTGACCGACGAGTGGGGATGCCCGGACCAGCAGCCGGTGCTCGGCATCCCGTTCTACCTGGCTGATCCGAACCTGCAGAAGATCGAGAAGGCGGCCGACGCGCTCGAGAACGAGCGGCAGATCATGATGTACATGCGGCACGAGGCCGGTCATGTCTTCAACTACGCCTATCGCTTGTACACCACACCCGAATGGCGCGATTTGTTCGGCCCGTTCTTCCGTACGTATCGCGACGAATACCGTCCGATCCCATTCAGCAAGCACTTCGTCCGGCACATCGAAGGCTGGTACGCGCAGAAGCATCCCGACGAGGACTTTGCTGAGACGTTCGCCGTCTGGCTCACCCCGCGCAGTCCATGGCGGCGCCAATACAAAGGCTGGCCCGCCATGCGCAAGCTGCGCTACGTCGAGCGGGTGGCGCGCAGGCTCGCCGACGTCGAGCCGATCGTCAAGACCGGCGAGGTGGACGTCACGCCCGATGACATCAGCGTGACGGTCGAACAGTTCTACGAGCAGGCTGCACAGGAACAGCAGGCGCGTATCGACATCGCGCTCGACGCGCACCTCGGGCAGATCTTCCTCACGCGACGGCGCAAGGAAGCGAAGCCGGCGGCCGACATCGTGCGAAAGTACACTCCAGAGCTGGTCGAGAAGATCACATACTGGACCGGCGTCCGTCGTCCGATCGTGCGCGGACTGATCGAGTCGATCTGCCGGACCTGTGAACGCATGAAACTGTGGGGCGAGGTGGGCGAAGAGGCTCGCTACCTCGTCGAGGTCACCGCGCTGGCCACCACATTGGCGATGAACTTCCTCACCCGGGGTCAATTTGAACAACGCTGAACAACGCGCAATGCCGAATGCTCAATGCCGAATGCCCAAACAGGTCTTTCGTTCGCCATTTAGCATTGCGCATTGGGCATTGGGCATTGATCGAGTGCGATGAGCAGACTCAAGATCATCGTCTTGTACGACCGCGTGCTGGTAGACGAGACCGATGAACCGGCCGCGTCAAACGAGAAGTCGCCGGTTACCCGCACGCTGGACAAGAAGGAAGTCGAAGAAGAGGTTGCCGAGGCGCTCACCAAGCTCGGTCACGATCCGGCGATGCACGAGCTCGATGGCACGGCGAAGAGCCTGTTGTCGCTGGCTCGAATGGAATGCGACCTGGTATTCAACCTGACCGAGTCATTTGCCGACGACGACACGGCGGACTTCAAGATCGCGGGTTTTCTTGAACTGATTGGCAAGAAATACACCGGCTCAGGCACGCACGGCCTGATGATGGCGCAGGACAAAGCCCTGGCCAAGAAGATCTTCCAGTTTCACGGCGTTCACACGCCAGTCTTTGCGAAGTCCTACCGCGGCCGTCTCGATTTCTCCCACGACCTGCATTTCCCGGTTATCGTCAAGCCGGCGCGCGAGGACGGGTCGATCGGCATTGAGTTCAGCGCAGTGGTCAACTCGATCCGCGAACTGATGGAACGGATCGACTGGCTGCATGCCAATTTCGATTCGCCGGTGTTGATCGAGGAGTACGTCGAAGGCCGCGAGATGTACGTCGGCGTGATCGGCAACGATAAGCCTGAAGCCTTGCCAGTCGTGGAACTCGATCTATCGAAACTGCCGGACGGCACGCCGCGAATTGCCTCAGCGGAAGTGAAGTGGGGCAAAGGCACGAAAGCGTATCGCGATACGAAATCGGCGATCGCGACCGATCTTCCCGAAGAAGCGTTGGCCACGCTGCAGCAAACCGCAGTGGCTGCGTACCAGGCGCTCGAATTGCGCGACTACGGCCGCGTCGACATGAGGCTCCAGCCGAACGGGCGAGTCGCGGTGATCGAGGTCAATCCGAATCCCTGGCTTAGTTCGAAGGCGGAGTTCGCGATGGCGGCGAGGAAGTCGGGCCGCACCTACGTGCAACTGATCGAGGAGATTGTCGAGCTCGCAGTGGCGCGCGCCTGAAGACATTGATGACTTGTGATGTTTGATTAATGAGTCGTTGTTGATTCCTGATTATCGATTGACGCCGGTCCAGCCCGCGGCTACCCAATCACCCATCGACAATCCGTAAATCAACAACCAATCAAAGATCACCGATCAACAATGCCCTACCGGATCGTCCACAAGAACAACGTTCGTGCCGTGCCTGCGGCGTCGGTGAACGTATCCACGACGTCAGGTTCCCAATCACCAATCGGGTAGTTATGGGCGACGATGCGGGCCCCAGGGCGAAGCGTCTTCGTCAAGATCGGACGTAGCTTCACGTTCGATGCGGCCAGCAGGTATAGCGTCACGACGGTCGCGTCGGAGACGTCCACCGTCATCGCGTCCTGCACGCGAAATGTGACGAGCGATTCGATGCCAGCCTCCTTCGCGTTGGCCTGGGCACGCGCGACCAATACTGGATCGATGTCGATGCCGACGCCGCGTGCACCGAACACGCGTGCCGCCTCGATCACGATGCGTCCGTCACCACATCCCAGGTCATAGACCACATCTCGCGCTCCGACCTTCCCGAATGTGAGCATCCGTTGGACGACGTCCATGGGCGTCGGAGAGTAGGGGGCGAGGATGGCCGGCTGAGCCGTGAGCTGTACGACTGCGAACAGACTCATCAGCGCAGTCGTCACGCGAACGTGCATGAACGCGATTCTATTCAAGTCCTGACAATCGTGTGACTTACGTCCAATCTCACTGAGCCGTCCGGCATCCCGGTCCGGCTGCGGCGAACGGGCAGCGAGCGGGTCTGAAGTGCCGAAATCGGGCTTTTTTCGGGCAATTCCGTTGAAAGACTACACGCCGGTGCGGTATACTCATGGGTGCTGTTCCCAGCACAGGACCCGGTCCTACCATCAACCTTCGACGGGGGAAACGTGACATTCCAGCTCGGTGACAAGGTCATCTACCCGAACCATGGACTCGGCATCGTTGAACGTATCGAAGAGAAAACAATTCTTGGCACCACCTGCGGCTTCTTTCATTTGCGGATCGTGTCGAACGACACGACGGTGCTCGTGCCCGTCGCCAACGTCGATAACGTTGGTCTGCGGAAGGCCATCAGCGATGAAGAGGTCGAGCGTCTCTTCGGCCTTCTAAGTGATGGCCGCATCGACAACCATCAGAACTGGAAAGGGCGCTTCAAGGACAACTCGGACAAGATGCGCACCGGTTCGATCTACGACATGGCCGATGTCCTCAAGAGCCTCACGTTCCTGAGCAAGTCGAAGAGCCTCTCGTTCCGCGAGAAGCGGATGCTCGATCGGGCCAAGGCACTGATTATCTCGGAAGTCTCCGAGGTGATGCGCCAGAAGGCACCCGACGTCGAGTCCCGCGTCGACAGCGCGCTCGAGAAGTGCTTCATGGTGAAGGCCCGCAACCTGGCTCGCGCCACCGCGCGCGCGAAGGTGGCGAAGGTGGCCAAGCCGCCGGTGAAGGCACCCGTTGTGATCGCCGCCGCGACACGCCGGACGGCCGCGCGAGCCTCGTAGCCCCAGCTCGCATAGCGTATCCTGAACCTCCCGCCGTAGCCTGTGGGCGAAGGCGGACGCCCGGACGGATCGTCCGGGCGTTTTTCTGTACACAATCCATCATCGATGTTTGTCGTCCGCTCCGTGATCACGTACGTCGCGACCGTTGTGTACATTGCGGTCGCCGGCCCTATTGGCCTGTTCGTGGGTATCGTCCTGCGATCGACGGACGGTCTATATCGACTGGGTCACGGTGGCGTGCGGCTCGCCCTGGCGCTGGCCGGGATCCGCTGGAAGGTGGCCGGAGGTGAACACCTCCCACGACATGCCGCGGTCTACTGCTCGAACCACGAGAGCAACGTGGATCCGCCGGTGCTCTTCGAAGCCCTGCACCCGCGCATCAAGATTCTCTACAAGGCCGAACTGCGGAAGTTTCCAATCATGAAGACGGCGTTCGACGTTGCCGGTTTCGTCTCCGTCGATCGTGGCGATCGGGAGCAGGCGATGACGTCCATCTCAAAGGGTGCCGATTCGCTGCGGAAGGGCAATTCATTCCTGATCTTTCCCGAGGGGACGCGCAGCCGTACCGGCAATCTGCTCCCGTTCAAGAAGGGTGGCTTCATCATGGCCATCGAAGCCCAGACGCCGATCGTCCCGGTGGCCATTCAGGGTGGACGCGATGCGATGCGGAAGGGCAGCGCATTCGTGCGGCCGGTCAACGTCAGCGTCCGGATTGGGGCGCCGATCCCGACGGCGGGTCTGACGATCGGCGACCGCGACGCGCTCATTGCCCAGGTTCGGGGCGAGGTCCAGAAGCTACTCGACGAGGGTCCGCTCTGGACGTAAACTCCCTGAGCCAGCCTGATCTGGAGTTCGTGTGCGCCGAATCTCCCTTCTCATCGTGCTCGCGCTTGCAGCGGTCTCGCTGAACGCGCAGAACAGGCAGAACCAGCCGACGTTCCGCAGCGGCGCGGCGTACATCCGCGTCGACATGTATGCCACGCGCGACGGCAAGCCCATCGACGACATCCAGGAGAGCGAGGTCGAGATCCTCGAAGACGGCGTGCCTCAGAAGATCGAGGCGTTCGAGCACGTCCGGGTCCGCACCGGGATTCCGCAGGAGCTCCGCGTCGAGCCGAACACCATCGAGCAGAGCCGCCAGATGGCGGGCGACCCGCGGGCCCGCGTGTTCGTGATCTTCCTCGATACCTACCACACGCAAATCGAAGGCTCGGCGACGATGCGGCAGCCGCTCATCAACTTCATCGACCGCGTGCTCGGGCCCGACGACCTGGTGGCGGTGATGACGCCGGAGATGGCGGCAACCGAGATCACGTTCCAGCGCAAGACCACAGTCATCTCAAGGATGCTGGAGCGCGAGTGGTTGTGGGGAAAGCGCGGCCGTCTGCCAGGCTCTGACAACGACGAAAAGGAAGATCTCTACGACGCCTGTTATCCCGACGCGTTCCAGACAGTCGGCATTGCGAAGGAGATGAAGGCGCGCCGTCGCGAGAAGCTGACGCTCGATGCGCTCGAAGATCTGATGGTGCACCTCAACGGCATCCGCGAGGAGCGCAAAGCGGTTCTTGCGGTCACCGAAGGATGGGTCATCTATCGTTCTGACTCGAAGCTCGCGCGGGCGTTCGACAAAGACAATACGGGCCTGCGCCCCGGCGACGTTCTGCTGCGGCCGCCCCGCCCGCAGCCGTCAGATACAGGGCAGTTACAAGGATCACCTCGCGTTCAGTGCGAGGCTGACCGGATGGCATTGGCAGCGCTCGACCACGAGTTCCGCCTGCAGAATCTCACGCAGACCGCCAATCGCGGCAATGTCACCTTCTATCCCGTGTACGCGCGCGGCCTCGTGGCGTTCGATGCGCCGATCGGCCCCGAGCAGCCGCCATCGCCAATCCAGGACGCGGCGAATCTTCGGAACCGTCAGGAGGCGCTGCGATTTCTGGCGGCTGATACCGACGGCACGTCCGTGATCAACACCAACAACATCGATGCCGCGCTACGCCGGATCGTCGACGATCTGTCGTCGTACTACTTGATGGGGTACTACACGACGAATACCAAGCTCGATGGGCGGTTTCGATCGATCTCGGTGCGGCTCAAGCGCCCCGGCGTCACCGTGCGTGCGCGTAAGGGCTACCGCGGCTACACGACCGAAGAGCTCTCGCGAGGTGGAGTGGGTCCCGCCGCGCTCGAAGCCGGAGGAGGCTCCACGACCGGTGCGCCAGCGACTGTCGCACCACCGGCTGTCAATTTCAATGCGCGGGCGCAGTTCAGGATTCGCGCCGCCGCGTGGTCACGCGCGGGTCTCTCGGGTGGTACGGTCTGGATCGTCGGTGAACTCGATCAGCAGACGAAGCGCCTTCCGGCATGGTCGCGCGGTGCGCAGGCTGAGATCACCGTGACGGGTTCAGACAATGCGCAGGTGGCGTCGCAACGCCTCGAAATCAAACCCGGTGAGAGCGGATTCACTGTCCAGTTGCCGGATGCCGGCGGCATGCAGTCGGGCGACTACACGATACGCGTCCGTCTGCGTTCTCCAATGGAAGGGGAACTCGCTCTGATCGATACGGCTCGCATTTCCGTAAAATCGCCGCCATCGCTTGGCGATGCGCTCATGTGGCGTCGTGGACCGACCACGGGCCCGCAGCATCTGCGAACGGTCGACCCGCGGTTCCAGCGGAACGAGCGCATCCGGCTCGAATTGGCAACTTCGTCTACCGAGTCGGCCACGGCGCGCGTGATCGATCGCAATGGCCAGACGATTTCCGTTCCCGTCGAGGTCAGCACCCGCCCCGATGCGGCTGGCTTTACATGGGTGGTGGTCGATCTCGGCCTCGCGCCATTTGGTCCATCCGATTACGCCATCGAGGTTACCCAGGGACAGATGAAGCAGATGACCTCGTTTCGTGTAGTGCCCTGACAATTCCCAAGGACCAAATCCCAACTCCCAACCACTCGCGACTCCCAATAACTCACAAGGCGCCAACTCAAGGGTGCTTGGGAATTGGGATTTGGGAGTGGTTGGAAGTTGGGCGTTGGTAGTTGGAGTTGTCGAGAGTACACTCCCTAAGCCAGCCTGTCACCTGGGGTTCCTTGTGCGTCGAGCTGCCCTCACCCTGCTCGTCCTGTTCGCGGCCGTGTCGCTGCGAGCGCAAAGCGGTCCATCAGTGCGACCCGGCACGAACGCGATCCGCGTGGACGTGTACGCCTCGCTCGACGGGAAGGCCATCGACGACCTGCAGGCCAACGATCTCGAACTGCTCGAGGATGGCGTTCCGCAGACGATCGACGCGTTTGAGCACGTCCAGGTCGGCGCTCCCGGATCGTCGCGAGCCAGGGTGTTCGTGATCTTTCTCGATACCTACAACACGCAGATCGAGGCCTCCTCGAGCATGCGGCTGCCACTCATCAAAATCCTCGATCGCGTGATCGGTCCGGATGACATGGTCGCGGTGATGACCCCGGAGATGTCGCCCAGCGAGATGAAGTTCGGCCGCAAGCCAACGGTTATCTCCAACATCATGCAGAGCGATTGGGCCTGGGCGCGGGGAGGGCGGGCTGAGCGTCGCGATCAGAAGGAGACGTTGTACGACAACTGCTATGCCGCAGCCGGTTCGAATGGCAACACGCCCGGCAATGAAATGAAGGCACGACGCCGTGAGAAGCTGACGCTCGACGTGCTCGACGGCCTCGTGGCCGATCTGGGCGGCGTTCGCGACGAGCGGAAAGCGGTTCTTACGATTTCCGACGGCTGGGTACTGTTTCGTGAGAACGAAAGTCTGGCGGCCGCGCAGAAGCCCGACCAGGGTGGTCTCGTCGATCGACTGCTGCGCAGGCCGTCGAAGGAGAAGGACAAAGACAAAGACAAGGAGAAAGAGAACGACAAGGAGAAGTCGGAACCGACCGGCGGTTCGAAAGAGGTCAACTACGTCGAGTGCGAGGCCGACCGCGTGGCCCTCGCCGCGCTCGATCACAGCCAGCGTCTCCGGTCGGTGACCGAGAACGCCAACCGCAGCAACATCTCCTTCTATGCCATCGATCCGCGCGGACTCACCGCCGATCCCGCGGGCGGCGCCAACGGCTCTGCCGCCAAGCGAGACGCCAGCACGAACGCTGCGTCGCGGCAGGACAGCCTCCGGTTCATCGCCGATAACACCGACGGTGTCGTGATCGCCGATACCACTAATCTCGACACACAGATCACCCGCATCGTGGACGATCTCTCGTCCTACTACCTGCTGACGTACTCCTCATCCAATACAAAATTGGACGGACGGTTTCGTGCGACGACCGTTCGCGTCAAGCGCGAGGGCGTCAAAGTTCGCGTCCGGCGCGGCTACCGCGGACGAACGGCCGATGATCTGGTCAGCAGCGCCGGCTCACGCGGCGTGGCGGGCAAAGCGTTCGCCGCCTCCACTCCTGCGAATGCGCGATCGGCCTTCCGGATTCGCACGTCAACCTGGGTTCGAAATTCTCCTGAAAACACGCGTGGTGGCGCTTTCTGGGTCGTCGGCGAACTGGACTACCAGACACGTCGCCAGCTGGCATGGACGGCGGGCGCCGAGGCCGAAGTTGTCGTGGTCGATGCGCGCGGCCAGGAGGTGATGACGCGTACGGTTGACTTGAAGCCCGACGAGGGGCCCTTCAGCATTCAGGTGCCTGAAAGCGGCGGGATCGCCGCCGGTGAGTACGCTGTCAGCGTGCGCATCCGCTCGCAGGCGGACGAAAAAGCCGAGCTCACCAGCACGGCTCGCGTGGTCCTGAGAGATGGATCCGCGCTGGGCGAGGCAGTCATATCAAGACGTGGGCTTTCCACGGGTCCTCGCTATATGCGTACGGCAGATCCGCGCTTCATGCGCAGCGATCGCCTGAAGCTGGAGCTCGCAACGTCAGTGCCGACGCAGGCGAGCGCGCGCATCCTCGATCGCAATCACAACGAGCTTTCGGTGCCCGCGCAAGTCAGCGAACGCGCCGATCCGTCGGGCGCGTTTCGATGGATCGTCGTTGATGCGATGCTGGCGCCCTTTGCGGCAGGAGATTATGCGATTGAGGTGACGCAGGGGCGAGAGAAGCAGATCACCGATTTTCAGATCGTGCCCTGACGATCAAGGCCAAAAGGCAAAGGGCACCTTTTGCCTTTGCCCTTTGACCTGGCTACCCGCCTACTGAAAAAGTAAGGCTCCACGGCGTGACCGGCCCGCCGTCGAATGCCTTGACGCCCTCGAGGATCTCGACCTTCACAGTACGGAGCGCTTCGAACGGCTGTATCATCTTCATTACCAGCGCACGGTTCGCGCCGTCGTACGTGGTCTGGAACGGCAGGGTCGAATCGGCTGGGGCGCCGAGATAGGAAACGCGCAGCCGCCCAGCCAACGATGGTTCGTTCAGTCCACGTGAAAACTGAATGCGGATAGCGCCCGACGCGGCGACATCGGTCTCGCCATCGGTTGGCGAGCTGAAGACCACTCGCACGGGCTCGAGCGTCACTGCGGGCACCGCTGACTCTGCGGGCGCTTCAATCGTCTGCGGAGCCTTGGCCATCGTGAGCCTGGACGCGTCAATCGAGACGAGACCTCGCTCTCTGACGATGGTGCCCGTGACCTCGACCCAGCGATCGCTGTCCACGCGCCGATTGACGTCCAACTCGAAGCCGCTGCCGCGCGGCCGCAGATTCGTCACCCAGATTGCACCTTCGACGCCGCGCAGCACGAAATCGTAGCGGCTCTTGCCCGGTGCGCCAGGTAGATCACCGAACAGATTCCGTCCGCGGAAGTTGCCGATCACGGTCACTTTCTGCGTGTCGAATTTCCACGGCTCGAGCGCGATTGCGCGCACGCTTGGCATTGTCGCGGACGGAGGCACCTCGGCGACCGCACTGATGCGGACAAACAATTCCTCGCCCGGACGTGGCCAGCGATCCGCGTCGCGTCCTTCGGCGAATCCACCAACGCGCGGGTCGCCGGGTTCGAGCCGCCCAACATCGATGAGCACGCCACGCACTTCCACGGCGCCCTTTTTTGTCGCCACACCCTCGTCAAGGATGACGTGGATGGCCTGCTCGTCCGCTTTCAGTTGAAGCCTGTTCGTCGCGTCATCGATTTCGCCACGAAGGAGCACGCTCTGCAGATGGAAGAAGCCGGGATATTGCTTGAGCGCGTCGATGGTCGTGAGCCGCCGCGTGGGCGCCTGGGGCCAGGCGCTCCCTGCCACGACGAGGACGATGAGGAGGACTCGAAATGCGAGCCAGTTCACATCGTCATTGTACTTTTCGCAACCCGACTCGAGCCACGACTAGCGCCAGTGCGCCAAACAGCGCAAGGCTGGCGAGCTGGCCGACCGCCGTCGGCTGACTGAAGTAGGGGAACCACGTGCCCAGCACCTGAGGCGCGTTGATGGCGCCAGTGCCGACCAGAAGCGCGAAGATGATGCCCATGATCGAGCCGCCGGCGATGAGACCTGAGCTGAAAAGCGTGCCCGAGCTGACATCCGATTCCTGCGAGTGACCGGTCTTGTGCTCGACCCACCAGCGGACCAGACCGCCGCAGAAGATCGGAGCGGTCGTTGCGATCGGCAGATATGAGCCCACCGCAAACGGCAGCGACCGGATGCCGCACAGCTCGAGCACGATGGCGACGAACACGCCGACGAGCACGAGTCCCCACGGCAGGTTCTGGTTCAGCAGCCCGCGGATGATCGTCGACATCAGCGTCGCCTGCGGTGCAGCGAGGTTTGCCGAGCCGATCCCGCCGAGATTTTCGTGGAGATAGAGCAGCGTGACGCCAATCACGAAGGCCGAGGTGACGACGCCGATGACCAGACCGATCTGCTGATAGAGCGGAGTTGCACCGACGAGGAACCCGGTCTTCAGGTCCTGAGAGGTGTTGCCCGCATTCGCGGCGGCGATGCAGACGATGGCTCCGACGCAGATGGCGATCGGCGAATACACGTCGCCGGTCCAACCGAGGCCGACAAACAGCAGGCAGGTGAGGATCAGTGTCGCGATCGTCATGCCCGAGATCGGATTCGACGATGTGCCGATCAATCCGGTGATGCGCGACGACACCGTCGCGAAGAAGAAGCCGAAGATCAGAATCAGGACGGCGGCGAGCACGTTGCCTTGCATCGGCAGGCCGGGTGAGAAAGCGAGGAACAGTCCCAGCAGCAGCGAACCGCCGAGCACCACGATCATCGGGATGTCGCGCTCGGTTCTCGTCTGAACGACAGCGCCTGCGCCAGCCGAGAGATCTTTCAGGCTGCCCTTCGCCGATGACACGATCGTCGGCAGGGTGCGCCCCAGTGTGATGAGACCCGATGCCAGTACGGCGCCCGCGCCAATGTAGCGGATGTAGGCGCTCCAGATCTGTGCCGGAGCCATCTCCGACAGCAGGAACGGATTACCGGTGGCCGGGTTCTTCGCGAAGTTCGGATGAATCGGCTGAAACGGGACGGTGATGTACTCGCCGAGAATCGACAGCAGCGGCAGCAACACGAGCCACGAGAGCACGCCGCCCGCGAACATGATCCCGGAGATGCGCGGTCCGATCACGTAGCCGACGCCAAGATACTCCGGCGAGATGTCGACGTTGATCGTCGCGTTCGGGAACTGACTCGTTCTGGGCGTCGAGTAGCCGATCACCTGCAGGAACAGGTTGAAAATCCACGACAGCGATTTCCACAACGCGCCGACACCGAGGCCTCCGAAGACCAGAGCCGCCAGTTTGCCGCCGCGCTCACCCGCGACCAGCACCTCAGCACACGCCGTGCCTTCAGGGTAGGGGAGCACACCGTGTTCCTTGACGATGAGCGCGCGCCGCAACGGCACCATCATCAGCACGCCGAGGATGCCGCCCGCAAAGGTCAGCATCGTGATCTGGGTGTAGTTGAAATATTTCGGGCCATCCGGCATCAGGAAGAGCAGCGCCGGGATGGTGAACACGACGCCTCCGGCGATCGATTCGCCGGCTGATCCGATGGTCTGGACGATGTTGTTCTCGAGGATCGTCGAGCCGCCGAATTTCTTGAGGACGGAGATGGCGAGGACCGCAATCGGAATCGATGCGCTGACCGTCAGTCCCGCGCGCAGGCCGAGATAGACCGTCGATGCGCCGAAGACCAGACCGAAGAGCGCGCCGAGAATGATGGCCTTCGGCGTGAACTCCGGCACCATCTGCGAGGCCGGGACATAGGGCTGAAAACCGCCGGATTCTTGCGTCTCACGCGGGGTCGGCATGGTCTGCGCCATGCCGCAGATGCTAGCATTAGAACCTTGTGAATCGTTCGAACAAGCGTAGGCAGACACCAGAACAGGTCTCTGAGCTCACTACGAATCGCCTGTCGGTCTACTTGCGGTGTCTCAACGAACTCGACGCTGCCGGCACACAAACCATCTCCTCCCAGTCCCTGGCCGAGCAGTTCCATCTCAACGCCGCGCAGATTCGCAAGGATCTGGCGTACTTCGGCGAGTTCGGTGTCCGGGGCGTCGGTTACTACGTCAAGGAACTGCGCCGCCACCTCCGGCAGATTCTCGGCCTCGATCGCCATCTGCGGGTGGCCATCATGGGCGCAGGCAATCTCGGCCTCGCGTTGGCCGATTACCCGGGGTTTCGTCAGGAAGGTTTCGAGATCACCGCGCTCTTCGACGCCGCCAACGAGAAGATCGGCCACGAATCGCGAAGTGGAGTTCCTATTTACGACATCAAGGAGCTGAAGAAGGTGGTGCGCCGCGATCGGCTGGACATTGCCGTCATCGCCGTGCCCGCGCCACATGCGCAGCCCGTCGTGGATCAGGTCGTGACCGCCGGCGTCAAAGCGATCCTCAACTTCTCACCGGGTGCCCTGAAAGTGCCGAAAGACGTCAAGCTGAAGAGCGTCGATCTGACCGTGTCGCTCGAGAGCCTCTCGTTCTATCTGGCGCAGGGGGAACAACAGAGTGGCTAAGAAGTTGTCGCACCTCGACGACAGCGGCAAGGCGCACATGGTGGACGTGGGCGCGAAACCGGTCACCAGCCGCGAAGCGCTGGCGCACGGCGAGATTACGATGAGCGCCGCGGCGCTCACGCTGATTCGCACCGGCAAAGTGGCCAAGGGCGATCCGCTGCAGACGGCACGGCTGGCCGGAATCATGGGCGCCAAGCAGACGGCCTCGCTCATTCCGCTGTGTCATCCGCTGCAGTTGACTCACGTGAGTGTCGACCTGACGCCAACCCGTCGCGGCTACCGCATCGACGCGCGCGTTCGCACCGAGGGCAAGACCGGTGTTGAGATGGAAGCGCTGACCGCGGTTTCCGTCGCGGCATTGACGATCTACGACATGGTCAAGGCCGTGGACAAGGACATGGTCATCGGCGACATCTGCCTCGTCGAGAAATCCGGTGGTCGATCGGGGCACTATCGTCGCTCCGCGCCCCGGTGACGTCAGCCGAATATCGCCGGCTCGCGCTGATCCTTGGTGCGCTGACCGCCATTGGCCCGTTGGCGATCGATATGTACTTGCCGGCGCTGCCGACCATCGCGCGCGAATTCAGCGCTGATGCCGCCGCGGTACAGGTCAGCCTCGCCGCCTACTTCGCGGGCATTGCCATCGGGCAGGCATTCTACGGGCCGCTGTCTGACGCCGTCGGCCGCAAGCCCGCGCTCTACTTCGGCCTAATCGTATTCATCGTCTCGTCACTCGGCTGCGCGTGGGCCGAGAGCGTCCGCGCGCTGATCGCCTTCCGCTTTCTGCAGGCGCTCGGTGGGTGCGCGCCCGTGGTCATTCCGCGCGCCGTCGTGCGCGACTACTTCGATCAGCTCGGGTCGATCCGGATGCTGTCGATGCTGATGCTGGTGTTCGGGCTTGGACCGATTCTCGCCCCGCTCATCGGGGGACAACTGCTGGTCAACTTCGGCTGGCGATCAGTGTTCTGGCTGCTGGCCGGCTACGCGGTCCTCTGGCTCATTGTCGTCATGGCGTTTCTGCCCGAGAGCCTGCCCGTCGGACGACGACGGCCGCAGCCGATCGGTAAGGTCATCGGCGTCTATGGGCAATTGCTTCGCGACCGCACCTACATCGGCTACGTCCTGTCGGGCGCGCTGATCTTCGCCGGACTGCTCGCCTACATCTCAGGCTCGCCCTTTGTATTCATCGAGCTGTTTCACGTGCCGCCCGAGCGATACGGAATCTTCTTCGGCATCAACGGCATCGGCATCATGGCCGCGTCACAGTTCAATCGTTGGCTGGCCTCACGGCTCGATGCGAGACGCATCGTCGGCATCATGCTCACGGTGGCACTGAGCGCGAGCCTCGTCCTGTTGTTCGATGCCTATACCGGACTGGGAGGATTCGCCGGCATCCTCGTGCCGCTGTTCTTTTTCATCATGAGTCATGGCTTTGTGCTGCCGAATACGACGGCGCTTGCGATGGCGCCGCATGGCCAGGTGGCCGGTAGTGCCTCGGCGCTGCTTGGCACCGTTCAGTTCGTCCTCGGCTCAGTGACGGGCGCGCTCGTCGGTGCGTTTGCCAATGGCACCGCCGTGCCGCTGGCGGCAGTGATCGCCGGCTGCGGCGTGGCTGCGTTCATTACCCACTACGTTGCAGGTATGCGATTAGCAGCGTCACCGTCACTGGGCTGAGGAGCGTAGCGATACACACCACGCTGGTCACGAACTGTGGCTGTGCGTCGAACTCCAAGGCAAGAATCGTGGCCATCACCGCCGTCGGCATCGACGACTGCAGCACTCCCGCCTGAAACGCCGGCCCTTTCAGCCCGACGACGTGCGCCCAGCCAATCGCAGCCAGCGGCATGAGGATCAGCGACACCCCGACGGCTGCTGCGACGACGACGGGACGCTCCGGCATCGTCGCGCGCTCGATCTGCATGCCAAGGACGAGAATCATCAGTGGCAACGCAGCGTCGCTGAGCATCGTGATCGGCCGCATGACGATCGGCGGCACCGTGAGGTGCAAGGCCATGATGATCAGCGCGGCCACGGCTGCATAGAACGCCGGTACCCGGAAAAGGCGAGTCACCGCCTCGCGAGTGCTCAGGCGTCCGCTGGCCGCGATCAGCACGCCGCCTGTATAGCTGAAGATCGCGCTGGAGACGAAGTACACGCTGGCAAACGCCAACGCGTCTCGGCCGAACGCCAACAGCGTCACCGGCAGCCCGTAGTTGCCGCTGTTCGACGAGATTGCCACGAGCATGAATGCTGCGAGCATGCGGCGGTCTAGCCGCAGTGGGATCGCGGCGATTCTGGCCATGATCGCCGCTGAGAGCGTGACGAGCATGTAGAACAGCGCCATCCGGCTGGACTGCCCGGCATCGAGCGTGGACGACACCAGGACATCGAACACCAGCGCCGGGGCGAGCACATGGAAGGTGAGCCGCGACACACCCTGGACCTGCACGCCGGCGAATCGGGCCAGCAGGAATCCGGCACCGGCAATGGCGAACACGGGCAACAGGTCGTTCGTGAAGATCTCGAGGAGGAGCGCCGCCGCGTCGGTCACGTCAGAGCATCATATGCGGTGACTGATATACTTCGGGCCGCCTCGAGGCGGCCCCTTCGTTAACGTGCGGCCTACGTGGGAGAGAGGATCCGAATGAAGACGGTCGATGTCGGTGCAGTGCTCGACGAAGGGCGCTGGACCGGGTACCAGAAGCTGCTCGTATTCGGCACTGCGCTCACCATCATTCTCGACGGCGTAGACAACCAGCTCCTGCCAAACACCATCCCGACGCTGATCAGGGAATGGGGACTGCCGCGTGCGGCGTTCATCAATGCGCTGGCGTCAGGCCCATTCGGAATGATGATTGGCGGCCTCCTCGGCGGCCTGATGGGCGATCGACTGGGCCGGCGCACCGCGCTCCTGGCCAGCGTGATCACCTTCGGGCTTCTCACAATCGCGATCGCGTTCGTCGAGACTCCTGGCACCCTCCTGATACTGCGGTTCCTCTCGGGCGTCGGCCTCGGCGGCGCGATGCCGAACGCGGCGACCCTGGCATCGGAATACGTGCCACGCCGGCAGCGCCCATCGGCGGTGACCTTCACGATCGTCTGCATTCCGCTCGGAGGCTTCGTCGCAGCCGAACTCGCCGCGCGCATCATCCCCGTGTATGGTTGGAAGAACCTCTTCATCATCGGCGGAGCCATTCCACTCGTCCTCGCCGCGATTCTGTGGTTTGTGCTCCCCGAGTCGCCGCGCTTCATGGCGCAACGGAAGGAGCGTTGGCCGGAGCTGACGCGTTTGCTGCGCCGAATCGGACACAACGTGCCCGATGACGTGAGTTATGTCGAGGCGGCGACGGCGGGTGTGCCCGGAAAGCGCGCCAGCATTGGTGATCTGTTTGCGCCCTCGTACCTGCGCGATACCAGCGGCCTGTGGGGCTCGTTCTTCTTCTGTTTGATGGTCAATTACGTGGCCATTCAACTCGTGCCGGCGATGTTGAGTGGCGCCGGCTTCGATCAACCGTCGGCGAGCCGTGGTCTCACGATGGTCAACATCGGCGGCGTCGTCGGAGCGGTGATGGGCGCGCTCATCATCCAGCGCCTCGGTTCACGCGTGACGATGCTCGGGATGTCGGCGATTGCCGTGGTGTGCTCGCTGGTGATGTCGCAGATCCCGCTCAACCCGATGGACACCTTCAATCTCATGGCGATGTTCCTGGTCACCGGCGGGTTGCTCAACGCGGTGCAGACCACGATGTACGCGCTGGCCGCGCACGTCTATCCGACCGAGATCCGCAGCACGGGCGTCGGCGCCGCGGTGGCGTTCGGACGCGTGGGCAATGTGCTTGCCGTGTACGTCGGCAACTACGCGCTGAATCTTGGAGGGTCGCCCGCGTACTTCACGTCGTGGGCGATTCTGATGGCGCTGGTCTTCCTCTCGTTGGCCATCATTGGACGACATGTGCCACGCAGCGCGATCGCGGGCGCGCCGGTGACGGCGTCCACGCACTGAAAGTGGTGGTTAGTGGTTGGTGGTTAGTCGTTCTTGGTTCCAAAAACCACCAACCACCAACCACCAACCGAGCTACAGCTTGCCGCTCGAGCGCCAGCCGCTCGCGTAGGTCTCGCGCACGACCGCGGAGTAGGGCACCGGGCTGACGACGGCGCGAACCTCGAGCTGCTTGTGCCGCTCGACTGTTGTCTTCTTCGTGCCGCCGTTTTCCTCGCCCCACACCAGCGTGAGCTCTTCGCCGATCTGGATGTCGGGATCGACCACGCCCAGCGACAGCATCGCCCGCTCGTTGTAGCTGTAGCCGCTGAACATCGACAGGCCAACCGTGCGCCCGCCCTTGACGATCTTGTCATACGACGCCGATGCGTAGTTCGAGAGCGGCAGGTCGATGTACTTGTAGTGGTCGCCGCCCGGCTCGAGCATCGACCGCATGATCTTGCTCACGTCGTCCGCGTTCCACGCAAACGTCACCTTGCGGCGATGCGGCTTCTGCTCGATCTTCTCGAGCGCTTCGCGGCCGATGAAGTCGTGATCGAACTTGACGAAGTTACCGTAGCCAAGCTCGTACGAGGTCATGTAGTAGTCCTCGATGTTGTTGGAGACGAAGCTCCCACCGAGCGACCCGGTGCCCTCGTAGCTCGCCGCGGGCAGCCACTCGCGATACTTCTTCTGCTTCTCGCCGGTGTAGACCGCCGGCAGCGGCGACGGAATCCAGCCTGACTCCAGCGTGTTCGACGGGTAGGCGCGGCTGCCGACCTGCACGAGATCGAAGTCCTTGCCGGCCTCAACGATGATGTCGCGAATCTCCTCGCCCTCCTCGTAGGGCCCCCAGATCTCCAGCCCCGGCGCACCGGCCATGCCGTGACGAAGCGCGCGCACTTTGCGGCCGCCAATCTTCACCACGTCCATGTTGAAGAATTTGATGTCGGGAATCGGGCCGCCATTCAGCTTCTCAATCAACTTGGCTGCGTTGGGGCCTTGAATCTGGAAACGGTAGTGGCGACGGATGACGGCCTTGCCTTTGGTGCGGCCGGGCGAGCGGTCGTCCTTCGTTGTGGTGACGTTGAACCCGCCGGTCTCGGCGTGGAATTGAATCCAGTTCGCCGACGGCGCGCGCCCCACGAACAACAGGCTGTTCTCGGCCAGGTGGAACAGGATCCCGTCGCCAATGACATAGCCGTCATACGTGCAGGGAATGAACTGCTTGGCCCGATCTAGGGGGAAGGTCTTGAAGCTATTGGTAGCCAGATACGAGAACAGCTTCAGGGCATCCGGGCCCTCGACGTGTTGCTCGACCATATGGTGCGACTGATCAAACAGCACGCACGAATCTCTCCACGCGCGCTGTTCGTCGCGCCAATTCGCGAATTCGGCGGGGACGACCGGATAGACATAGGCGCCGACTTGCGAGTTGCGGAGCATGGTGACCGGGTTCCCGACGGTTTTCAGCAGATCTTCCAGGCTTTGACGGCTCATGGTTTCTTCGTTCTTCCTTGCTGCACGCTGTTTAAGGTGGCCAAAAGTTCTTAGCTTATCTGAGCCCGCGCGGCGATCTCAAGACATGGGCGCTGCATTACAGATTTCTTGGGGAGCTGGGGAGTTGGGAGTGGTTGGGAATTGGGCTTTGGGCGTTGGAAGGTGTTAAAGGAGGCGGCTCGATGTGAATGACGACGTCGGCCAATTGCGGGAATCTGGCCATCAGCCGGTCCTTGACGACGTGGGAGGCAGAGTGCGCCGTTTTCAGCGGCATGTCGCCGTCGAGCCAGAGGTGCAAATCCAGAAACGCATAGTCTGCCGCGCCACGTGTGCGGATCTTTTCGCACCCAATCACTCCTTGAACCGACTGCACGACCTCCCTGACCTCGCGCTCCGGCAGGACGATCTGATCACCGAGGATGCGCGACGCTTCCTGCGCGATGCTCCAGCACGCGTGGCCGATGAACCCGGCGACGAGCAGCGCCGCCATCGGGTCGAGCAGCGGATAGCCCCACCAGACGCCGATCAATGCCCCGAGCACGGCCCCGGTGGTCAGCACATCGCTGCGCGTGTGCTTCGCATCGGCCCGCAGCACCTCGCTGTTCAGCCGTTTGCCCGCGCGCATCTCGTACGAGACGACGAAAATGTTGACGATGAGCGTCACGGTCATGAGTCCGATGCCTTCGGGGAAGACTCTGGGCGTGCCGCCATTCACCAACCGATCGGCCGCCGCGCTCAGCACCTGGACCAGCACGACCACGAGGAACACCAGAATCGCCAGCGAAGCCATCGTCTCGTATTTGCGATGGCCGTAGGGGTGATCGGCATCAGGCGGACGACGGGCGACAGACACGCCAACCAGTGCCACGACGTTCGAGGCCGAATCGGTCAGCGAGTGAAACCCATCGGAGAGGATTGACACCGCACCGGAGTAATAACCCAGCGCGATCTTCGCGACGGCGACGACGAGGTTGAGGAGGAGTACGCGGTTGAGAACCCGCGTGACTTCGGTGTATCGGTCCGTCAGAACACCCGCGCGTGCGGTATCGGCCACCAACGCACTTGCACACGGCCGATGATGTACTTCTTCGGAACCATGCCCCAGTGCCGGCTATCGGAACTGTTGTTCCGGTGATCGCCCATCACGAAGTAGTAGCCTTCTTGGATGCGCGTCGGTCCGAAGTCGTCGTGGCTGCGATACTCAGGCGGCACGAAGTCGTCCACCATCGGCACGTCGTTGACATACACACGGCCGTCAACGATGCGGACCTCATCGCCTTCTTCGGCGATCACGCGCTTGACGAACGACTTATCGGGGTTCAGCGGGTAATAGAGCATCACGATATCGCCACGGCGCGGCGCGCCGAGACGATACGCGAACTTGTTGACGATGAGCCGATCCTGATCGGCCAGCGTCGGCGCCATGCTCTGGCCTTCGACGCGCGCAACCTGGAATCCAAACGTGACGATGAGCGTGGCGTACACGGCGGCGGAGAACAGCGTCTTGAACCAGGCGACGAGTTCGTCCTTCCAGACGTGAAGCCGCTGCATCATTACGACTGACGGCTTCTCTTCGACCTCGAGATGAATTTCTCCGAGTGGGGGATCGCTCACCGGCTCGAACACTGCGGCCGTTTCGAACACCGGAGCCGGTTCGTTTAGAGCTTGAGATAGTCCCTGAGACGCTTCGTCTGCGCCCGGCTCACCGGTATCTCCGTACCCTTCGCGTCCTTCATCCGAAGGATGTAGTTCCTGCTGAACCAAGGGACAATCTCCTTGATCTTATTGATGTTGACCAGGTGCGAGCGGTGCACGCGCCAGAACACATCCGGGTCGAGCCGTGCCTGCAGGTCGTCCAAGGTCCGGTAGTTCGACGTGCCCGCAACCTGCCCTGTAACTATGTTAATCGACTCGTCGGCCAGCGAGGCATAGATGATTTCCTCGGCCTGGACCAGAACGAACCGCTCGCCAACACGGATGGCGACTTGGTCGCGCCGCGTCTGGCGCCCGGCGGCCATCATTTTGACGATTTGCTCGAGTTGATCGTTCGTGGGCACCGGCACGGACGGGCCGGGACGTTCCGCCTCGACCCTCCGACGGGCCCGCTGCAGCGCCTGTTCGAGCCGTCCCGATTCCACGGGCTTGAGCAGGTAATCGACGGCGTTCACCTCGAACGCTTCGATGGCGTACTGGTCGAACGCGGTGACGAAGACGAGTGCCGGGGCTTCGTCCTGATGCTCGAGCAGGCGCCGGGCGACTTCGAATCCGCCGAGGCCAGGCATCTGAATGTCGAGGAACACGAGGTCGGGCTCGTGCTGCTCGACCGCACCGAGCGCTTCGATGCCGTTGCTCGCCTGGGCGACGATCTGAATGCCGTCCATCTGCTCGAGCTGATAGCAGAGCTCTTCGCGAGCGAGTTGCTCATCGTCAACGACGACTACGCGCATCGCGATACTCATGCGGTGATTTGTTCAGGTGCGACGAGCTCTGGAACCTCGATCCGTGCACTGGTACCACGGCCCGGCTCACTGTCGAGCGTCAATTGGTAGGCCGTGCCGTAAACGACGGCAAGACGTTCGCGGACGTTGGCCAGACCGATCCCGCTCGACATCGGCTCTCCCAACCGATCCAGCATGAATCCCATTCCGTCGTCCTCGACCTCGATGATGGCGCGTCCGGCGTGGCGCGCGCTTCGGATGGTAATCGAGCCGGGGCCGATCTTTCGCGACAGCCCATGTTTGATCGAGTTCTCGACCAGCGGCTGCAGGATCATGCTTGGCACGAGAACGTCCAGCGTACCCGGACCAATCTCCTTCTTTACGCGAAGATTCGGTCCGAAGCGAATCACCTCGATGTCGAGATATTCATCGATCGATTCGAGCTCCTCGCGCAGTGTCACGAACTGCTGGTGACTGCGTAGCAGTCGACGAAGCAGCGCCGAGAGCTTGATGATCAGGGTTCGGGCGGTGTCGGGCTGTGAGCGGATCAGCGAGGAGATGGACGTCAGCGTGTTGAACAAGAAGTGCGGGTTGATCTGGCTCTTGAGCGCCTCGATCTTCGCGGCCAGGAGCGCCTTTTCCTGCTCTTGCAGCCGATGCTCGATGCGGGCGCTGTTCCAGATCTTGATCGGCGTGGCCACGCCGATCGCCGTCGCGAGCACCACCGCCGTCATCATCCAGGGTGACGGTGAATTGAAGAAGAAGAGCCGCCCCCCGCCGAACCGCACGCCAAGCGTGACTCGCAGCAACTCGAGCGCCACCGGCGTGAGCAGCAGGATGATCTGCCAGTTGGGTTCGATCTTTCGGACGATGTGCCAGATGTGCTTGGGCAGGTCCATCAGCACGAATGGCGAGAATTTCCAGATCGCTTCCTTCGGGCATGCCTCGCGCAAACCGCCGCCGGCGAACCCGCAGCCGACGAGGAAGGGCAAAGCGATCACCTCGCCGGCAAACACCGGTGGGATGGAGGCCATGAGGCCGACCAAGGCACCGGTGTACGGACCGGCGATCAGTCCGGCGAGTAGAGCCCCTTCGAGCGTCAGATCGGCGGCGTCGTACTTCAGGATCACACGGCTGGTGACGCCGGCCATGATCGGGACGCCGATCGACAGGGTAAAGACCAGCCGATCGACCCAGCCACGGCGCTCGAAGATCAGGATGTGACGAAACCTGCGGTAGCGCGCCAGCATGGTCGCCAGCACCGCGATCGCTGCCAGCCGGACAAGCAGTGTCAGGAGGAACTGCTCGGGCGTAAGCGCGCGAGATTCCACACGGGCATTGTACCCGTCGGTTGGTGGTTGGTGGTTAATGGTTCGTGGCAGGTGGGAGTTGATATGATCAAGCCAATATGATCGGTCCGCTAATCAAGGGCTTCGCCACCACGTTCCGGCACATGTTCAAGAAGCCGGTGACGGTCAATTATCCGTATCAGAAAGTCCCGGTGTTCCCGAAGTATCGCGGCAAGCAGGTCCTGATGCGCGACGAGAACGGCCTCGAGAAGTGCGTCGCCTGCGGCCTGTGCTCGGTTGCCTGTCCGGCGGACGCGATCTATCTGGAGGCCGCAGAGAACGACGGCACGGTGATGGCCGGTCCCCGCTACGCGAGCATCTATCAGATTCACAAGACGCGCTGCATCTTCTGCGGCATGTGCGAGGAAGCCTGTCCGGTGTCGGCGATCTTCATGGGCAAGGACTACGAGCTCGCCGTCTACAGCAAAGACGACTTCATCTGGGACAAGGCTGACCTGCTCGTCGCGCCGCCTGCTGGAGCACAGCCGCCCGCGAATTGACGCCCTTTCTCGACGCCCTCGACACGCGCGTGCTCGTTTGCGATGGTGCGATGGGCACGCTGCTCTACGCGCAGGGCGTCTTCATCAATCGCTGCTTCGACGCCCTCAACCTCACTGATCCATCCCGCGTGTCCGCCGTGCACGACGATTACGTGCGTGCCGGCGCGGATGTCATTGAGACCAACACCTTCGGCGCGAATCGCATCAAGCTCCGGTCATTCGGTCTGGATGACCAGATGCGCGACATCAATCGCGCGGGCGCGCAGCTCGCGCGCCACGCCGCTGGCAAGAACGTGTATGTCGCAGGGGCGATTGGTCCGCTCGGGCTGCGCATCGAGCCGTGGGGCAAGACGGCCGCGGACGAAGCCGAAGCTTGCTTCAGAGCGCAGACGCAGGCGCTGGTCGAGGGCGGTGTCGATCTGCTGATGTTGGAGACGTTTCGCGACGTCAACGAGATCGTGGCCGCGATCGCCGCGGTCAAGAGCATCTGCTCCCTGCCGATCGTCGCGCAGATGACGATCGAAGACGAGGGCAACAGCCTCGACGGTACGCCCGCCGAGCAGTTCGTGCCGGCGCTGGAGGCGGCAGGCGCTGATGTCATCGGCATCAATTGCAGCATTGGGCCGGCGCACATGCTCGAAACACTGGAGCGCATGGCGGCACTCACGTCGGCACGGTTGTCCGCGCAGCCGAATGCCGGACGCCCGCGCGACATCGAAGGCCGCACGCTGTATCTCACCTCACCGGAATACATGGCCTCCTACGCACGGCGATTCACGGCCGCGCGCGTACGCCTGGTCGGAGGCTGCTGCGGCACGACGCCCGAGCACATCACGCAGATCAAGGCGGCCATCACCAGCGGGTCGGCGTTGAAAACACCGGCTCGTCCGACGGCACCCGTGCACACTGCACCCGTCGTGACGCCCGTCGCACGCGCAGAGAAGTCCTTTCTGGCGAATGCGCTGGCGCGCCGCCGCTGGGTCACGGTCGTGGAACTGGTACCGCCGCGTGGGCACCTGAGCGAAGAGGCGATCGAGCAGGCCCGCGCCGTGCGGGTGAAGGGCGTCGATGCCGTGCTCATTCCCGATGGGCAGACGGGGCCGCGGCTGAGTGCGTTGTCGCTGGCCGTTCTGATACAGCAGCGGACGGGCATCGAAACCGTGCTGCAATGCTCAGCCCGCGATCGAAGTCTGCTCGACTTGCAATCTGATCTGCTTGGCGCGCACGCGATGGGCGTTCGCAACATCGTCCTGGTCACCGGCGATGTGCCGCTGGTCGGCGATTATTCCGATGCGACCGCCGTCGTCGATGTTGATTCGATCGGTCTGCTCAATGCCGTGTCGCGGTTCAATCACGGCACCGACGTCGGCGGACACGCGATCGGCCAGCCGACTGCGTTCCACATTGGCGTGACCGTGAATCCCGGCGCTGAAGATCTCGATCGTGAAATGCGGCGCTTCGAGTACAAGCTCGAGGCTGGAGCTGACTTCGTAGTCACCCGGCCCATCTTCGATCCGCGATCGTTCGATCGGGTGGAGAAGCGCCTCGACGAGGCGAAGCTTCCCGTGCTTCTCGGGGTGCGGCCGCTCGACAGTGTGCTCGATGCCGAATGGATGGCCAACGAAATGCCGGGATCGCACATTCCCGATGAAGTACTCGATCGCATGCGCCGCGCCAAGAGCCCCGAGGCCGCCACTGCGGAAGGAATCGCTATTGCGCGAAACCTCTGCTCGGCCCTGAAGGAGCGCGTGCAGGGTGTTCTGGTGACCGCTTTGCCGGGCCGGATCGACCGCGCGCTCGACGTGCTGGAGTGAAATGTCTATGAACGGTCGTGTAAACAGAGCTTGTTCCGACCCGCCGGGGCTTGTATAGTGCCGAACGGCGCTGCGCGCGGGCGAATCGCGTGTGTAGCCGAAGGTCGAGTCTGTCAACAGCTTAAGGGCAGGACCTATTGAACGTCCTGACCGGAGATGGAGCCCGCGAATGGCGCTGTTCGAGCCAGAAGACACTACTGTCGGGTCCGACGCGGCGTCACGGGCGCTGTCGGTTACCGCAGTTGAAAACGATTTCGTTGAACGCGTCTACGACAAGATCGCCAAGGTTTACGACCTGACCTTCGGTCCTACGCTCCATCCGGGACGTCTCATCGCGCTGGAGCGCATGGACATCAAGCCCGGCGACAAGATCCTCGAGGTCGGCGTCGGCACCGGCATCAACGTTTCGCTCTATCCAGAACACTGCCACGTCACTGGGATCGATTTCTCCGCCCTCATGCTCGAGAAGGCTCACGAGCGTGTGGTCAAGAAGGGCGTCACGAACGTGCGTCTGCAGGAGATGGATGCGGCGAATCTCACCTTCGCCAACGACTCCTTCGACATCGTCTACGCGCCCTACGTGATCAGCGTGGTGTCCGATCCCGTCCGCGTCGTGAACGAGATGCGTCGTGTCTGCCGGCCTGGTGGAAAGATCGTGATCCTGAATCACTTCAGGAGCCGGACGCCGGTCGTTGCGCGTGTCGAGCAGGCGATTTCGCCGTTCACCGTTCACATCGGCTTCAAAGCCGATCTCGACCTTCCCGGATTCCTCGCGCAATCAGAGCTCACACCCATCTCCATCGAAAAAGTCAGCTTCCCGCCAATCTGGTCGCTGGTTACCTGCATCAAAAACTGACCACGTCGGTCCCATTCGCACCCAAGTAGTGTCCGGCTTGACCCGGACCCGACGAGTAATGTCCGGCTTCAGCCGGCGTGTAGGGCGCACCCCGGCACGCACAGTTGCGCACGAATGCAGAGATCCGGCCGTAAATGCCGCGAATGGCCGGCGGTGGGCTGTCATGGCAGACCGCGTGCGCCGATAGATGCGTACGACATGAGCCAGTGGAAGGGCTATAGCCCGGACAACGTGCTCGCCTCGGATGCCGGCATCGAGGACGGTCCGCAGACCGCTGCCACCTCCGGCGCCCTGACGTACGAGCCGTTTTACGGCCTCAAGGCCAAGCCGTTCAGTCTCTCCACGGATCCGCGCTCTTTGTATAAGAGCCCGGCCCACAGCGGCGTGCTCAACGACCTGCTCTCCGCCATTCGGCGCCGCGAGGGCATCATCGTCCTCACCGGCGAGATGGGGACCGGGAAGACCACGCTGTGTCGTGCTGCGCTCTATCAGCTCGATCGCAAGACCTTCACGACCTTCGTCCCCGATCCGCAGCTGTCGCGTGAAGACCTGCTGCGGATGCTGCTCGTGGATTTCGGCGAGGTCTCGGTGGACGACCTGCGCCGCGGGCGACTCGCGACCGCGTCGCGGCCGGATCTGAGCTATCAGCTTTTCGAGTTCCTGACCTCGTTGGAGTCGGTGGATGCGTTCGCGGTACTCGTCATCGACGAGGCGCAGCATCTCGCGCAGCCACTCCTCGAGGAGATCCGCGCACTGTCCGAGCTTGAAGGGGGACGCCGTTTGCTGCAGATTGTCCTGGTTGGCCAGCCCGAACTGCAGACGCGGCTGAAGCAATTCCAGATGCGCCAGATCGATCAGCGCGTCACGATGCGGTGCGAGCTGCGACCGTTGACTCGGGATGATCTCGCTGGATATGTCGCGCATCGTCTTGCGACCGTTGGCGGCACCAAGGAGCGCATCGCCTTTGCATCGGCGGCGATCGATTTGATCCATGCGGCGTCGAATGGTGTGCCCCGGCTCGTCAACCTCGTTTGCGATCGCGCGATGTCGCACGCCCGGACAGAGCGTGTCTCGGTGATTGGTCCGCCGCTCGTCTCTGAAGCGATCGACGAACTGCAAATCGTGTCCGGACAGATTTCCATGGGCGGCCAGGTGGTCGAGCGAATTCCGATTCGGCCGATCGCGTCTGAGCCGACGCCGGTGGCTGTCTCCGCGCCGCCGTCGGTACTGGTGGCTCCTGCGCCCGTGCCGCCGTTCTCTGTACCTGCACCGTCGTTCTCGCCGCCTGCATCCGTAGCCTCTGCACCGGCGTCAGCGGCCGCGACAAATCGTACCGGTCTGTTCGATCGGCGCCGCACGCCTGAGGCTTCAGAAACGGCGTCCGAACTCCATGCGCTCCTCGACATTCCCGCCACCTTGCCGAAGCGTGAGTGGGAGACCGCGCCTGCTCCGGTCGGTGAAGGAGCGTCAACTGCGCCGCTCTGGAAGTGGCGAGTGGATCGTGAAGTACGGCGTGAAGGGCGCTTTGCCTGGTTGAAGACGGCGGGCCTTGCTCTCGTGGGTATGGCCGTCGTTCTGGTCGCCGGAGGCATTGCCGTGACGGCGCAGCGCTCGCGTCCATTGCCCGCACCAGCGTCAGCGTCCGCGCAAGCAGCAACACCGCCGCAAGCACCAGCGACCGCACCAGCGGCACCCGGAATCCCAGTGACAAACGCGACCAGCGTAGTGCAAGCGGCGATCGCGCCAGTTGCCGCCACACCTGCCTCATCGGATACATGGGTGGTGCAGGTCGCCGCTTTCTCGAGTCACGATCGATCACAATCCCTGGTGCAGCAGCTGACACAGTCGGGATTCCCGGCATTCGAGGTTCCCACTGAAGCGTCACGCGGTCTCCTGTACCTCGTGCGCGTTGGACCGTTCAAGACGGCTGGCGAGGCAGATGAAGCGCGTGCCAAATTGAGAGCGCTGACCGAGCTCGAGAACGCCTTCGTCAGAAGCGTTACGTCCGTTCCGTGATACCGTGACATCCGCAGGGATGTCGGTTCGACCGATCATTTTCAAGTCCATCCTTCGGTCATCTGTCGCGAGCTCTCCGGCGAAACTGTCCTCCTCAATCTCGAATCGGGCGTGTACTACGGCCTCGATGCCGTCGGCAGCCGTGTGTGGCGGTTGATCATGCAGGGCCGTACGATCGCCAGCGTCTGCGACACGATGATCGAGGAATACGCCGTCGCGCCTGACGTGCTACGCGCCGACCTGACGTGCCTCGTTGGTGAGCTGCGCGACCGGGGCATCGTGGCACTCCGCGAACACACCAGGCGTGACCTATGCGCTTCTGGTTCGGCCGCGTTCGCCGCATGCGCACGTCGGATTACGCGACTGCGCTCGAAACCGTCGCGCTCGCCATCTGCGTCGAAATCCAACTCAGATTCATGCCGTTCTCGCGACTGCTCGAGCGATTGACGTGCTCACCCCATACCACGGGTTCCATTGGCGAGTACCAGCGACTGTATAGGTACGTGGCAGTCGCGTACGACGTCCTGCCGTTTCCAGCAACCTGCCTGCGTCGGAGTGTTGTGCTGTACGGATTGCTCGAGCGCCGCAGAGTACCCTCGCGCGTGTGCTTCGGTGTGGCGAAGAGTGGCATTGCCATCGACGCTCACGCGTGGGCGGAGTGTGACGGCATCGCGCGCGACTCAGGCAGCTTTCGCTTCAATGCGCTGGCGCCGCCCGCGGAAGAACTAGCGTAAAGCGTTAACGGAGTGCTCGGAAGTAACGGCCTCCGTGGCCTCCGCGTGCTCTGCGCCTCCGCATTGAGCCGTCGTTGTCGAAACTAAGATCAATCGGTCGTCCACAGCGTCAACGACGACACGTCCTTGATGAAGATCCGATTTCCCGATATGACAGGCTGCGTCCAGGTCGCAGTCGTCGCGAGTGCCGGATAACGGATGATCGGTTCGAAGCGCGTGCGATTGTGCCTCAGCACGAGCAGTTCGCCATCGTCTTCGAGCGAGAAGATCGCATTGCCGGCCCGGACGATCGCCGCGTGCGCCGCCTGCCTCGGTTCGCTCTTCCACAGCACCTTGCCGGTCTCGAGATCGAGCGCGAAGTATTCGCCACTGTTGAGATGTGACAACCCGTACAACACACCGTTGACGACCACGGCGTCGCTCAAGTGCATCGAGACTTCGTCGGTGTGCCAGATGTTCTCGGTCATCCACTTGCCATCGCGCGGGGCGGCGACGAAGGCCGTCACGCCGTTGCCGCGGCCCATCTCAATGATCATGTTCTTGTGCAGGATCGGCGTCTGCGACGTAGTCGTGGACGGCGTGGTATACGGGCGCTGCCAGAGGAGTTGGCCGGTGGCCGCGGAGACCCCGACGAAATACTTCTGGGTGAATGTCACGACCTGACGCGTGCCCGAGAGGTTGAACAGCAGGGGAGAGCCGTAAGCGGGGCCATCGCCGTTCCAGCTCCAACGCACGTCGCCAGTGGTGACGTCGAACGCGGTGAGCGCGCCGTTGTCATGACCACCGACGTGCACGATAACGTTGTTGCCGTCCACGAGTGGCGACATCGCCGTGTGGTAGAGCGGTTCAACCGGCGGTGACGGCTTCTGCCAGAGTTGTTTCCCGGTCGCCGCGTCGAAGGCGGTGACTTTGCCGCTCATCCCCAATGTGAAGATGCGGTTGTCGGCGAACGTCGGGGTGGCCTTCGGGCCTGGTCCGTGGGGCGCGGCGGCCGGATTCATCGTGAACGGCGCGGGATAGCTGGTTCTCCAGATCGTTTGCCCAGACCGCGGATCGAGTGCGGTCATTACCTCGTCTTCGTTCTGGCGCGTGAACACGTAGATGCGATCGCCGACGACGAGCGGGACAGCGTAGCCGGCGCCGACCTCAACCTGCCAGCGCTTCTTCAGGGTCTTGGGCCACGTCGCTGGCTCGCGAAACGAGGTGATGGCACCGTCGCGGGCCGGTCCTCGCCACTGCGGCCAATCCTGTGCCGACATCGACGTGGCCAGCACTGCCACCACCACAGCGGTCCATGCCGGAGCCCTTAGCGACCGAAGCGAGTCGAAGGATCGCGAATAGGTCATGGCTTCAGATCATATTCAGGTCCATCTGGGTGTATAAGGAAGAACATGGCACTCCATCCACAATGCAAAGGCTTTCTCGACATGCTGGCGGCCGCCGGCGGTCCCGGGCTGAACGAGGTTCCGCTGGACGAGGCACGCAAGGTGCCGTATCAGTTGATCGAGCTCGGCGGACCTGAAGAACCGGTGGCGCAGGTCGAGACCCGCGTCATCCCCGGGCCCGTGCAGATTCCCGTGCGCGTGTATCGCCCGTCCCTCGCGATGGACCTGCCGGTACTCATGTTCTTTCACGGCGGTGGCTTCGTGATCTGCAATCTCGACACGCACGACCGCGCATGCCGTAGTCTCGCCAACGCGTCAGGCTGCGTGGTGGTATCGGTGGACTATCGGCTTGCGCCCGAGCACAAGTTTCCCGCAGCGGCCGAGGACGCTTACAGCGCGACGCGTTACGTCGCCGAGCACGCCGGCGAGTTCGGGATCGACCCGAGCCGCATCGCCGTCGCCGGTGACAGCGCGGGCGGAAACCTCGCAACCGTCGTCGCCATGATGGCGCGTGACCGGGGAGGCCCGGCGCTGAAGTTCCAGCTACTCATCTATCCGGTAACCGACTTTACCGAGCACGCGACCGAGTCGCAGCGCGAGTACGGTCAGGGCTATTTCCTCGATACCGAGTTGATGGACTGGTTCGCCAATCAGTATTTCGCCACCGAGGCTGACCGCCATCTTCCGTACGCCTCGCCGTTGAGAGCCTCAGACGTTCGGCACCTTCCGCCCGCGATGATCATCACCGGTGAATGCGATCCGCTGCGCGATCAGGGCGAGGCGTACGCCGAGCAGCTGCGAAACGCCGGCGTGGCGGTCGTGCTCAAGCGGTATGAGGGCATGATCCACCCGTTTGTCAGCCTGGCCGGTATTTTGGATGCGGGCCGCGACGCGATCAAGGAATCGGCTGCCGCCATGCGTCAGGCGCTGAACGTGACCGCGCCGGCCGGCGTTTGAACGCGGGCGACTCCTTCGTGTCATCCCCATCTCCGCCTCCGGATCCGGGCGCCATCCTGGACGCCCTCTGCGCGTTCCAGCTGACCGAGGCGCTCAAAGGCGCCATCGAGCTGGACGTCTTCACACACATTGCCGCCGGTGCGGCGACGGCATCGGCGATCGCCGAGCGCACCAACGCGTCAGAGCGCGCCGTGCGAATTCTCTGTGACTATTTGACGGTTCGCGGATTCCTCGGGAAAGAAGGCGGCCGCTACACGTGTTCGCCGACCGCAGCCGTCTTCCTCGATAAACGTTTGCCGTCGTACATCGGTTCGATCGCCAACTTCCTCGCCCATGAGCGGATCGTCAACAGCTATCGCAACATCGCCGGGGCGGTGCGTAAGGGCGGGACGGTAGCGACGAGCACGGTCAGTCCCAACGACCCGGTGTGGGTGGAGTTCGCGCGCTCGATGGCGCCGTTTCTCGGAATGGTCGCTGCACTTGTCGCACCGCTCGTTGCCACACCAGGCCAGCCACAGAAGGTGCTCGATGTTGCTGCCGGTCATGGACTGTTTGGTCTGAGCGTCGCGAAGGCGAATCCATCCGCCACCGTGTACGGCACGGATTGGGCCGACGTGCTGAAAGTGGCGGTCGAGAACGCGACGGCGCTCGGCGTGGCCGACCGGTATCACACGATTCCAGGCAGTGCCTTCGAGGTGGAACTCGGGACGGCGTTTAACCTCGTGCTCGTGCCGAACTTCCTGCACCACTTCGACAAGGCGACGAATACGTCTCTGTTAACCAGGCTGCGACAGGCGATGACGCCGGGCGCGACGATCGCGGTCGTCGAGTTCATGCCCAACGAGGATCGCGTATCGCCGCCGATTGCGGCGGCGTTCAGTATGCAGATGCTCGGTGCGACGGAGAGTGGCGAGGCGTACCCGTTCAGCGATCTCGACGCGATGCTGGCAAGAGCTGGATTCTCGAACCGGCGTGCGCAGCCGTTACCGCCAACGCCGCAAACGTTAGTGACAGCTGTCGCCTAACCTAACCGGACGAGACCGCGACGGGTCGCCACCTTCACCGCTTCCGTGCGGCTGGTGACCCCCAACTTCTCGAACAGGTGTCCCAGGTGGGTCTTCACCGTCCGCTCACTGATGCCGAGGGAGTTGGCGATCTCCTTGTTGGACTTGCCATCCGCCAGCAGACGCAACGTCGCCAGTTCGCGCGGCGTCAGCTGCACGCGCGTGACGCCCTCGGCCAGCTTTGCCGCCGCCGCAGGAGCCAGGTAGGTCTTGCCCGCGAGCACGTCGCGGATGCACGCGATCAATGCGTCGGCGGCGATGTCCTTCAGCACGTACGCCTTCGCGCCTGCCTTGAGGGCGCGGGAGATCTCGTCGTCAGTGTCGTAGGTGGTCAGGATGATCACGCGCGCGCGCGGATCGCGCTCGCGCAGCCGCTGCACCACCTCGACACCTTCCATCACCGGCATTCGCAAATCGAGCAGCGTCACATCCGGACGATGACGGTCGTACGCCTCGAGCGCCTCCACGCCGTTGCCGGCCTCGGCGACGACGCGCAGATCGGATTCCTGATTGATGATGTTGGCCACACCCGTCCTGAGCAGGGCGTGATCGTCCACGAGCAGGACGCTGGCGGGTGTGGTCCGCGTGACGGCTTCAATTGACGGCATAGACTTGTGTCGGCAGCGACGAGGGCTCCCACGCGAGCACCACCTCGGTGCCGCTGCGCGGTGCCGTGACAATCGTCAGCGAGGCGCCGATGCGAGCAGCGCGCTCCTGCATGCTGGTCAACCCAAATCCCGTGGTCGGCCGCTCGCGCGGGATGCCGCGCCCATCATCGGCAATCGACAAACGCAGACCAAGCGAATTGACCGTCGCGGCCTTGATGGTGATCCGTTGCGCGCGCGAATGGCGGACCGCGTTGGCCAACGCTTCCTGCGCGATGCCGAGGATTTCACGCTCAACGCCATCGCCGAATCGCGGCAACTCGTCCACCTGGACGTCGATGGGCACCGTCGTCGTGCGCTGGCCGAGCTCGGCGAGCCGCTTGATGGCCCGGCTGACGTCTTCGCCGGGCCCGACGTTCGGACGCAGCGCGCCAACCGATCGCCGCGCTTCGGTGAGATGAGTACGCGCCAGATCGACGGCGGTCTCAATGCTCCGCGCGACCGACGCTGGCAACACGCACGCTTCGCGCTGTGCGCCCTGAAGCTGCATCAGAATCGCAGCGAATCCCTGCGCGAGGTTGTCATGGATGTCGCGCGCGAGGCGGTTGCGCTCCTCGAGGATCGCCTTGCGGCGCTCTTCTACCCGCTTCAGTTCGACGATCCGGCTGTGATGCAGCGCGAGTGCCGCCTGCCTGGCGATCGCCTCGATCAGCGCGATGCGCCACCACTGTCCCTCGCCGCAGTCGCGGGTCTCGCGGCTGCAGAGCGTGATCCATCCCAGGTTCTTGTCGCTGATCAGGAGCGGCGCCACCAGCGTCACGCTGAGCCCCTCCCGACGGACGAAGTCTCGTACGTTGGCGGGCATCCGCTCGTCGTCAATGCCGTACTCAACTGTCTGGTGCCAGCCCGGCTCGTACGAAAACAGATGACGCCCAAAGGTCTGACGCGGAAACTCCGTCGTCTTCCACTCGGCACTGCTGACAGTGAAGACCTCGCCGTCGATATGCGCCATCCAGACGTCGCAGCCCTTTTGATCCTCGTCGATCAGCCAGACGGTGACCTTGTGGCTTTCGCCCTCCTCGGCCAGCGTTTTCAGCAGCGCGCGGAAGAATCCTTCGATGTCGGGCTCACGGACCAGAAGATCGACGGCGAACTTCACGACGTTCGTCTGAATCTTTGCCAGGGCTTCGGCGCGTCGCCGCTCGAGATTCTCGCGCGTCAACGCGGTGCGCAGCGCGTCCACATCGCGTGCGTCAACCGCCGGTGAGCTCGCCTCGTGTGAGTCGCAGACGACGAGATCGGTATCCATCGGTTCACCCTTCATCACTCCCCATTATCGAGCAGGTTGCGCCCGCCAGCGATGGCCCGCATGGCCGAGTGTCACATCGTCCAAAAGTCGTAGTCCTCCCTGTATAGGACGTCGGTCCTGCACCTGATGCGCAAGCGGGAGGCCAATCTGCGGCCACTGCCCGATTGTGTGAGCGTGTCTCCGAGCGCGAGACTGCATAGCGTATGACTCACTCTCACACTGTTATTCGGCGTGGCCGGCGCCTGCTGGCGCCGCTCGCCGTGATCGTTCTCGCGGCCGGCTGCGTAGAGACATCGGCGCAGCCCGCCCCGCCCCCGCCGCCACAGGTCACCGTGGCCAGTGTCATCGAACGCGATGTGACCGAATGGGATGAATTCACCGGACGGTTGCAGGCGGTCGATTCCGTCGAAGTGCGCCCGCGCGTCTCCGGTCTGATTGCTGCGGTGCGGTTCCAGGAAGGCGCCATCGTCCGACGCGGCGATCCGCTCTTCGAGATCGACCCGCGTCCGTTCCAGGCCGAAGTGGATCGTCTTCGCGCCGAGCTCAGTCGCGCCCGCGCGACCGGCCAGCGTGCCGCGTCAGAGCTCCAGACTGCCGAGCACCTTCGCGCCGAGAACGCCATCGCCAAAGAAGAGCACGATCGTCGTGCGGCGTTCGCGCAGGAGTCGACGGCGCAATCGGCAGCTGTCGAGGCTGCACTGCGTGCAGCGGAGTTGAATCTCGAATTCACGAAGGTCACCTCACCGATCGACGGCCGCGTCGGCCGCGCGATCGTCACCGAAGGCAATCTGGTCTCGAGCGGACCGGGCGAAGCCACGTTGCTCACGACCATCGTCTCGCTCGATCCCGTCTACGCCTACTTCGATGCCGACGAGCAGGTCTTCTTGAAGTACACGTCGGCGGCCGGTCCGAAAGGACCGGCCCTCCGGAACGTCGGCGGTCGCGGCACAGAGCTGCCGATTCGCATGGCTCTGGCCAATGACGAGAGCTTCCCGCGGCTGGGTCATCTCGACTTTGTTGACAACCAGCTCGATGGTGCGACGGGCACGATTCGCGGGCGAGCGGTCTTCCGCAACAGCGATGGTCAGCTCACGCCTGGTCTGTTCGTGCGGCTACGTCTCGCCGGTACGGCGTCGTATCGCGGCCTGCTGATCGAAGACCGCGCCGTCGGTACCGACCTGAGCAAGAAGTTCGTCTACGTCGTCGGTCCGAAGAACGAGATTCAGTACCGCAGCGTGACGCTCGGCCCCATCGTCGATGGCCTTCGCGTCGTTCGTACTGGGCTGGAGGGGGGCGAGTCGGTCGTCGTGAATGGTCTCCAGCGGGTTCGCCCAGGAGTGCAGGTCACTCCCGTCGTCGAGGCGACGGATCACTCATCATGAGATTCTCGAAGTTCTTTGTGGATCGGCCGATCTTTGCGGCCGTGCTGTCGCTGGTGATCGTGGTTGCTGGAGCGCTCGCGCTCGTGCGGCTGCCGATCAGCGAGTACCCGCAGGTGGTGCCTCCGACAGTCGTCGTGCGTGCCACCTACCCAGGGGCGAATCCGAAGATCATCGCCGAAACGGTGGCCTCGCCCCTCGAGCAGCAGATCAACGGCATCGAGGACATGCTCTATATGTTCTCGCAGGCAACCTCCGACGGCCGGATGCAACTGACCGTCACCTTCGCACTCGGCACCGACCTCGATAACGCGCAAGTGCAGGTGCAGAACCGCGTGGCGCAGGCGCTGCCGCGACTGCCGTCCGAAGTGCAGCGCATCGGTGTGGTGACGGAGAAGTCCACGCCCGACTTCATCATGGTGGTGCACCTCGTCTCGCCGAGCGGCCGCTACGACCAGCTCTACCTCTCAAACTTCGCCAACCTGCGAGTCAAGGACGAACTGACACGCATCACCGGTGTGGGCAGCGCGCAGGTGTTTGGCGCCGGCGAGTACAGCATGCGGGTCTGGCTCGATCCCGATCGCCTCGCGTCCAGACGCCTGACGACATCGGACGTCGTTCGCGCGATCCGTGAGCAGAACGTACAGGTCGCGGCCGGTGTCCTCGGCGCACAGCCGGCGCCCGTGGACACGACCTTCCAGTTGTCGGTCAACACACGCGGCCGGCTCACGACTGAGGACGAATTCGCCGACATCGTCGTCCGAGCGACTCCTGACGGACAGATCACCCACGTGCGCGACGTCGGACGGGTCGAGTTGGGCGCAAATCAGTACGCGCTGCGCGCCCTGCTTGATAACCAACCGGCGGTCGCTATCGGCATCTTCCAGCGGCCAGGCACGAACGCCATCGAAGCGTCGGACCAGGTGCGCCAGACGATGGCGCGGCTGAAGCAGGAGTTTCCCGAGGGTGTGGACTACAAGATCGTTTACGACCCGACCGTCTTCGTCCGCAACTCGATCACGGCGGTGGTCGAAACGTTGTTCGAAGCGATTCTGCTCGTCGTGATCGTCGTCATGGTCTTCCTGCAGACGTGGCGCGCCTCGATCATCCCGCTCGTCGCCGTACCCGTATCGCTCATCGGCACGTTCGCCGTGATGCTGGGGTTGGGCTTCTCGCTCAACACGTTGTCGCTCTTCGGTCTCGTCCTGTCGATAGGCATCGTCGTTGATGATGCGATTGTCGTCGTCGAGAACGTCGAGCGCCATATCGAGCTCGGTCTACCGCCACTCGAGGCCACGCGGAAAGCGATGGAGGAGGTGTCGGGTCCGATCATCGCGATTGCGCTCGTGCTCTGCGCCGTCTTCGTTCCGACGGCGTTTGTCAGCGGCCTCACCGGGCAGTTCTACCGGCAGTTCGCGCTGACGATTGCAATCTCGACCGTCATCTCGGCCTTCAACTCACTCACGCTGAGCCCTGCGCTGGCGTCCCGTCTGCTCAAGCCGCGTGAGGCGTCGCACGATGTGGTGCAGCGCGCAGCGGATCGTCTCTTCGGATGGTTCTTCCGGGCGTTCAATCGGTTCTTCGCGCGCGGCTCGAGCGCCTACAGCGCGGGCGTCGGCCGCGTCCTGCGCGTGTCCTCGGTGGCGATCGTCCTCTACGTAGGCCTCATCGGCCTGACGACGACTGGGTTTTCGAGCGTGCCGCCGGGGTTCGTGCCCACGCAGGACAAGGAGTATCTGGTCGCGTTCGCACAGTTGCCTGACGGTGCCACGCTCGATCGCACCGACGCCGTCATTCGCAAGATGTCGTCGATCGCGCTCAAGCATGCGGGCGTCCTCAGCTCGGTGGCGTTTCCCGGTTTGTCCATCAACGGTTTCGTGAATGCGCCTAATGCGGGCATTGCCTTCGTCGTGTTGAAGCCGGCGGAAGAGCGCACGAGCCGCGACCTGAGAGCCGATGCCATTGTGCAGCAGCTCAACGGTCAGTTCTTCGGTGAGATCCAGGAAGCCATCGTCGCCATCTTTCCGCCACCGCCAGTGCAGGGGCTCGGGCAAGTCGGCGGCTTCAAGCTGTATGTCGAGGATCGCGCCGGCACCGGCTTCGAAGACCTTTACGCACAGCTCCAGAACGGGATCGCAAAGGCGCAGAAACAGCCGTCGTTGGCCGGCCTGTTTTCGAGCTTCCAGGTGAGCGTGCCGCAGATCCAGGCTGACGTCGATCGCGAGCGCGTGAAGAGCTACGGCGTGCAGTTGACCGACGTCTTCGAGACGCTGCAGGTGTACCTCGGCTCGCTGTACGTCAACGACTTCAACCGTTTCGGCCGCACGTATCAGGTCAACGCCCAGGCTGAATCGGAGTTCCGTCTGCAGCCTGAACAGATCCGTCGGCTCGAGACCCGCAACGCGCGCGGCGATATGGTGCCGCTCGGATCGCTCGTCACCGTGTCGCGCAGCTACGGGCCCGACCAGGTGATGCACTACAACGGCTATCCGGCCGCCGAGATCAACGGCGGTCCGGCGCCGGGATTCAGCTCGGGGCAGGCGCAGACGGCGATTGCCGACACGCTGCGTGCCGAACTGCCGCCGGGCATGACCTTCGAGTGGACCGAACTCGCCTATCAGGAGCTGCTCGCGGGCAACACGATGCTGCTGGTATTCCCGCTCTGCGTGCTGCTCGTCTACGTGGTCCTCGCGGCGCAGTACGAGAGCTGGACGCTGCCGCTGTCGGTGATCCTGATCGTCCCGATGACGTTGTTCTCGGCGATTGCCGGTGTCTGGCTGACCGGCGGCGACAACAACGTATTCACGCAAATCAGCTTCCTCGTGCTCGCCGGGCTCGCGTGCAAGAACGCGATTCTGATCGTCGAGTTCGCGAAGCAGCGCGAGGAAGAAGGGGAGTCCACGATCGACGCCATCCTGGCGGCGTGCCGCATCCGGCTGCGCCCGATTCTGATGACGTCGATGGCGTTCGTCATGGGCGTGGTGCCGCTGGTCTTTTCGTCTGGAGCGGGCTTCGAGATCCGTCAGGCGATGGGCATCGCGGTGTTCGCCGGGATGCTTGGCGTCACGCTGTTCGGTCTCTTCCTGACTCCAGTGTTCTACGTCGTTATCAGCCGGCTCACGCATCGTCGGCTGCACGCGCGTAGAGGCGGCGCTGTGCAGCCGACTACGCCGGTTCTGGCGGTCGCCGCACCGGCGGAGAGGAATTGATCATGCGTCGCATCTTCACGCGCGGTCTGAAGACCGCGCTCTACGGAATGGTGATTGTGACGGCGGCCGCGTGCGGTGTGCGCAGGCCCTACGTCGCGCCCAACGTCGAGCCCGCGGTGCTGAGTCACGTGGACACGGCGTTGACAGTGGAACAGCCGTTCGACCCGCGTTGGTGGCAGCAGTTCGAGGATCCGGTGCTCGACGAGCTGGTCGGGCGAGCACTGGCGGCCAATCACGATGTGCGAATGGCCGTTGCCCGGGTCGATCAAGCGCGCGCCTTCTTTGACGATGTCGCGCTCGATCGTTTTCCAACGGCCGTAGTCGGCGCGAGCGTCGATCGAAGGGATCAGGCGATTCCAGGTTTTTCGGAACGACCCCGTCCCATCACGACGTATCGCGCCGGCTTCGATGCATTCTGGGAAATCGACGTGTTTGGCCGCGTCCGCTCGCAGGTGCGAGCGGCCGCGGCCAACGCCGAGAGCTTCGAGGCCGACGTTGACGATGTTCGCGTGAGCGTGGCCGCGGAAGTGGCACGGAACTATTTCGAGCTGCGTGGTCTCCAGCAGCAGCTGGCGGTCGCCGAGCGGAGCCTGCTCAACCAGCGCGAGACGCTGCGACTCACGACGGTCAGGCGCGATGCGGGCATCGGTGAGGAACAGGATGTCGCGAGCGCGGCGGCACGCGTCGCCGCGATTGAAGCCAGCCTCCCGCCGATCCGAAGTGCGATCGCGCAGCGTGAACATCACCTCGCGGTGTTGATCGGCGTGCGGCCGGGCGGCCTCGGTGTCGATCTCGCACCCCGTGTCTATCCGCCACTGACCAAGGCGCTGGCCATCGGCGAGCCGGGATCGCTCTTGCGACGACGGCCCGACGTGCGCGCTGCCGAACGGCGGCTGGCGTCAGCGACGGGTCGGGAGGGCGTCGCCGCCGCCGAGCTCTTTCCGCAGATCAGTATCAGCGGATTCCTTGGCCTGTTGGCCGGACGTGGCAGCGGCTTCTTCAACGTCTCCGATTCGCGCGCCTGGGCGGTGACGCCCGCGCTCAGCTGGGCGGCGTTCGATATCGGCAGCGCGCGCGCACGGCTGCGCGGCGCGGAAGGCGCGACGCGCGAGTCGATCGCCGAGTTCGAGCAGGTCGTCCTGCGGGCGATCGAGGAGACCGAGAACGCACTCGTGAACTATCGCGAAGAACAGGAGCGGCTGGTGAGACTGGCCGATCAGGCTCGCGAGAGCACACGCGCCGCGACGATCGCGCGGACGCGGTATCAAGCGGGCGTCGTCGATTTCCTGGCGCTGCTCGACGCGGAACGCACACAGCTACAGGCAGAGGACGCCGTCGCGCAAGCCGAGGCTGGCGTGTTCACGAGCGTCATCGCGGTCTACAAGGCTCTCGGCGGAATCCCGATCTCGTAAAGGCGGGCAGTAAAGGGTCCGGCTCAAGCCGGACACTACATGGAGGTAGTCATGTCACGTTGGATCGCAGTACTTGCACTCATCTCACTTGTTGGCGTTGACCGTGCACAGGCTCAGACCCAGGAGTCGGTGCCTGGTCCTGGCACGTTCGAGATCACGATCATTCCTGGGGGCGCCACGTTCTTCACCGAAGCGAGCGACAGCAACAGTCCCAGCTTCGGCAACTACGACCTCGGCGGCAGTGCAACGGTGAACTTCAATCGGTTCGTCGGCGTCGAAGGCGAGGTCAGCGGATTGCTGGGCGTCTCCCAGAGTCTCGATTTCGTCACCGGCACGGCCGATGTGAAGACGCCACACTTTTTGAACTACAGCGGCAACCTGATCGTTTCGGCCGGCCGCGGCTCGGTCGTGCCGTATGCGACCGCGGGTCTCGGCGGCTTAAGCCTGTTCGAGCGTGCCGAGGTCGGCGTCAACGGCACCACCACGTTTCTCACAGGCAACGTCGGCGGCGGCGTGAAGTGGTACGCCGGCCGCTGGGGTCTGCGCGGCGACTATCGCTTCATCGCGGTGCAGTCCAAGGACGATGCGCCAGCGTTCTTCGGACAGGAGACGCGGTACGGACACCGCATTTACGGTGGTGTGATTCTCAACGTCATTCGATAAGGCTCAATGCGCAATGCTCAATGCCCAATGCTCAACGGCGTCGGCCTGCATCGTTCATCCGTTCATTCATAAGCGGGCCGGCGCCGCCGGTACTCTGATGGAAATGAAGTCCTTTCGAAAACTCTTGCAATGGATCCGCGAAGAGTTCGAGGCGGCCCCTGATCTCCGGCTGACGACGCGTGAAGCCGCGGCGTTTCTCGGTCTCGATCTCGCGATGTCCGAGCGCGTGCTCTCACAGCTCTTGCGCGCCGGCTTTCTCGCGCAAGGTGGCGATGGGCGGTACGGCGTGGCATTGTAGATTCTTGATCTTTGATTGGTGATTGGTGATTTGTGGCTGGTGATTGTTGTTGAAGTCGCCAATCAACAATCAAGGATCGACGATCGCAAACCAATCCACGATCACAGATCAGCATTCAACAATGGTTGAAAGGCCCAGAAACATGTGCAGGCGAGCGAGCTCCTCGTCGAGAGCGCGCGTGAATGCACGATCGCGCGGTGGGCGAGAGGCGACGTAACCAAAATCCGAACGCAACGCGCCATCTTTCACCGCCACGTTGCCCCAGCCGATGACGCGATCCCGCCACAGCAGCGGCAGGGCGTAGTAGCCGAGCTTCCGCTTCGGCACCGGCGTGTAAGCCTCGAAGCGGTAGGCCCAGCCCCACAGCATTTCGAAACGCCTTCGGTCCCAGACGACGGGATCGAAGGGCGCCAGCAGACGGACCGTGTCGTCTGTAACTGCAGCGGCCGGGTCCTCAGCGGACGGCCAATACCAGTCCACGCCGTCCACGCGCGCGTGCGCGAGACGACGTGTCGCTCGCTGTAGCGTGCGGCCCAATTCGCCTCTCCACTGCGGGACGGCGTATCGCAGCCGTCGCACGAGCATCGACAGACTCGCCGCCGGCAATGGCGCGTACTTGGCGACGACAACGTCGACGAGCGCATCGAGGTGCGCGACGCGTGTGGTTGCATCGCGCGGCGCCGCCGGATGCTCGTGAACGGCGTAGATGCGGATCCCGGCGTCGCGGCGTACGACTCGCAGCAGCCCGCGATAGTGCATCGCATCCATCAGGTGAGTCGTCGCGCTGGAGGAACCGCCCCAGTAGTTGACCACCGTGCCGTGCGAGAAGTGCGCGTCCACGTCTCGTGGATGCACAGTCCCGTGTGTGCGGACGAAGTCGAGCAGCGCGCGCACATGCCGTCCGCGGGCAGCACTCCAAGGCGCTGGTCCGCCGCGCGGGTGCATCAACGCCTGGAGCGCGCTGGTGACGAATCCATAGTTCACGAAGAAGTCCTCGTGAATGTCGAGCCGGCCATAGAGGCGTTCGAGATCGCCGGCGCGATAGCCGCGCACCCGATGACTGAGCGTCAGATCCTGGGCGCGAGCTGGCGCCCGGATCGGATCGGCCTGTACGAAGGCCAGCGTATCGAGCGCGCGTTGGAGTGTGGTCCGAGGAAAGAGGCTGCGTGCGACAGCGAATCGGCGCAGCTCGTCGAGGCTCACGCGGCAGCGCTATTTGGCCGCGCTGATCGACTTCACCTGGATCTTCTTGGTCTTGGCATCCAGCGTGCCAGCGACCCTGACGCGCTGTCCCGCAAATTTCTCAGGTGTCTTCTGATCGCTCAGCGTATAGACGTTCGTGCCGTCGGCCAGCACATACTCGGCGCCGTGCGCGGCGACGCACGCTATCGTGCATTCAGCGTCAGTCGGGCCCATGCGCATCGACGCATGGCCCTCCTTCGCACACATGTCATCGGTGATCACGCCGGTGAAGGTTTGCGTGCTCTGCGCGGACACTGCCACGCCGAGCACGCTCACGATCAACAGCGCTTTCATGCGCACGAGCTCAGTGTCCCGGGATCATCAGATGCGCGGTTGATGTGCCCGCGTTCATGATCCAGACACCCCCCTGTTTTGGGTTGTCGGGCAATCCGGTGGACTGCGTGGTCGCACCCGGCACGGCGACGGTCATGTGCGTCCGCGCCTTGTCCTTGTCCGGCCCCTGCATCCTGATCCACACCGACCCGTACTCGGGCTTGATGCGCGATCCGTCCTTTTCCGCCGCGTCCAGCGCCGCCTGGCGTTTCGTGCGATCTGGTTCCGCCTCGAATTTCAGGTTCTGCGCCACACGAGGCAGGTTGCCGAGGCTTGTGCATTCGATGGAGAACGGCTGCTGGCCAGGCAACCCCGACCGGTCGAGGCACACCATGGTGTTTGTGCCCTTCTTGATCGTGTCGTAGGTGAAATCCGGCTTGAAGGCGACGACCGTCGCGTCCTTTTTCATGTTTTCCGGGGCGGCGAGCAACGCCTTCTCGACGGCAGCGTCGGCCGGCGCCTGCGCCCACGAGGGAGTTGCGAGGACCAGGGCACCGAAGACGGCAAAGGCGACACGTGTCATGCGAGACCTCCAGCGAAGTGGGCGCGGACGCGCGGTCAATCTTACCTCGGACTGGCACGAGGAGTGGCCGATGAAGCATGATCCCCCTCATGAATCGATCACGCTGGATAGGCCTCTTCTTCGTTGCGACGGTTGCCTCTGTTGTGGCCCAGGTTCCGCTGTCGAAGGAACCGCGGCATCACATGACGTTCGAGAACCCGCAGCTCCGCATCCTCGACGTCAACATCCCGCCCGGCGACAAGTCGCTCGATCATCGGCACGAACTCGACATCGCCACCATCTCGATGTCGGCCGGCACCAACACCCGCATCCAGACCGGCGGTGAGCCGGCCGCCGAGCGCCCCTCGCGGCCGCTTGGTGACGCAACCATCGCGGAGTACGCCGGCAAGGCGCAGAGCCACACGATCGAGAACGTCGGCAAGGGCGCGTACCAGTTGTTCGCCGTCGAGAACCTGAAGACGAGCGGGTGGTCCACGGCACCGGCGGCCAGCGGCCTCGCGACGAAGATGACCCGTGAAGCGCGCTCGTTCAGGCTGTATGACGTGAGCTTGACCAAGGACACCTCGCAGACCTCACACACACACGCCGTTCCGACGGTTGCGGTGTTGATCAGTGGCACGGTGATGTCCGACGGCCCCGATAAGCAGGCCAAGGCCAACCCCGGTGCACCGATTGGACTCAAGCAGTTGACGCAGCCGGGGCAGTGGATTCTCGTCCCCAGCGGCGACACGCATCACATCGTCCGCCTCGGCGTCGGCGACGCTCGCGTCGTCGAGATCGAAGTGCGCTGATTCGCACTGGAGTCGTTTGGCAGGACATCTTATCAGGCGCACATTCTCGGCGGGATCCGCTGGGTGTTGCAGATGTAACCGCTGATCTACTTCTTCTGCGACTTGTCGTCAGGGAGCGCGAACGCGACCAGGTAATCACCCAGTGGCGGGCCGATTTGGACGCCGTGGCCGCCTGCGGCGATGACGATGTACTGCCGGCTGTCGGGGCCGCGGTACGTCATCGGCGTTGAGCGCGCGCTCGTCGGCAGTTGGCCGGTCCACAGCTGGCGACCGCTCTGCACGTCGAAGGCGTATATCGCGGCTTCGAGTGTGCCAGCGGTGAAGACGAGTCCACCGGCCGTCACGATTGGACCGCCGAGCGCGATCGAGCCCCACTGTGCCGCGTCTGTCGCGCGTTCGGTGCCGGGGAAGCGTCCGAGCGGCACCTGCCACGCGATCTCTCCCGTTGCGGTTCTCACCGCGGTCAGGGTGCCCCATGGCGGCGGCGTACACGGCAGCATCGTCTGGGGGCCAAGGAGGAGGCGCCGCACCAGCGCATAGGGCGTGCCTCGTTGCAAGTGCAGCTCGAAGTCGGGGGCCAGGCGCTTACGCTGCTCGTCGAGGTCGGCACGTGGAATCAACCGTACTTCCGAGGCGATGTTGTTCACCGGCATGACGAGAAGGCCGTTCGCGCGATCGTGTGCCATGCCTGCCCATGCAACGCCGCCCACGTTGCCCGGGACAACGATGGTCCCGCGCTGCGATGGTGGTGTGAAGAAACCCTCAGCGCGCAGCGGACGTATCGTGTCCCGGCACCACGCGCGATCCGCATCGGTCAGCCCCCACGCTTCGTCCGCCGTCAGCGTCGTGCGCGCCAGTGAGCGAGGGGCAGCGGGGAAGGGCTGTGTCGGTGACGCCTCCTCACCGGGAACGTCGCTTTTCGGTACCGCGCGCTCTTCGACGGGAATGAGCGGGCGGCCGGTTTGGCGATCGAGTACGAAGACATGGCCGGTCTTCGATGCCGCGGCGATGGCCGCCACCGTGCGTCCGTCCTTGCGCCAGTCGAACAGGATCGGCGGCGACGCCACGTCATAGTCCCAGAGATCGTGATGAACCGTCTGGAAATGCCACACGGGCGCGCCCGTGTCGGCGCGCAGCGCCACCACGGAATTGGCGAACAGGTTGTCTCCGAGGCGTTCACCGCCGTAGTAGTCGGGGCTGGGGCTGCTCGTCGGGACGAACACGAGATTGCGCGCGGAATCCGCGACAATCACCGACCAGACATTGGCGGCACCCGTGCGTGTGGCGCTCCCGTTCTTCCAGGTGTCTGCTCCTGCTGTTGACGAATCCTGTGGGATCGGATCCCAGCGCCACTTCATGGCGCCAGTGACCGCGTCGAAGGCCCTGACCTCCCCGCTCGGCTCGGTCGTCCTGGCGCCATCCTGAATCGCCGAGCCTACGACGATGGTGTTGCCGATGACGGCAGGCGGCGAGGTGACCTCATAGTCGGCAAATCCTGCTGGAGCGATGCGCAGACCCTGCCGTAGATCCACGGTGCCAGCCGTGCCGAACGACTGGACAGGTTCGCCCGTCGCGGCGTTCAACGCAATCAGGCGCGCGTCGATCGTCGCGACGAAAATCCGGCGTTCACGTCCTCGTTGCCACGTCGACACGCCGCGGCTGGCGAAATCGCCGTAGCCGGCATCACGCGGGATCTTCGCATCGAACACCCATCGCTGGCGCCCGGTGACCGGGTCGAGCGCGATGACGCGGCCAAGCGGCGTGCTGAGATATAGCGTGCCGTCCGCGTAGAGCGGTGTCGTCTCGAATGCCGTCGGGCGGCCGCGAGGCGGCTGGTAGGCGTCGCCCGTGCGAAATGTCCAGGCGACTTGGAGCGACGCGACGTTCTTACGGTTGACGTCCTCCAGCGGGGAATAGCGCTCCCCTCCCGGATCGCGCCCATAGGCCAGCCACTCACCGTTCTGTTGGCCGGTGATCACGCTGGCGAGCAGCACCAGCGCGCTCGAGAGCCATCCGACTCCGCGCATCGTGATTACCGCACTCGCGGCTTGATTGTATCGAGATGGCCGGTATCCCCGACTCCGACCTGGTCGTATTTCAGCGCGTAGACCGGATGAGTCGACGCCTCTTCGGCGGTGACGAATGCGTCGTCGACCGGACATTGTTCCGAGTCTATGAACGGTCACGCTCCGATGTTACGCTACCCGCCGTGCGCATACTGACGCGGTCCATCGTGACGATGCTCCTGCTCTCGGCCAGCCTGCTGGCGCAGTCGCAGACGCTGGCCGGCCAGTGGCAAGGCGTTCTGCAGGTTGGCAAGGATCTGCGAATCGTCCTCGTCATCACCACTGCCGATGGTTTGAAGGCGACGATGTACAGCATCGATCAGACGCCGCAGGGTATCCCGGCCAATCCGATCACGCTGCAGGGCACGACGCTCAGGATGTCCTTCGGCGGCATCGGGGCCAGATTCGAAGGCACTGTCAGCGCAGATGGCAACTCCGTCACTGGCACCTTTACGCAAGGCAACAATCCATTGCCGATGACCCTGGCGCGCGCGAACGCCGACACGGCATGGAAGATCCCCGAGCCGCCGAAGGCCATGGCGGCCGATGCCAAGGCCGTGTTCGAGGTCGCCACCATCAAGCCGAGCAATCCAGCCGCGCAAGGCAAGCTGATGACGATCAAGGGCCGGCAGGTCCTGACCATCAACACCGCGCTGAGCGATCTGATCAGTTTCGCCTACGGTCTCCACCTGCGGCAGGTAATCGGAGGGCCGTCGTGGATGGAATCGGACAAGTACGACATCACCGGCCAGCCCGAAGGGCAGGGGATGCCGAATGTCAACCAGATGCGCGACATGATTCGCGCGCTCCTGGAGGATCGCTTCAAGTTGACGACGCATCGCGACATGCGGGAGCTGTCGGCGTACGCGCTCGTCGTGACACCGGGCGGGTCGAAGATGACGAAAAACGACAACAATCCAAATGGGTTGCCCGGGTTGCTGTTCAGAGGCCTCGGCGTGCTGCCGGCGACGAACGCGACGATGGGGGACTTCGCCGGTGTGATGCAGTTGGCCGTGCTCGATCGGCCGGTGATCGACAAGACCGGACTGCAGGGTCGCTATGACTTCACGCTCACCTGGACGCCCGACGAGACGCAGTTCGCGAGCTTCGGTGTGAGAATCCCGCCGTCGACCGATCCGAATGCGCCGCCGGTGCTGTTCACTGCGGTTCAGGAGCAGCTCGGGCTCAAGTTCGATTCCGTGCGCGCGCCGATCGAAGTGCTCGTGATCGATCGCGTGGAGAGGCCTTCCGAGAACTAGCGCTCGCTTCGGTTAGCCGCAGCGTTCGATCGTGTGCTTGAGAAATGCGGCTGCTTCTCGCGCTGAGGGCAAGTACGGATCAGAATTTTGCTTTGGGACGGCCGCGCGGCTTCTTGGGTGGCTTGTCGAGCGCCTTGAGCAGAATGTCTGCCGCAACGTCGGCGCCGTTGGTCTCGGGCTTCTTCTTCGGCTTCGCCTGCCCGAGCAGCTTGTCGAGATGCGACTCCCATTTGCCCGCGAAAAGGTCGTCGTGGTTGATGAACGCCGAGCGCAGATACTTCGGCATCTCTTCCAGGATCACGTCGTACTCGGGGAAGTGGCCGCGCGCCGTGTAGAGAATCGCCGTATCGTTGGCGATGCACTCCGAGACGATGCCGTAGCCGGGCTTGGTGACCACGGCATCAGCCGCGCCAACGAGATCCTCGTAGCGCACGCCAGTCGCATACATCGACTCTTCGTTGATGCTGATGACCGAGCCCTTTTTCTCAGTGGCCGGTGAATCCCGTCGTCCCCGCGTCAGCGAGGCGGTGACGGTGGTCACCACCGTATATTTCTTGAATTTCGAGAGGACATCGGTGTCGAGCGCGGTCAGGCCGTAGCCGCCGAACGAGGCCAGCACGATCGGCTTGTCTCCCGGAATCTTGAGTAGCTTGGCGACCTCGTCGCGCGTGCGTGAGGCGTGTCGCGCGACGAACGGGATGTCACGCACATTCGAGAAGCTCTCGAATCCACCTGACATCGGCAGCCGCAGCGCCATCGACGCCTTCGCGTACGCGCCGCGAATGGTTGGCAGCAGCGACGGCGCCAGACGCACTCGCGGGTAGTCGGCGTAGACCCAGTCCCACGTGAAGTTGCCGAGTCCGATCGACGGAATGCCTGCGGACGCGCCGACGGCGAAGGCCAGCGGCGGGATATCGCCGACGATAAGCCCCGCCCCAAGCTCGCGCAGCGCACGCGTCTCGCTTGCCGCGCGCGTCACCATGTCGCTGTGGAACGACTGCGCGCGTCGAATGCTGTCGGCTTCGTCGAGCGTCAGCGCGTCGACCTGCACGACACCGGTGTCGCATTCGAGCGTGCTGTACATAACCTTGCCCTTGACGGTGAGATCGAACAGCCACCGCGGTGCCGACGTGCGGACGCCGACTCGCGTTTCAGGGCGCTGCGCCAGGATTGCGTTGATGACCTCGATGGTGCGTGAGGCGTGACCGAATCCGTGACCGGAAATATAGAAGACGATCGCTTGTGCCAATGTGGGCGGGCCCTAACGCGCGGCTAAGGGGGCCGATCCGGTGGGATCGGTCCGTTCAGTGGTGCCTGGCTGACTGTCCGAGAGTGCGATCTTGATGACCTGCTCCAACGTTTCAACCGGCACGAACGTCATGTCTCGACGAACCTCCTCGGTCAGTTCTGCCAAATCGGGTTCGTTGAGCGCCGGCAGAATCACCGTCCTGATTCCCGAACGGCGTGCCGCCAGCGACTTCTCGCGAATCCCCCCAACCGGGAGAACCAAGCCGCTCAACGTGATCTCGCCGGTCATCGCCACGTCCTGCCGGACCGGCGTGTTTCGCGCCGCCGACAGAATCGCCGTCGCCATCGTCACCCCGGCCGACGGCCCGTCCTTCGGGATCGCGCCGGCGGGCACGTGCACGTGGAGATCGTGTTTCGCCAGGAATTCAGGCGAGATCCCGAGTTCTCCGGCGTTGGCCCGAATGTGGCTGAGGGCAGCACGGGCCGACTCCTGCATTACGTTGCCGAGTTGCCCAGTCAGAATAATGTTCTGGTTTCCGCCTGGAAGCAAGGTGGCCTCGATGAAAAGTACGTCTCCGCCGGCTTCCGTCCAGGCCAGACCGGTCGCCACACCGGGTCGGGACGTCCGGAACGCCATCTCCTTCTTGAACCTGGCAGGCCCGAGATAGTCGTCCACCTGGTCGCGATCGACAACCGTGGTCGACGGTTCGACGGGGCTTCCGGTGGCGAGTTTTGCGGCCACTTTTCTCGCAATTGCCCCTAATTGACGTTCGAGATTGCGGACGCCGGCTTCGCGCGTGTACTCGGAAATGACCAGGCGCATGGCCGCGTCGGTGATCTCCATCGACCCCGGCGGGAGCCCGTGCTCGCTCATCTGCCTGGGCAGCAAATACTTCCGTGCGATGTGCAGCTTCTCCTCCTCGCTATAGCCACTGAGCTGGATGATCTCCATTCGGTCGAGGAGCGCCGGGTGGATCGTGCCGAGCTGATTGGCCGTGGCGATGAAGAGCACCTTCGACAAATCAACCGGTACTTCCAGGTAGTGGTCGCGGAACGAGTGGTTTTGCGCCGGGTCGAGCACTTCGAGGAGGGCGGCGGCCGGGTCGCCCTGGAATCCAGCGGCCACCTTGTCAATCTCGTCGAGCATGAACACCGGGTTCATCGCCCCCGCTTGTTTGAGCGCCTGGACGATGCGACCGGGTATCGACCCGATGTACGTGCGGCGATGTCCCCGGATCTCGGCCTCGTCGCGGACGCCGCCGAGTGAGATCCGCACGAACTTCCGCGACATCGCCCGTGCGATTGACTGGCCGAGCGAGGTCTTGCCGACGCCGGGCGGGCCCACGAAGCACAGGATCGGGCCCTTCATGTCGCCTTTGAGCTTGCGAACGGCTAGGTGCTCGACGATGCGCTCTTTGACTTTGTCGAGGTCGTAATGATCCTCGTCCAGCACCTTCCGTGCATCGACCGGATTGATGCGATCGTCGGTACTCGTCGCCCACGGCACGTCGAGGACCCAGTCGATGTAGGTGCGGAGCATCTGATACTCCGGCGACGCCGCAGGCATGCGCTCGAGACGATCGACTTCACGAAGCGCGATGGCGGCAATCGGTTCGGGCAGGTGAGCATCCTCGATGCGCTTGCGCACCTCCTGGAGCTCGTTGCCTTCACCTTCGCCCAGCTCCTGCTGGATGGCCTTCATCTGCTGGCGCAAGTAGTACTGACGCTGCGCGTCGGTCATCTCCTGCTGCGCCTGCGATTCGATCTTGCCTTTCAGCTCGAGCAGCGAGACTTCGCGCTGCAGCGCGGTGGACACGGCTTGCAGCTTCTTGAGGACGTCGTTCTCTTCGAGAAGCAATTGCTTGTCGACCGGCTTCATGTCGATCAGCGTCGCCAGGACGTAGGCGAGCCTGACCGGATCCTCGATATGCACGACCACGTCGCGCAATTCCTCGGACATGCCGGTCGTGAGCGAGAGCGCTTTTTCGATCAGCTCCTGAATACGCCGCACATGCGCTTCGACCTCAATCGTCTTTTCACCCTTATCCGGCAGCGGCGTGATCTGCGCGCGCAGCGTATTGCCCGAGCGCGTGAAGACGTCGGCGCGGACCCGTGCCAGCCCCTCGACGATGATGTTGACGCCGCCGGTCGGGGCCTTCGCCATTTGACGGATCACACCGACGGTGCCGACGCGCTTGAGATTCTCAGCCGTAGGTTCGTCGGAGTCGTCGTCCTGCAGCACGAGCAGAATCAGGCGGTCGGAGGTGAGCGCGCGGTTGACGCTTTCAAGCGATACCGGCCGATTCACAGCGAGCGGCTGCAACGTCTGCGGAAATACCACCGTGTGACGGAGCGGCAGGACGGGAAGCTCTGACGGCAGAGCAGGCGAGGAGGACGGTGTCTCAGCCAAGGCGCTGTTTCCAGTCTATCAGTGTAGGGCCCGTAGTCTTCTCAGTAGGGCTTTTGGGCCCGCCTTCGTGTGGTACGCTGCCACCGTGGACGAGCGCCAGTTCTTCACCGAAAAACCTGAGCAGCGGCCGTCGCGCTACCAATGCCCGCGCTGCCGGCGCACCAACGATTACTCGGTGAAGTGGATCCGTCGCACGAAGAAATCCCAGCTTCCTCCGGGCGCCAACGAACGCGACCGCGCGCTGTTTGGGAAGAGCAAGGACCACCTGATCCGCGTCGATGACGACGTCACGTGCCGATCGTGCGGGAAGCGTTTCGAAATTCCGTCGCACCGGGCGCTGGTGTTTCTCGAGGAACTGGAAGGGCTGCCTCAGGACGTTGAGGAGGACGAGGCATAGCTACAATTCCCAACTCCCAATCAATACAGCCCCGGGACTAGTTTTCGGGGCACCTTCTGCATGTAACCGTCGTAGGCGCCGTTCGACGATCGGCGAAGCGATCGCTCTTCAAACGGGATCGCAAGCAGGATGTAGGCGCAGCTGACGATAGCGAACACAAAGCGTGTCATGGTCATCGTTCCGACTGAGAACACAATCACGAACCATCCCAGATAAATCGGATGACGGACCAACCCGTAAGGTCCTGTCGTCTTGAACTCGGAGTCGTTTTGGGAGTCGGGCGTTCGTTGGGAGTTGGGCGTTGGGAGTGGTTGGGAGTTGGTAGTTGGAAGTTGGGAATTGAGTTGCCGTATGCCGGCCAATTCCCAGATATCGATCGCGGCGGCGCTGTAGACGGAGAAGGTAATTCCTCCGATTTGAAGAAAGAGCAGCATGAATCTGCCTGCTCCTGCGACATCCCAGACGATCCCCGGCAGCGGCAGCCATAGCCTGCATACCGCGATGAACAACAGGCTGGCCACCCACACGTAGAACGATCGTTCGAGGGGTCCCAATGCCTGAGTCAACGCACGGCGTATCCGATCGCGCGCAAATATCGTGTGATGCAGTGCAAACGTTGAAAAGAGCACCACATTCCAGACCAGGGGCGGCGTCCGCAGCGGGCCGTCCGCGCGCATGCCAAACACCGTCCAGTAGCTGTACACGAAATAGCTGAGCGACAGGACGAACAGAACGACACCGATCCAGGCAAACAGCCTCGCCGTAGGGGATGCGGCGCGGCCTGAATCGTGCACGGCCCAGTATTATATGGGCCTCATGCCCCTGTCCGGGCCGAATCGCGTCGTCATCAGCGGCATCGGTGTCGTATCGCCGTTCGGCGTCGGACGCGAGCGGTTCTGGCAACACGTCAGCGCCGGCTGCAGTGGCACACGCGCGATCACGCAGTTCGACGCCTCGGCGTATCCCTGTCAGGTTGCCGCGTGGGTGCCTCCCGTCTCGATCGCCGACGCTCCTGAACTCGATGGCGATGGTCATCACGATGGACGCGCCGATCCGCTCCTGTATCACCGCAGCGAGCACGCGCGCCCAGGCGACTGGATGATGCTCGGCACGCTGAGCGCCAGCAGGGAGAAGCCGGACGGCGAGTCGATGACGACC
>DAINQP010000005.1:50439-63325 GCA_036742665.1 Vicinamibacterales bacterium | reverse complement strand
CGCAATGTCGCCCCCCATCAGCGCGCCGGCCAGCACGAGCATCTTCACGCGGGGGAGCCGCCCCGCCGCGCGGACCGCGGCGGCAAGCTCCTGTTCGCCGACCAGTGGGATCGTGTCCACCGAGATGCGCTCGCCGCGGATGTTGTGTCGATCGGCCTCGGTGATCGCGCCCATGGCCACCTGGCCCACCTGTGCGCCGCCGCCCATGACGATGATGCGCTTGCCGTAGATCTTGGCGAACGATGGCGTCTCGTTCACCTCCTCGATGCCGGGAAGGGTGCGTAGATCGGCCACGGTGGCGGCAAATCGATTCTCCGGCAGCGTGAATTCGAAGTAGATGCCGACTGCCGGCTTGCCCGGGTGAATGTCCACATAGGTGATGTTGGCCTGATGGTCGGCCAGGACCTTGGTCAGGGCCGACAACATGCCGGGCCGATCGGCCAGGCTGCAGAGGATCGCGTGCGCGCTCATGAGACGTTGAATCATATAATCCCACGCACCATGAACCGACAGCTTCTCTTCGTCGCGTATCTCGTGGCCGCGCTTCTGCCGCGCGCCGCGGCCGCGCAGGGACAACCAACTATGTACGGACCTTCGATCGTGGCCGAACAGGCCAAGACCATCGCTGCCGCGGCCATTGCGGAGGCGCGAAAGAATCAGTGGACGATGGCGATTGCGATCGTCGATACCGCCGGCGATCTCGTGTACTTCGAGCGCATGGATCACACGCAGGTGGGTAGTGTGGACATCGCTCAGGCCAAAGCGCGATCGGCGGCACGATTCAAGCGGCCGACGAAAGCGTTTCAGGACGCGCTCGCTGCAGGCGGCGAGGGCTGGCGAATCCTGTCGCTCGAGGGCGCGGTGGCAGTCGAAGGCGGTATCCCGCTCATGTCGGGCGGCAAGATCGTTGGCGCGATCGGCGCGTCGGGCGGCACCAGTCAGCAAGACGGCACGACGGCGGCAGCCGGAGCGGCAACCCTGAAATAGCGCCGTTGTAGGGCCGGTCCTTTCGGACCGGCCGGAAGGATCGCGATCATGAAACGCACCGCTCTCGTCGTCGTTGTCCTGGCGTCATTGAGCGTCGCCGTGGCGGGTCAAACCGGTACGAAGAACGGTGAGTGGCCCACCTACGGCGGCGATCTCGGCAACACGAAGTACGCGCCGCTCGATCAGATCACCGCCGCGAACTTCAACTCGCTCGAGGTCGCCTGGCGGTTCAAGACTGACAATCTCGGCCCGCGTCCTGAGTTCCAGTTCGAATCCACACCTTTGATGGTGAAGGGCGTGCTCTATTCGACTGCCGGCACCAGGCGTGCGGTCATCGCCCTCGATGCGGCCACCGGCGAGCAGCTGTGGATCCACAGCGAAAACGAAGGCGCGCGCGGCGCGGCCGCGCCGCGACAGCTCTCGGGCCGCGGTCTCGCCTACTGGAGCGACGGCAAGGAGGAGCGCATCCTCTATGTCACACCGGGCTATCAACTTGTTGCGCTCGACGCCAAGACTGGCACTCGCATCCCTGGCTTCGGCGTGAACGGCATCGTCGATCTCAAGCAGAACAACGATCAGACGATCGATCCATTGTCGAGCGAGATCGGTCTGCACGCCACGCCAGTCGTGGCGAGGAACGTGGTGATCGTCGGCGCGGCGCACAAGTCCGGCGGTGTGCCGACCGGCAAGACCAACATCAAGGGCTACGTCCGCGGCTTTGACGTGCGCACGGGCAAGCGGCTGTGGATCTTCCACACCATCCCCGAGCCAGGTGAGTTCGGCAACGAAACGTGGGACAAGGACTCGTGGGTCTACACCGGCAATGCCGGTGTGTGGGCGCAAATGAGCGTGGACGAGCAGCTCGGGCTCGCCTATCTACCGGTCGAGTCGCCGACGGGCGACTACTACGGTGGTCCGCGTCCAGGCCATGGACTGTTTGGCGAAACGCTGGTGGCTGTCGATCTGCAGACCGGCAAACGCAAGTGGCATTACCAGCTCGTTCACCATGGCATCTGGGACATGGACATCCCATGCGCGCCGATCCTCTTTGATGTCACGATCAACGGCCGAACGATCAAGGCCGTCGGGCAGCCCACGAAGCAAGCATTCCTCTACGTCTTCAATCGCGAGACAGGCGAGCCGATCTGGCCGATTGTCGAGAAGCCGGTCGAGAAGGGGACCGTGCCCGGTGAGTGGTATTCGCCGACGCAACCGTTCCCGACCAAGCCCGTGGCGTATGACACGCAGGGGCTCGTCATCGACGATCTGATCAACTTCACACCGGAGTTGCGAGCCGAAGCCGAGAAGATCGCCTCACGCTACAAGCTCGGCCCGGTCTTTACGCCACCGGTCGTCAGCACACTCCCGGGTCCGCTTGCGACGCTGGCGGTTGCCACCGGCGGCGGTGGCACGAACTGGCCTGGCGGTTCGATGGATCCAGAGACCGGGATTCTCTACGTCTCGTCGAGCAAAACGCTCAGCGTGCTCGGTCTCGTGCCGCCGCGCGATCCGGCGAAGAACGATCTGGCATACGTGCAGGGCAACGCCGAGACCGGCGCGCGGACAACCGGCGGATCCGGTGCCAACGCCGGACCCGGCGGCGGTGGCGAAGGCGCTGGTGCGCCGCAAGCGCCGACCGTACGCGGCCTTCCATTGGTGAAGCCGCCGTATGGGCAGATCAGCGCGATCGACATGAAGCGCGGCGAGATTCTCTGGCAGATTCCGCATGGCGAGACGCCAGATAACGTGCGCAACAACCCGGCGCTGAAAGGCGTGACGATTCCACGCACCGGCCGAACCGGCACGGTTGGTCAACTCGTTACGAAGACGCTCCTCATCGCCGGCGAACCCGGCTTCGGGCCGACACCATCCGGTGCGCGCGGCGCGATGCTGCGCGCGTATGACAAAGCCACGGGGAAGGAAGTCGGCGCGGTCTACATGCCCGCGCCGCAGGGCGGTTCGCCGATGACCTACATGCTCAATGGCCGCCAGTACATCGTCGTCGCCGTGAGCGGCGCTGGATACAGTGGAGAGCTGATCGCCTTCCGATTGCCTGCATCGTAGAGGCGGGTCTTTGGACCCGCTTGTCCATTCGAGACCCGCCTGTCTATGCGTGTCCTCGTCACGGGAGGGAGCGGTCGCCTTGGCCGCATCCTTGTCCCTCTTCTTTCAGCCGCCGGGCATTCCGTACGAATCTTGAGTCGGGTCCAGAGAACAGGACTCGACCTACGAGTGTCGCAAGTCGTTGGCGATCTGACGACGGGAGAGGGGCTGACCGAGTCGGTCGCAGATATCGATGCCATCGTGCATCTCGCCAGCGATTCGCGCAACGCGCCGGTCGTGGACGTCGAGGGAACGCGACGTCTCAGTCAAGCAGCGCGTACCGCCAGTGTCCAACATCTGCTCTTCATATCGATAGTCGGCATCGATCGCATTCCGTTTCGCTACTACGAGTGCAAGCTCGAGGCGGAACGACTGATCGCAGAGAGCCATGTGCCGTTTTCGATTCTCCGCGCGACACAATTTCACCCCTTCGTCGCCTCATTGTTGAACGAGGCCGCCCGATATCCGTTCGTCATGCCAATCCCATCTGGCTTCTTCGTGCAGAGCGTCGCGATTGAGGAGGTCGCGGTGCGGTTGTGCCGCGCGGTGGACGAAGGGCCGAACGGGATGCTGCGCGACTTTGGCGGTCCAGAGGTGCTTCCGATTGAAGAGGCGGCGACAGCGTGGATCGGCCACGGCCGGCGCAACTGGGTACTACGGGCTGTTCCGATCTATCTACCCGGAAAGGTCGCTGCCGCGTTCCGTGCCGGCTACAACACGTGCCCTGATGGTGAGCGTGGCACGCTCACCTGGCGAGACTGGCTCAGACGTTCGGCGTGACACAACCATGACGTGACGAGCCCCCGCGGTTCGGAGATGATTGCGCCGTGACCTGGGTGGACGCGCGCCGCCTTCCGGTGCTCCTCGCGGCCGCCACGCTCCTGCCGGCCGCCGTGTTGGCCTGGCTGGGCGTTCGCGTGCTCGAACAGGACCGCGCGCTCGAGCGCCAGCGCCAGCGAGAACGTCTGGAGGTGGCCGCCGGGCGCGTCGCGCTCGAGATCGATCGGCGTCTGCAGGATCTCGCGGCGGAACTGTCTGCAGGTCACGGGATTCGCTTCCACGAGGGGAGCATCGAGCCTACGCCGGGCGCTCCTCTCCTGTTTCAGCCGGGCGATGGTCCCGTGCTCCAGCCATCGTCCCCTGAAATCGCCGCCGTCGAGATTGTGGAGTTTCAACGGGGCAGTCTCTCCGCAGCCGAAGTCGGGTATCGGCGCATGTCTACGTCGGGTGGCCCCGAGCTTCGTGCGATGGCGCTCGTCGGGCTCGGCCGCGTGCTGCGCGCGCAGGGGCAGTTCGAGCGTGCGGGCCGTGCGTACGACGAGCTGGCGCGTCTTCAGACGGTCATCGTCGCTGGACAGCCGGCTGAACTCGTCGCGCGCCAGGGGCGCGTGCGCACGTTGGAGGCGAGCCGCGATTCGGTCGCGCTCCGCCGCGAAGTCGACGATCTCGCGCGTGCGCTCTACGCCGGCCGATGGCCGATCGATCAACCCACCTTCGAGTTGTATCGCGACCTGATCTCGCAAAGGAGTGGCCCCCAGCCGCCTCCGCTCGACGTGGCGCGGACGGAAGCCGCGATCGATCTGTGGGGGGCCTGGCGACGAGGAGATCTCCCTCCTCGCGGGCGGCGTCTCGTACAACGTGGCCCGACGACGATGCTGGCGCTATGGGCCAGTGACTCCGATCAGGCGACGGTTCGGTTTGTGGCAGACGCAGAGATGTTGGCGGAGTGGGGCCCGCTGTGGCGCGCGCATGGCCTCGAGGTCGCGCTGTCGAGTGCGGAAGGTCAGCGGATTGCGGGCGAGCGAGTGTCGGGAGGCGTCGCGCTGGCGCCAGGCGACACGCGGTTACCGTTTGTTCTTACCGCATCGCTTGCGTCGCCCGACGATTCAGCGATCACGAGGCGGCGCTTGTTTCTCGCGGGCCTCGTCGCGGCCTTGCTGCTGACAATGGGCGCGTCGTATGTGCTGTATCGCACGACGACGCGCGAGATCGCACTCGCGCGACAGCAAGCCGACTTCGTGTCGTCAGTGTCCCACGAGTTCCGGACGCCGCTCACGTCGATGCGGCATCTCACCGAGCTTCTGGCCTCGAACAGCGTCACCAGCGAAGAGCGCAAGCGTCATTACTACGAGCTGCTCGCGCACGAGACTGAACGGCTGCATCGCATGGTTGACGGCTTGCTCAGTTTCGGTCGCATGAGCGCCGGAGCATACGCCTGGCAACTCGAGTCGGCGGAGATCGGCGATCTGGTGTCCACGGTCGTCGACGAATTCAGGCGCGACCCGGCTGCCGAGCAACGCGACGTAACGAGCGAGGTCGAAGCCGACCTTCCGAACATCCGCGCCGATCGCGAGGCACTGTCACGCGCCCTGTGGAATCTTCTCGAGAATGCGGCGAAGTATTCAGAGCCCAGCGCCGCCATCCACGTCTTCGCCCGTCGTCAAGACGACTCGGTCCTCGTCGGGGTCCAGGATGCCGGTGTCGGTATTCCATCGTCGGAGCACACGCGTATCTTCGAGAAATTCGTCCGCGGTGAAGATGCCACTCGAACTGGGGTGCGAGGAGTGGGCATCGGGCTCGCGCTCGTGAGCCGGATTGCCGAGGCGCATGGAGGGTCCGTGCGTCTCGACAGCGAGCTCGGTCGGGGCAGTACGTTCACGCTGGTACTTCCATGTCTCGAATCCTGATTGTCGAAGACGACCGGGCGATCGCAGTGGCCCTCGAAGACGACCTGCGCCTGGAAGGCTACGACGTACAGGTCGCAAGAGATGGGGAAGCCGCGCTGGCGGCCGCACGAGCCGCGACGTTCGACCTGCTGCTGCTGGACGTCATGCTACCGAAGAAGGACGGGTTCGACGTCTGTCGCGAGCTTCGGCGGTCAGGCGTGGGCGCGAAGATTCTGCTGCTGACCGCGCGTGGCGGCGAGACCGACAAGGTGCTCGGTCTCGATCTCGGTGCCGACGACTACATCACCAAGCCGTACAGCCCGAAGGAGCTGCGGGCGCGTATACGTGCCCATCTCCGGCGTACGTTGGACGCCGGGCTGCCGCAGATCATCGCCTTCGGTGACTGCGAGCTCGATCTCGGTCGAGCCGAACTTCGGCGCGATCGCAAGCCCGTAGCCACGACACCGCTCGAGTTGAAGCTGCTCGAATTCTTCACGCGGCGAGTTGGGCGAGTGCTCACGCGACGCACGCTGATCGACGAGGTCTGGGGTCGGGACACCGCAATCACCGAACGCGTCGTGGACAACCAGATTGCCAACTTGCGGAAGAAGATCGAGCCGTCGCCCGCAGCGCCGCGCTTTCTCAAGAGCGTGCGGGGCATTGGCTACAGGTTCGATCTCGAGGAATTGACCGAATCGTGACAAGTCAATGGAGCGATCGAGAAATGCAGCGCGTAGCCTCCGTGGTGGAGGTTGTTCAATGACGAGAACCGCTGTGGCCGTTCTGGTGACGTTAGCCCTCGCGTCGGCGACGCCAGGTGCACAGGATGCCGAACGACTGTTCAAAGCCGCGATGAACGCCGAGCTCGTCGAAGGCGACCTGCGCTCGGCGATCGCGCAGTATCGCAAGGTGGTCGAAAGCGCGCCGCGTCCGCTGGCGGCGCAAGCGCTGCTGCGCATGGCCGAGAGCTATCAGAAGCTGGGCGACAGCGAAGCCGAGAAGATCTACGAGCGGCTGGTGCGCGATTATGCGGATCAGCGTGAGGCGATAGCTGTCGCCCGCGCGCGACTGCATCGCGACTCAGGGAAGTCGACCGGCAGAGGCGATCGGGCCCTATGGACGGGGTCGGGCGTCGATCTCTTCGGCACGATCTCCCCGGACGGCCGTTTTCTCACATATACCGATTGGGTCCGTACGAACAACCTGATGTTGCGCGATCTGCAGACCGGTACCAGCCAGGCGCTTACGAACAACACCACGTTCGGCGAATTCGGATACACGAATTTCTCGGTTATTTCGAGAGACGGTCAGCAGGTGGTGTTCAACTGGCAGCCGCGTGACACCGGCCGTGAGGAGTTGCGGGTCATGAGCATGCAGCGTCCGGGGCTAGCTGCATCCTGGCGTCTCCTCCAGAACCAGGGCCGGGAGTTCGTACGTCCATTCGACTGGTCGCCCGATGGGAAGCGCATCGCAGTACTGATCGAGCGGGAAGACCAGTCATCGCAGATCGGATTCATCGAAGTGCCAAGCGGAGCGCTGCGTGTCTTGAAGTCCGTCGAGTGGCGAGGTACGAACAAGATCGTGTTCTCTCCGGACGGCCGTTACCTGGCGTACGCGTTGGCATCGAGCGAGTTTCCCGGTCAGGACCGTGTGTTCGTGATGGCAATCGACGGGAGTCGGGAGACTGCGGTGGACGCTGAGCCGAGCGGCAACCAGGTCATGGGGTGGTCGCACAATGGCACGCTGTTGTTTGCGAGCGACCGCAGCGGGAGTACGTCGCTGTGGTCTGTATCCATCCAGGATGGAAAGCCGACAGCTCGCCCGAGGCTCGTCAAGGCGGACATCGGATCGTCCTGGTCGCTAGGACTCACTCAGTCCGGTGCGCTGTACATCCATAAACGGGCGAGCGTTCCGTACGTGGCCGTTGCGCGAATCGATCTTCAATCCGACAAACCTCTCGACGTGTCGGCGCCGCTTTTTCATCGCTTCATCGAGTCCCGAGGACGGCCGCAGTGGTCCAGGGACGGCAAGCAGCTCCTGTACGTGTCATGTGGGCAGACAGGTGGGGGACCGTGCAAGATTTTTGTGCGGTCGACGGAATCCGGCACCGTTCGCGAGATTCTGCACACGCTCCGATATGTCGGCCTCCCGCGTTTCTCGCCCGATGGTAGATCGATCGTCACAGACGGCACGGATGCGAAAGGTCGGCGCGGAGTCCATCTCATCGACGTTCAGACCGGCCGAACGTCCGAAGTCGTGCAGTTCGAGCGGGGCGCGAGACGACGCACGCTCGGGTGGTCCGCTGACGGTAACGGCGTGCTCCTGCAGCTCGATGGCGCGTCGGAGACGACAGTCGTGAGGCGGGACATTCAGTCCGGGACCGAGACGGAGATCCTGCGGACGGCTCTCGTCGAGAACGAGATCCGAATCTCTCCGGATGGCCGGTTTGCCGCGTTCCTTCAGAGCGAGTCAGGAGTGTACCGAGCGCTCGTCGCTCTGCCCGTCGGGGGTGGTGCGCCGAAGGAACTCTACCGAATGGGATCCCAATGGGGAATCAGTTGGCAGTGGCAGTGGCTGCCCGATGGCCGGGGAGTGATTGCTGGTCCCGCCAAAAGCGACTCGTCGCCTGCGGAGCTATGGATGATTCCACTGGAGGGTCAGTCACGACGACTGAATATCGACACGAGTAATTGGGAGGAAGGCGGTCACTTCCGTGTGTCTCCAGACAGCCGACATGCTGCGTTTGTCGCGGCGGCTGGCAACCCCGGTGCCGAGGTCTGGGCACTCGAGAATTTTCTTCCCGGGCTGAACTGACCAGCGTTCACTCATGGCCGTCTGGCTGCTGGCGCTGGTCATCGCGATCCCGCTGGGTTTGGATCTCTATATGCCAGTGCCGGACGAGAATCCGCTCACGAGAGAGAAAGTCGAACTCGGGCGGCGACTCTTCAAGGATCGCCGCCTCTCGCGCGATCGCTCCATCGCGTGCAGCTCGTGTCACGACCCCGACCGCGCGTTCTCCGATGGCCGGCCTGTCGCAGTAGGCATCAATAGACAGGTCGGTCGCCGCAGCGCCCCCGCGCTGATCAATCGCGGCTACGGCCGCGTGTTCTTCTGGGATGGCCGTGCCGCCTCGCTCGAAGAGCAAGTCCTGCAGCCACTCCAGGACCCGAAGGAGATGAACATGACGCTCGCCGAAGCGAGCGCGCGCGTCGGCCTGCCGTCCGGCGACATCTCACGCGCGCTGGCGAGCTACGTCCGCTCGATCCTCTCGGGCAACGCGCCCTTCGATCGGTTCAGAAGCGGCGATCTTCGAGCCTTGTCGTCAGAGCAACAGGCAGGCCTTCAGGTGTTCCGCGGCAAGGGCAATTGCACGGCCTGTCACGTGGGCCCTAACTTCACCGACGAACGCTTCCACAACACCGGTGTCGCGTGGCGCGACGGTTCATTGGTAGACGAGGGGCGATTCGCGGTCACCGGCACGATGGAGGACCGTGGCGCCTTCAAGACCCCGACGCTTCGCGAGATCGTGCGCACCGCGCCTTACATGCACGACGGCTCGCTCGTGTCACTCGATGAGGTCGTGGACCACTACGATCGTGGGGGGAATGCCAATCCAGGACTCGACCCCGAGCTGCGACCACTCAAGCTGACTGCTTCGGAGAAGCGCTCGCTCGTCGTGTTCCTGCACACGCTGAGCGGCACAGTGAGTGGACGGTAATCGACGCCCCGCCTACAGCCGAAAGATGCGAGAGAGTGGCAGAGACAGTCCTGAGAGTAACGGCGTCGTGAGTGTGTCGCCGGCTTCCGCAGTCAGCTCGAGCGGGCGCGCGAATCCTTCCGCATTGCGACGATAGACGCGAACGACATCGATCTCCGGATCCACGAACCAATATTCCGATACTCCCGCGCGTTCGTAGAGGCGCCGCTTGATGGTCTCATCGCGCTGACGCGTGCTCGGTGACCCGATCTCGATCACGAGCTCGGGCGCGCCCTGCACGTTGGCCTCCGTAAGTACCGCCTCTGCGCGCTCGTTCGACATGTAGAGGAGATCCGGTTCGACCACGTCGAACGTCGAGAAGACGACATCGAAGGGCGCGCAGTAGATCTGGCCAATGGGCTGTTGCTCGAGCCAGTTGCCAATCAGCAGGTGGAGATTGCCTAGCACCTTCTGGTGTTTGAGAGTGGGCGACGGCGTCACGAAATGCTCTCCGTCGATCAACTCGTGCCGCTTCCCATCGTCGGGGAACAGCACGAAGTCGTCGTAGGTGAGCTTCACGCCGGGACTATTCAGTCGCACGTCGTCATTCCCAGGCACGAGCTCCATTTTACTTGTGGAGTGCGAGCAACGTGCCGGAACGCGCATTGGAGATCAGGCCTGATCGAGTGCAGTCGCCCGAGATTCGTTGCGGAACTGCCGATTGATCCGCGGTCGACGTTGGCGAGACGTTCAATTAATTGCGGCGTTCGATCGCACCGGCGGCATCAGCGCAATCGCACTGACATGCGAAGGTCCGTTGCACCGACGAGCGTCAGGACAATCGCACCGACGATGAATGCAGCAGATCATCCAGCGCGCTCGGGCGCGATTGATGGGCGTGGTGCTCGAGGAAGTCAATCACGTGGCGCCGGCACGCGTGATACTGCGGATGTGCGAGCACTGCCGCGCGTGCGCGCGGGCGCGGGAACGGGACGCGCAGCACGTCGCCGACGGTCGCTTCTGGGCCGTCGGTCATCAGGATCAACCGGTCGGCCAGATACAAGGCCTCATCGACGTCGTGCGTCACCATGACGACGGTCTTGCCCGACTCCTCCCACACACGCAGCAGGATGTCCTGCAGCTCGAAACGTGTAAGCGAGTCCAGCATCGAGAACGGCTCGTCGAGCAGCAGGAAGCGCGGCTCGACTGACAGCGCTCGCGCGAGTGACACGCACTGCTGCGTGCCGAGCGAGAGCTGCGGCGGCAGTTGCTCGGCGGCGGCGCTGACGCCGACCAGATCCAGATAGTGGCGCGCCGCATCGAGTGTTTGGCGCCGGGTGCGAGACGTCGCTCCCTGCGTGGCGGCGACCTGCACGTTCTCACGTGCGGTGAGCCACGGCAGCAGGCAAGGCGCCTGGAAGACTATGGCGCGTTCGGCGCCGGGTTCGGTGACCTGCCTGCCGTCGATGATCACACCGCCGTACGTGGCCTGATCGAGGCCGGCCAGGATCGACAAGACCGTGGATTTTCCACAGCCGGAGTGGCCAAGGATCGCGACGAATTCGCCAGCCTCGATGGCGGCGTTCACGTCTTTCACCGCGATGAATGGACCGGCCGGCGTCGGGAAGACCTTGGTCAAGCCGGTGAGCTCGAGCGGAACGTTCATCGGATCTCCTCTGCCGGTGTGACCAGTGACGCGGCCGGCACTGTGGGGTGGCCTGAGCTGGAGATCGTGCGGCCGCGTACCGATGCCGTGAGTGTGGAGACGACATGGGCCCGAACCTGGGTCGCCTGCTCGTCGTGCGCGAGCTGTGCGAGGCTGCGCGGGCGTGACAATTCCACCGGAATAGGCGTGCCGAGCGTCGCGGGCGGACCGGGAATGATCGGCACGATCCGATCCGAGAGCAGGATCGCTTCCTCGACGCTGTTGGTGATCATCACTGTCGTCACCGGATGCTCGCCCTCGCCGCACAGGCGGCCGAGCTCCTGCTGCAGCGTCTCGCGCGTCAGCGCATCGAGTGCGCCGAACGGCTCATCAAGAAACAGTACCTGCGGCTTCGTCGCGAACGCGCGCGCGATGGCGACGCGCTGACGCATGCCGCCGGAGAGCTGCCGGGGCCGGCGATCAATGGCGTTGCCAAGTCCGACCTGCTCGAGGGCGCGCGTGGCGTGGCGCCGCTGTTCGTCACGTGTCATCTTGGGGAATGTCGCCTCGACCGCAAGCCGGACGTTCTCGAGCGCCGTGAACCAGGGGAGAAGCGAGTAGTTCTGAAACACGAACGCCGCATCGCGCCGGACGCCGCGAATCATTTCGCCGCCAATCGAGACACTGCCGGAATCGGGCGTGGTCAGTCCGGCAACGAGGCTGAGCAGCGTGGACTTGCCGCTGCCCATCGCGCCGACAATCGAGACGAATTCCCCGTGCTCGACATCGAGCGACACGTCACGCAGAACGTGGCGGACGCCCTTCGCCGCCGAAAAGCATTTCGAGAGACCTCGAATCTCGATGAACGCCAATCAGATTCCTCGCTTTTGCCCTTTGCCGTTTGACCGGTGACTTTACGCGGTTCGTAGTTTTGTTTCCGCGTACCCCATCAGGCGATCTAGTACGAATCCGACGACGCCGATGGTGATGATCGCGAGCAGGATGTGGGCGTAGACCAGGCTGTTGTATTCCTGCCAGAGGAAACCGCCGACGCCAGGCGTGCCGGTCAGCATCTCACTCGCGACGATGACCAGCCAGGCGATGCCGAGGCTGAGGCGATAGCCGGTGAACATGTAGGGCAGCGTCGCCGGCACGATGATCTTGGTGAAGGTGGTGAACTTCGATAGTCGGAGGACCTTGGCGACGTTCCAATAGTCCTGCGGGATGGCGCGCACGCCCAACATCGTGTTGATGACCGTCGGCCACATCGAACAGACGGCAATCGCGAAGAGCGCGGCCGGCTCTGACTTCTGGAACAGCACCAGGCCGAGCGGCAGCCAGGCCAGGGGCGAGATTGGCCGCAGCACCTGCATGATCGGATCGAACATCCGCATCAGCGTCGGCGAGACCCCGAGCAGAAAGCCGATCGGCGTCGCCATGGCGATGCCGAGCAGGAAGCCGCGTGCGACGCGCAGCAGGCTGTAGTAGGCGAGCAGCACGATGCCCTGGTCCATCTCGCCGCGCTTGGCGAGTGGCTCGAGGATATACACCTTGCTCTCCTCCCACGTGCGGGCCGGCGAGGGCAGGTCGGGGACGATTTGGCTGGCGCCCCACCAGACGAGGAGCGCCAGGCCGATGCCACTGAGTGGCAGGATCACGTGCAGGATTCGCTTCGCCAAACAGAGTCTCCTTGTCGGTTGGTAGTTAGTGGTTAGTGGATGAACCACCAACCACGAACCACTAACCAGCTACGCTGTTGATCGCGAACGAGCGGGCGTATTTGTCCGG
>DAINQP010000005.1:0-50339 GCA_036742665.1 Vicinamibacterales bacterium | reverse complement strand
CGAACCACTAACCAGCTACGCTGTTGATCGCGAACGAGCGGGCGTATTTGTCCGGGTCTTTGCCGTCGAAGACGTTGTCGAAAAGGGTGATCTTCTGCTCTTCAGCCACCTTCACCGCGACGCCCATTTCCTTCATAGCCTCGAGATAGATATCCGAGCGGATCACACGCTTCGGAATTCCCTCGTAATCGGGGGCGCCCTTGGTCAATCCCCAGCGTCGCAGTTGCGTCAGCCACCACCTGCCATAGATCTGGTGCGGATAGTTGCAGTTGCGCTGCGAGAAGATCATGTAGTTCGGGTCCTGCTCCGAACGGCCGTCGCCGTACTCATACTTTCCGAGCAGGCGCTCCAGGATGATCGCCGGCGGGCAGTTGATGTAGGTCGGCCGGGCGATGACTTCGGCGGCCTTGGCACGATTGCCGAGATCGTCGAGGTGTACGCTGGCGAGATGGAGAGCCTTCAGAACGGCTTTCACCGTCTTGGGGTTCTTCATCGCGAACTCTTCGGTGAACGCACACACCTTCTCGGGATGGTCTTTCCACATCTGCTGCGTGGTGACGGCGGTAAAGCCGATGCCGTCTTCGATGGCGCGGTTGTTCCACGGCTCGCCCACGCAGAAGCCATCCATCTTGTCCACCTTCATGTTCGCCACCATCTGCGCCGGCGGAATGGTGATCAGGCTGACGTCTTTGTCCGGATTGATTCCGCCCGAGGCGAGCCAGTAGCGAATCCACATCGCGTGCGTACCCGGCGGAAATGTCATGGCAAACGTCAGCGGCTCGCCTGACGCCTTCGCCTTGTCGGCGAGTGGTTTGATCTGGGCCGGTTTGCGAACGCCGGCATTCTTCAGTTTGTTGTTCAGGGTGATCGCCTGACCGTTACGATTCAGCAGCCAGGGGATCACCATCGGTTTAACCGGCGCTCCCGCGAGTCCCATCGTCGAGGCGATCGGCATGCCGATCAGCATGTGCGTCGCCTGGTTTTCGCCGAGCGAGAGCTTGTCGCGGATGACGGCCCACGACGCTTCCTTCGAGATCACCGAATCGATGCCGAACTTCTTGAAGTAGCCCAGCTCGTGGGCCATGACGATCGGCGCGCAGTCGGTGAGTGCGATGATGCCGAACCGCATCGTCTTCGTTTCGGGTGAGTCGTCGGCATAGACGCTGCCGACCCAACCGGAGGGCAGGCCCGCCAGCAGTGCTCCGGCGGTTGTCGCCGTTGCGGTGAGGAAGTGACGTCGAGAAGTACCGGTCCCGTTATTTGTCGGCGAGGAAGACATAGGTCACCATCACATAGGGAGCACTGTAGGAAGCGCCGGGAGTCGCCTCTTTGAGGAAGGCGCCCGTGAACATGTGCGCGTAGCCCGCCGCCAATTGAATCTGGGGCGTCAGCGCTCGTGAGATCTGGAGATCGAGTTCCTGCCCGACGTGTGAATCGGCTGCTCCGCCGGCGACACGCGCGAGCAGCGCGCCGCTCGCCGCATACAACCCGTCCGTCTTCTCCGCCAGCCACCACGAGTGATAGTTCAGCGAGATGGGCGTGGCCTTGATCGGCGAGAACTCGAACCCCTCGCGAAGATGATGGACGTTGCGCCAACCGACCTGATCGGCGAGCCCAAGCTTGTCGTGTCCGGTGGGATAGAGCTGGTCGAATGTCTGACGACGGCCATCAGTGGGATTGTCGTCGCCGGTCGCGAAGTTGTATTCGGAGGTCAGCTTGACCGCGCCCGCGCCCGCCAGCGACTCACGAATCTGCCAATGTCCCGCCCACGCATTCAATGAATCAGCGGCCAGCGATCCACGCTGCATCGCCATCTCGACGCCGTAGTCGAGGTGTGCCGGGAGTTTTCCAGCCACGCGCATGCCCATCGTCGTCTGCGACAGATTGCCGATCGCCGTCAGTCCGCTGACGGCGGTGAGCTCGCTGCGCAGATTGACGTCGCGACGCCAGAAGACATACGGCTCGACTGCGGCTTGCGGGATCACCTTGGGCGATGAGGCATACACACCGGCGAGGCGATTGCCATTGCCGCTCTTGTCGAATTCATCGGGAAGGCTGCGGACGAGCGAGGCGCCGAAGACGTCAGCCTGCCAGGCGTTCGCGCGCAGGATCACGCGAGCCGCGTCCCAGCTGCGGCCGGTGTTGACCCAGGCGAGATGTCCGAGCAGCCGCTGCTCGCCGAACGCGAGCTCCTGCCTGCCGAGTCGCGCGCCGATTGGCGCCTTGGCATCGCCGATGTCGGCGAATCCGGTCCGTAGATCGAATGGTCCGCGGAACGGCGCCGCCGTCGGGCCGACTTGCTTGCTGGCGACGCGCGCGTCCTGCACGTTGGCTTGGAACGACAGGATCTTCGAGACGGTGATCGTCGCGTTCAGGCGCACGCGACTGAGTGCGTACGAGTCGTCGCGGTCGGCGGTGAAGCCGCTGTTGTCAAATCCTTCAACACGCTCGCGGAACTCACCCCGCACACGCAGCCACGATGGCATGACGTTGTTCGCGCGATTGGGAAATGGCGGCCGCGGCGCGGGCTGCACTTGTGCAGCGGCAGGGGCCGGCGCGACGGGTTGTGCGAGCTGTGGAGCGTTGGATGTCTGCGGCTGCGCGCTCGCGACTTGCTGCTGCGCGCTTGCGGTCAGTGGCACCGCGACGAGTGCCAGAAGAACAATCGACGCACGAGTCACACGTCTTCTCCCTTCCGAGTGAAGCTCGTAGGTGGTAGGTGGTAGAAAGAAGGCACTACCAGCTACGGACTACCAGCTACCAGCTAGTTTCAAGAGGCGACGTGGCCGTTTTCAGTTTCGAGAGTCGGCCACAGGGCCGTTGCGGAATGCTCGTAGCAAGCAGTATTCCGTTCACGGTTGCATGGGTTCAGTAGGTTCAATGGTTGTTGTTCTTGGGTTCTCTGTGGTTCTCGGGTTCACGAACGGCGACGACAACTCTGTTGCGCGACGGTTCGCAGCGCACATTTGTGTCGGGATGCGTTGCGCGATCGTGAATCACCGTGATTGCCGCGCGATTCGTCGATCGTTGACAGCGTTGTCGTCTCGGCGCATGGCGCGTGAACGGCTGATTTGGCGAATGCGGCCCAGTGCTGTCTATCACTTACGTGCTGTACTACCTGCTCATTCAAAAATGTCGAATCGTTGTGGGCGAGTGACACGTTCGTGCCCTGTCTCCCTCTTGTCGATCGTCCGCACGACGTGTATCTTCGATGTGTGCGGCGCGCCCGGCAGCGCGCAGCACTTCAGCCAGTTCGCTGGCCACGTCTCCAGGCGCCGAGCTCGTTCCGTGTAGCAGCGAGCGTTTCAGCGCGCCGTTTCCACTGAAAGTGGAGCGCACGCGTTTGCGTGCGCGGTTGTGAAACACGCATCACGCGTCCATGTGCGGCGCGGTGGATGCATGAGTGTTCACGCGAGTCCAACTGGATGGCGTCGATACCCGTCACTACGCCAATGCTGCATCGCAGCGTCGACACGGCACCGACCGAGTTGCCGCTGCTCGACTGGATCAAGAGCGGCAGGCAGGATCTTGTTCCGCCGAAGCGGCGAAGCCGCGAAGGCGAACGGATGCCCGGTCGCACGCCCGGCCCCGGCGAGCAGTACCGCTTCCACGTGGACATGGGCTCCTGCATCGGCTGCAAGTGCTGCGTCGTCGCCTGCAATGAGCAGAACGGCAATCCCGCGCCCATCAACTGGCGGCGTGTCGGCGAGATCGAAGGCGGATGGTTTCCATCGACGAGCCGCTCGTATCTCTCGATGGGCTGCAATCACTGCCTCGAGCCGACGTGCCTGGAGGGTTGCCCGGTCGATGCCTACACCAAGGACCCGATCACCGGCATCGTGCGCCACAGCGCAGACGCATGCATCGGCTGTCAGTACTGCACCTGGAATTGTTCGTACGGGGTCCCGCAGTACAACCCTGAGCGCGGTGTCGTCGGCAAGTGCGATATGTGCCACGGCCGTCTCTCGCTCGGCCAGTCACCGGCCTGTGTGAGCGCATGTCCCGAGGGAGTGCTGGCGATTGAGATCGTCAACGTCGCCGAGTGGCGTGAATCAGTCGAGTCCAGTCCACGTGCAACGACGCTCGGGATGCCCTCAGCCGACGGCAGCCTCTCAACGACGCGGATCACGGGGGCTGACGAGTTGCCGCCCAACGCGCGGCCTCGAGACATCACGCACGTCACGCCCGAGCACGCGCACTGGTCGCTGATTCTCATGACCGTCCTCACGCAGCTGTCGGTTGGCGCGTTCGCGACGATCTGGCTGCTCCAATTGCTTGGCAACACGCGTCTCGGTCTTGCGGCGCTGGTCTCGCTGGCCGTCGGCGGACTGGCGCTTGCGGCGGCAACGTTCCATCTCGGACGGCCGGCGCACGCCTATCGCGCGCTTCGGATGTGGCGGCGGTCGTGGCTGAGTCGAGAGGTGCTCGCCTTTGCCGCGTTCTCGCATGTCGCCGCTGTCTATGCGGGTCTACTGTGGCTGCAACTGCCGGGGAGTGTCTGGGTGGGTGGGATGACGGTGCTGCTCGGTTTCGCCGGTGTGACGGCCAGCGCGTGCATCTATCGCGTTCCGGCTCGCCCGGCCTGGAACACACAATACACGCTGCTGCAGTTCAACCTGACCGCAGCGATCCTTGGTCCGTTGTTTGCGGCCGCCGCTGTCGCGGGTCCGAGCCGGTGGCTGGCGATCGCGGCGGCGTCGATGGCGGGCGCGCAAGCGACGGTGTTCGCGCTGCGCTTTCTCCGAGCGGTCGCGTCGGACAGTCTCGAGTTGAAGGGCACGGCGCGGCTGTTGTCCACGGTGCTCGCCGGCCGCCTCGTGCTCCGCGGAATTCTTCTGGCCATCGGCGCGATTGCGCTGCCGCTACTGGCGACGGGTTTTCCCGATGGATCAGGACGGCTGCTCTTGCTCGGCGCGCTCCTCGTTGCCCTCGCCGCCGAGCTCATCGAACGCTATCTGTTCTTCGTCAGCGTCGTCCCCAAACATCTGGCCGCGCCGTATATCGCGTCGGCAAGCGAGGCCACATGACGCTCAAGGAGATGCTCGGACTCGACACCCGCGCCGATCGCTACACCTACGGCATCGATCCGGTCGCGGGCTATGTCTCGTCGCAGAAGATTCCGGATCGCTGGGTCTCGACGACGTGCGGCTATTGCTCCGTCGGCTGCGGCATGTTCATCGGAGTCAAGGATGGCCGCGCCGTCTCCGTTCGCGGCAACCCGGATCACCCGGTCAATCGCGGGATGTTGTGTCCGAAGGGCTTGTCCGAGCATCACACCATCAACGCCGACAATCGCGCCCGGTATCCACTGCTACGGCGTGGCGGTTCGATGCAGCGTGTGACCTGGGATGACGCGTTGACGACGATGGCGGCGCGGTTCCGCGACGTGCAGGCGCGCTACGGTCCCGGCACGGTTGGCGTGATCAGCACCGGACAGCTCGTGACCGAAGAGTTCTACGCGATGGGCAAGCTGATACAGCTTGGCCTCGGCACGTCGAACTACGATGGCAACACGACGCTGTGCATGTCCACGGCGGTGCAGGGCTACAAGCGTTCTTTCGGCAGCGACGGCCCGCCGGGCGCCTACGAGGATCTCGAGCGCGCCGACGTCATTGTGCTCATCGGCGCCAACGTCGCCGAGAATCACCCGATTCTCTGCTGGCGACTGCGCTCGAATCCGAACGCCACGATCATCGTCGTCGATCCGCGGGTCACCAAGACCGCGATGATGGCTGATCTTCACCTGCCCCTGCGGCCCCGTTCCGACCTCGCGCTCCTCAATGGTCTCATCCACATCGTCATCGAGCACAACCTGATCGATCGCGACTACATCGATCGCCACACCACCGGGTTCGACGCACTGCGTGACTCGGTGCGCGAGTACACGCCCGAGCGCGTCGCCGAGATCACCGGCCTGACGCCCGAACTGATCTTCCGGACCGCATGGACCTACGCGCGCGCCGAGGCGGCGTTCATCGGCTGGACGATGGGCGTCAACCACAGCACGAAAGGAACCGAGACGGTCAACGCGATCAACAACCTCGCGCTGATCACGGGCAACATCGGCCGCGCGGGCGCTGCGCCCTTCTCGATAACCGGTCAATGCAACGCGATGGGCACGCGCGAGGCCGGCTTCGCGTCAATCATGCCGGGCTACCGGAAGTTCGAGAGCGCCGCCGATCGCGAGGAACTGGCCACGCTGTGGAACGTTCCGGTCGAACGGATTCCTGCGGCGCGTGGTCTGGCGTATCCCGACATCATCGAGGCGGTTCTCGAGAAGAAGATTCGCGCGCTGTGGATCATCGCGACGAACCCTATCGTTTCGTTCCCGAATCTGAAGGCGCTGCAGCAGGCGCTCGAAGGACTCGAGTTCCTGGTCGTCCAGGACGGTTATCACCCGACGCCGACCTCCGAATATGCGCACTTGATGCTCCCGGCGGCGATGTGGGGCGAGAAGGAAGGGACCTACACCAACTCTGAGCGGCGGGTCAGCAAGGTCAATCGCGCGGTCGCGGCGCCCGGAGAGGCGCGCGCTGATTTCGACATCTTTCTGCAACTCGCTGGCGTGCTCGGCGTACGGGACGAGATCTTTCCCGGCTGGACGAAACCAGCCGACGCGTTCGAGGAATGGAAACGCGTGTCCGCCGGGAGGCTTTGCGACTACTCGGGCATCACCTACAAGGCGATCGAACAGCACGGCGGCGTGCAGTGGCCGTTCCCGGCCGGCGCTTCCAACGCCGGGGAAACGCGGCGTCTCTACACTGAGGGCCGCTTCTGCACCGACGATGGCCGCGCGCGATTGCTGCCCGTGACGTGGGAGCCGTACCCGGAGCAGCCGAACGACGAGTTCCCATTCGTCCTCAACACCGGGCGGACGGTTGAGCACTGGCACACCCGCACCAAGACGGGCAAGGTGCCGATCCTCGAGCGGCTCTCCCCGAATGCGTGGGTCGAGATGAATCCGCGCGATGCGCGCGGACTCAGGCTCAAGCCGCAGGACCGCGTTGACGTGATCTCGCGACGTGGCCGCGTGCGTAGCATCGAGTTGCGGGTCACCGAGACCGTGGCGCCAGGACAAATCTTCGTCCCGTTCCATTACGCCGAGGCCAACGCCAACGAAGTCACGCAAAGTGCGTTCGATCCGTTTTCGCGCGAGCCCAATTACAAACAGTCTGCAGCTCGAGTCGAGAAGGCACCCCGGGAAGGAGCCGTGCGATGAGGCGCTTAGTCGTCGTCGGCAATGGCATGGCGGGCATGGCCTGCGTCGAGCAGATCCTGAAATACGAGCCGCAGTTCCGCATCACCGTCTTTGGTGATGAAACGCACGTCAACTACAACCGCGTGATGCTCTCTTCGGTCCTCGCTGGCGAGAAGGCGGCTGACGAGATCATCATCAACACCGAAGAGTGGTATCGCCGTAACGAAATCGATCTTCGCGTCGGTGTTCGCATCGTGGACGTGGATCCTCGCGCCAAGACAGTGATTGGCGATGATGGCAGCGTCACACCGTACGACGCGTTGCTGCTGGCGACGGGCAGCTCGGCGTGGATGCCGCCAATCGAGGGTCTCGACAAGGACGGTGTATTTGCGTTTCGCACACTCGACGACACGCGGCAGCTGATTCGCCGTTCAGGACCGGGGACCGAAGCGGTTGTGATCGGCGGCGGTCTGCTCGGACTCGAGGCCGCACGCGGTCTGCAGGTGCAAGGCTGCAGGGTCACCGTCGTGCACCTCATGGCCACGCTGATGGAGCGGCAGCTCGATAAGGATGGCGGTCAGCATCTCGTCAGGACAATGGAGAGACTCGGGGTTCGCGTGCTGTTGGGACGAAGCACCAAGGCAATCCGCGGCAAGAAGCGCGTCGAGCGCGTCGAGTTCGCCGACGGCGAAGGCGTGGACGCGAATCTGGTTGTCGTCGCCGCAGGCATCCGTCCCAACGTCGATCTCGGGCGCAAGGCCGGACTGACGGTGAAGCGCGGCATCGTCGTCAACGACGCCATGGAGACGTCCGATCCCGACATCTTCGCGGTCGGCGAGTGCGTCGAGCATCGGGGGATCTGCTACGGCCTGGTTGCGCCGCTGTACGAGCAGGGCAAGGTGCTGGCGGCGACAATCACCGGGCACGGCGGAGCGGAGTACACCGGGACCGTGCAGGCGGCGAAGCTCAAGATCATGGGCGTCGATGTGTTCTCCGCCGGCGACTGGGACGTGAGCGGCGCCGATCAGATCAAGTACGAGGACTCGGGACGCGGCGTCTACAAGAAGGTCGCGGTCAAGGACGGCAAACTTGCCGGCGTGATCCTCGTGGGCGACACCTCCGACAGTCATCGCTACATGGACTGGCTGCGCACCAACGTCGACCTCGGTGACACGCGCGGGCAGTTGCTGTTTCCGCCGCCGTCGGCCGACGCCGGTCTGGACGTGGCCGAGATGTGCGACGGGGCTACGGTCTGCGGGTGCGTCGGAGTGACGAAGGGCACGATCATCGCCGCCATTCACGAGCGCGGCGTCAACACGATTTCGCAGCTGAAGGAATCCACCCGCGCGTGTACGGGGTGCGGAAGCTGCACGAGCCTCTGTCAGGACCTGCTGCGCGCGGTCGCGCCTGATTTCGAAGACGAGAAGAAGAAAGTGATCTGCGCCTGCGTACCGTTCGCCGAGGATCGCCTGCGCGAGATCCTACGCAGTCAGAAGCTCAAGTCGGTGCAGGAGGTGCTCGAGATTTACGGCAACGGCATCGGCTGCGAGATCTGCAAGCCGGCGCTGAGCTACATGCTCGATATGCTGTGGTGCGGCGATCACGACGAGGACCGCTCGGCTCGCTTCATCAACGATCGCGTGCACGCCAACATCCAGAAGGACGGCACGTTCTCCGTGGTGCCCCGCATTCGCGGCGGTGTGACCAGTCCCGACGAACTGCGGCGTATCGCCGATGTGGCCGACAAGTATCGGGTGCCGATGGTGAAGATCACCGGCAGCCAGCGCATCGACCTGCTCGGAATCAAGAAGGCGGATCTGCCAAAGGTGTGGGCGGATCTCGGCATGCCGTCCGGCCAGGCGTACACAAAGGGCGTGCGCATGGTGAAGACGTGCGTCGGCACCGAGTTCTGCCGTTTCGGCACGCAGGACTCGACTGGCGCCGGCATCGAGCTCGAGCGGCGCTTCGAGCAGCTCTTCACGCCACATAAGGTAAAGATGGCGACGGTCGGATGTCCGCGCAATTGCGCCGAAGCGACCGTCAAGGACATCGGCCTCATCGGCATCGAGGGTGGGTGGCAAGTGGTCGTCGGCGGCGCCGCAGGAAAATCGGTGCGCAAAGCCGATCTGCTTACCACGGTCGAGACCACCGAGCAGGCGCTCGACGCCTCGGAGCTGTTCTTCCAGTACTACCGTGAGAATGCCAACTATCTCGAGCGGACCTACGACTTCGTCGAACGTCTCGGCATCGAGAAAGTGCGCAAGGAGACGATCTACGCACTCGACGCGGTCAAGTGCGGGCTGCGAGATCGCTTTGCGAAGTCGAAAGCGCGCGCACGTGACGCGTGGCTGGAAGGCCAGGCCCCCACGGATCCCACGCAGTTCGCCTCACTCGAAGTCCTGGACAAGGTATTCACATGACCGAAGCCGTTCGTAGTGTCCGGCTTCCGCCTTCGCATGAGGCTTCGGCGGACCAGAACTGGGTGCGAGTTGCCACCTGCGATCAAATTCCACCGCGGCAGGGCCGATCGGTATCGATCGGCGATCGCGAACTCGCGATCTTCAATCTCGGCCCCTCGACTGAGCTCGGTGCAGGCGACCGTTTCTTCGCCACCGACAACCGGTGCCCGCACAAGGGAGGCCCGCTGTGCGACGGCATCGTCACCGGCGTCTCCGCTGTGTGTCCGCTTCATGCATGGAAGATCAATCTGACCGATGGGCGGGTGGAGCGGCCGCAGGTTGCCCGGGAGCACTGCGTCGCTACCTACGCCGTCCGTGTGGACGAAGGGGTCATCGCGGTGAGCGTGCCGCGATGAAGCGTTTCCTCAAAGCCGGACACTTTCCCACGCTGGTCGCCGCGCTTCTCTACTTCGACGTCAGCTTCATGGCGTGGATTCTGCTCGGGCCGCTCGGGCCATTCCTGCGCGGCTGCCGGTCTCTTTGGCTGCGCCGCTGCGTTTTTCTGCGGGACGCTGGTGTTGCTCGAGCTGGGTACCCGGTGGTCGCAACGCTGGGACAGCAAGGCGATTCAGAGGACGGGTCTGTACTCGTATCGGGGATCGCTCGTTGCAGCCGATGACGAAAGCGCCGCATGAAGTCATGCATATATTCCAAAAATGTATGACTGGACACTCGTATCGACACGAATGTCGGTGCGCACCCCCTTGTGGCTGACGCCGCGCCTGTGTATCTTCGAGAGTCACACGGTTCACTGTTAACCCATGAAAAGCACTGCATCCCTCGTTGATGTGAGCGACAAGTCCGACATCGATTTACTCCACGAGATTGGCAGCCGTATCGCGGCCGCCGATCCGCTGCACGACGTGCTCGGCCGCGTCGTGGATTTCGTTTCCGCGCTGGTCCAGTGCGACAGTTGCTTCATCTACGTGCTCGAGGAAGATGCGCTGGTGCTGCGCGCCTCGAAGACGCCGCATCCCGATGTCGTTGACCGCCTCAAGCTGCGCGTCGGTGAAGGCATTACCGGCTGGGTGGCGGAGCATCGCCAACCGGTGGCGGTGGCGACGCGCGCGTTCCAGGATCCACGTTTCCAGACCTTCAACGAATTGCCCGAGGATCGCTACGAGGCGTTCCTCTCAGTGCCGGTGCTGTCGCGTGGCAAGCTGGTGGGCGTGATCAACCTGCAGCACCGGCAACCGCACAATCACAGCCGGCGCGAGATGCAGCTGATCTCGACGATCGGATTCCTCGTCGGCGCTGAGATCGAAACAGCGCGTCTCGAGGTCGAGAACACGCAGCTCTCGGAGCGGCTCGAGACGCGGAAGATCCTCGATCGGGCCAAGGGCATCCTGCAGCGTGATCTCGGTCTGACCGAGGAAGAGGCGTATCTGACCATCCAGCGTCAGAGCCGCCAGCGGCGCAAGTCGAAGAAGGAGATTGCGGAAGCGATCATCCTCGGCGACGATCTGCGCCGCGGCAAGACACCCTCGTAGACGTCATTACAGACTTCACTGGATCACGACACACCGAGGCCGTGTCAGTGCATGCCGCGATTGTTGTCGTAGGGAGTACCCCTACTCGCGGCGGGACCGGCAGTGTACGAGCGCCCCCCTCACGTGACTCAACCGCTGCCACTCAACGCAAATCGAAGGTTCTCTTCGCGACCGTGATCGATTCGGCGCGGAATTCTCCCGCCCGCGCCTTACTGCGATAGGCCGTCACGCCGATCGTCATTCCGGGTTTCAGCATGTCCTCGGTCAGATCGCGGAACTCCATCCGTGGCGCGGGAGCGAGGACGACGAGGATCGGTTTGCCGTCCACGTCGAGGGTCATGGTCGGCATCGTCTGGTTGAACGTGATCTGCTTGAGGACCCCTGACAGCTTCTGCGCGCTGCCAAGCTCGTAAGCACTCCACTGGTGCTGCGCGTCATAGGCCTGGTTCTCATCGGCGTCCTTCGATCCAAGCCACGGCGTGATGGCGCCGTCGATGAGCGCGCCAAGGTTGCCTTCCATGCACGAGTACTCCATCAGCTCGACATCGGGCGTGAGCACGAAGACGCGTTCGTTGCCGATCGGCCGCGTGTAGGTCTTCGGATCCTCTAGAACCCACTTGAACTGCATGTGTCCCATGTCGGTCCGCTTGAACGTCATCGTCAATCTGGCCTGATCGCTCATCGGGTGGCCGATGGTGCCGAGCTTCGTCCAGCCGTTGAAGTTCACCGCTTCGATCACCAGCGCGTCGCCGTCCCAATGACCGCGCGAGTCGCCGAACCAGGTTGGCGGCCAGTCTTTCCGATGCGGCAACCCTTCGGTGTTGACCACTTGAAACATCGTGCTCTGCTCGAAGAGGAACGCGATGTTCTCGTTGTTCTGCAGGATCTGCATCGGGTGCGGCGTGAACGACCGGATCCACCCGAACGGCATGCAGCTGCCCGCGTAGTCGCCGTATTTGGTGGCGTTGTAGTTGTCCCACTGCGCCTGCCCCCATGGCGTGAAAGGCAGGGGATTCGGTTCACCGACGTTGCTGGTGCCGTTGGCGTTCTTTACCGTGCGCGTGATGTCCTGCACGCCGGGCCGCGCCCAGACGCCGCTGAAGTCAGGCTTGCCGTTAGGCAAGCGCGGCGACGGCGCGTTCATGTCCACTTTGGCGCGCGCCGACTGCGCGGCCGCCGATGTGCTCAACACGACGAGAAGACCGATCGCCCAGACTGACGTCCTCATGACCGAGCTCCTTTCGGTGTGGACCGAGGACAAATTATGGACCACGACGGTCACGCAGGTCACGAAGGACGCCGTGCCTCCACGCGCCGCCGCATCGCAGCCAGCTCGGTGGGCGCAAAGTTCCAGTCGCGTCGGTGACCGCGGCGGACCTCGTCCTGCGACCAGTACGCGCGCATCAACCCGACTGGCCCGTGCGTCGTTGTTGCGAGCAACAGGTGACCGAGCTCGTGCGCGATTGCGCGGCCGAGCAGTGCGCCGCTGTCGGCGCCGGCTTCCTGCGCGAGCCACTCGATGCGATCGACATATACCGTGGCGAGCACGCCGGTGCCGGTGCGTGTGTCGATCATGGCGTCGCCGAGCGGCAGCGCCCCGGTGTAGCGCGTGGGAACCGGCGCTCGCACGATTCGAATGGCGAGCTCGCCCGGTGCCAGGGGAGCATCACACGACGGGCTCGCCGGACACACTCGCCAGATCACGTCGATCGATGCGGCCTCGAGTGCCTTGCGAGCCTGGTCGAGCGCCCCGCGATTCGTCCCTGCGATTGCGCCGGTGGCGTCGTAGACGCGGACGATGACGGCCGTCCAGGCGGTGACGGCCCCAGGCGTGGGCGACGGTGTGCAGAGCGAGACCAGCACGAACATGACGATGTGGCGAGCAAACATGGCCGCACTCCAGTGACGCCAAGCCTGGATTGCGGCAACAGGTGCCTCAATGGTCTGGAGGTGACCTGAGGTGACATGTTGGTGACCTGCGGGTCATTGTCAGTCGCACATCGCGATTCGCTCTTTTCAAAGCCGCGCGTGTACGGGAGAGTCAGGAATGGGAAGTATGGGGATCCTGCGATTCGGAGAGTTTGAGCTCGATGTCACGTCGCGGGAGTTGCGTCGCATCCAGGAACGCCGCCAGGGCGTTCCGGCACATGGGTCTGCGTGCGTACGTCTCCCGGAGCAGCCGCTCGAGATTCTCCGGCTCATGCTGGAGCGCCCGGGTGAAGTGATCACCCGCGACGACCTGCGTCAGCGTCTCTGGCCTGACGGCACGTTCGTCGATTTCGAGCACAGCCTGAACGCTGCAATCAAGCGACTGCGCGCAGCGCTGGGCGACGATGCGGAGAAACCGACGTTCATCGAGACGGTCCCGCGGCGTGGGTACAGGTTCGTCGGGAGCGTGCCGGGTGGCGCGGTCACGGCCGCTGCATCGTCAGCTCCGCATCTACGTCTGGTGGTATTGCCGTTCAGCAATCTCAGTGACGACAGCAGCCAGGAGTATTTCAGCGATGGTTTAACCGAAGAACTCATCGCGCAGCTCGGGCCGCTGTGTCGCGGCCAGGTCGGGATCATCGGCCGCTGGTCGTCGATGTTCTTCAAGGGCAGCTTGCAGCGGGCGCGTGAGATCGGCGAAGCGTTGAAGGCGGAGTACCTGCTCGAGGGCAGCACGCGCCGCGACGGCTCGCGCGTCCGAATCACCGCACGGCTCGTGGAAGCTGCGACCGAGACGCAGTTGTGGTCCGAGACCTACGAGCGCAGCACCGCCGACTGGCTCTCGGTACAGGCGGATGTCGCCGGACGCGTCGCGCGGTCGCTGCTGCGTGAACTGGTGCCACCGGCGCGGGCGGTGGTCGCGCCGCACGACCATCCACGGGCGTATCAGGCCTACTTGAAAGGCAAGTATCACTGGGCGAGACCGGGAGATGTGGGACTGGACGAGGCGCTGCGCTGGTTCACCGAAGCCGTCACCGATGCACCGGATTTCGCGGCGGCGCTCGCTGCGCTTGCGCGTGTGCAGGTCGCGAGCGCGGAGTATTACCACGAGGTGCCGCGTGTGGCGCTGGTGGCGGCGCGAGAGTCGGCGACGCGAGCGCTCACGATCGATCCCTTGGTGTCGGAAGCGCATGCCGTGACCGGGGACCTGCAGCGGATGCTCGATGGCGACTGGGTGGCGGCCGAAGCCAGCTACGCGGAGGCGATCAAGCTGAATCCGAGCAACGGCGCAGCGCTGCGATCGTACGGGCTGATGCTGGCGCTCGAGTCACGCTACGGGGAGGCACTGACTGCGGTCGAACGCGCCCGCGAGTTGGATCCGTTGTGCCTCGGCACCAACACCACCGGCACGTGGACGCGGTACGTGTCCGGCGACTACGACAGCGCAATCACGCACTGCCGGCACATGCTCGAGATGGATCCGGAATTTGTCAGCGCGCATCGCGTGCTGGCAGCCGCGCTGCTGCAAGCGGGCCGAGGCGACGAAGCCGTGGCGCAGCTGGATGTCGCGCTGGCATTCGATCCCTCGCATCCGGTGCTGCTGTCGTGGCTGGCGCACGTCAAGGCGGTGCTAGGCTGCCGGTCACAGGCGCAGGCGTTGATCGCGCGCGCTCGTTCGCACGAGCGCACGCGTTATGTGCCGCCGTTCCATCTCGCGCTTGCGCATACGGGACTCGGCGATGTCGATGACGCCTTCGCGGCGCTCGATCAAGCGTGGCTGGATCGCGATCCCGCACTCGCGACGCTCGACGCGGAGCCGCGCTTCGAGCCGCTTCGAAGCGACCCGCGCTACCGCGCGGTGGTCGAGCGAATCAAAATCCCGCGGTCGAGAGTGGGAGTGTAGACACCCGCCGTGGGAGTGTAGCCAGCCGTAGGGCGGGTCCTGTTCTTTGGACCCGCCGTCATGCCGTCGCCAGCAACGCCCGACGTTTCGTGTGATATTCGGCCAGCGCGGCATTCGCCGACGTCATCCCCTCGAGCTGTGCGAGGACCGAAGCGAGATCCTTCCCGGCGATCACCGAATAGAACTCTTCGTCTGCGATGCCGGTGTAGATGCGATTACCGACGCAGCCAAAGCTCGAGGCCATGCCTGACGACAACGCCACCGGAATAGCCATGCATGTCGGACGGCCAAGCAGGGCCGACGCATGCGTCGCCCGGTCAGGCAGTGCACGCATCGCCGCTTCATGCAGCAACATCACGCGGCCCGGCGTACCCGACACGAGCACCACATCTGGATCGACCGGCGTGATGCCGAGCGGAGCGTAGATCGTGACCGCTGGAGTTTGCGGCAGCCGCGGAATGCCAGCGACCTCGTCCATCGTGAGGTAGCCGACGTTCACCATCATCGTCAGCGTGTTCATCAACTCCGGCTCGCGTTCTTTCGGAAGCCGGATGTTGTGCGTATAGCTGCCGACCGGGCAGTTGTAGTGGTCCGAACACACTGTGTAGAAGACCTGCCCTGCCGACGCGAGACGCCAGAAGCTGCAACCAGACGGCTGAGTACCGTGAAGTGCTGCCACGCCGGCTGGCGGCGCCTCGCGGAACGCGATGGCGACAGGACGGCGCGTCAGTCCAAATGCGGTGGTGAGCTGCTTCTCAACGGCGGCGAAGTCGGTCATGGCCACCCAGCTTATACGAGGACAGCGTCGATCCATTCACGCACGCTGTTGATCAACCACAGCCGCGACGCCCTTGTAAGATCCCCACGCGTCAGCACGCGTTCCTGGATTTCACCGCAGGCCAGCAGCTCACCGCGAAACGTGCCACCCAGCAGCCCGCTCGCAAGCGGCGGTGTGTAGCGCACGCCATCGATCTCCACCACGACGTTCGCCAGCGTCGCCTCAGTGATCTCTCCACGCTCGTTCGACAGGATCACATCGTCCACCTCAGGGTGGGGGCGGCGGGCCGAGTCGTACACCTCGCGATGGGTGGTCTTGTTGGCGATAAAGGGATCGCCTGAGTCGACCGGGTCCGACGCAAACGTCACGCGCCACGCTCGAGGGTCGCGCGTGTACGGAGCGCACTCGATCGCCGGCGTGCCATCACGCGCGACGAGCAGCCGGACGCGCCATTGGCCGCGCGGGTGCGCACGAACCGTCTCGGCGACCGCACCGCGAATCCGTGCCTCGTCGAGCGCATAGCCGAACTGACGCGCGGAACCGGCCAGCCTCGATACGTGGCGCTCGAGACGGACGATGGTCCCCTCGTCCAGGCGCATCGTCTCGAGCAACGAGAACTCCATGAGCTTCTATTCTAGAATCTGGTTGAGGCATGCGTGTACTCGTCGTCGAAGACGAAATGAAGGTCGCCAACGCACTACGCGAGGGGCTCGAGGGTGAGAAATTCGAGGTCATCGTCGAGCGGACCGGGGAAGGGGCGTTCTTCCGGGTCAACACCGAGTCGTTCGACGTCATACTGCTCGACCTGACACTGCCCGGACGCGACGGTCTGGAGATCCTGCAGGCGCTCCGCCAGCGTGGCGTCAAGACGCCGGTCCTCGTGCTCACTGCACGCGACTCGCTCCAGGATCGCGTCACCGGCCTCGACGCTGGCGCCGATGACTATCTGATCAAGCCGTTCGCCTTCGCCGAGCTGCTGGCGCGCATCCGGGCATTGGTGCGCCGCGGCCGCGTCACCGAGACACCGCGGCTGTCGATCGGCGACCTCGAGATGGATCTCGTGACGCGCAAGGTGACGCGCAACGCGCAGCCAGTGGAGCTGACGGTGCGCGAGTTCGAGCTGCTCGAGTACCTCCTGCGGTATCACGGACAAGTCGTGTCGCGAGAAACGCTGGCGCGTGACGTGTGGAAGGAGACCGCGCGTACGACGCCGCTCGACAACGTCATCGACGTTCACATCGCCAGGCTGCGCCGAAAAGTCGACCTCGATCAGTCAATCAAATTGATTCACACGGTACGCGGCGTCGGGTTCATGCTGCGCGAGGGTGAACCATGACGCGGTGGTGGCGTTCGCACAGCGTGCGTGTGCGGCTCACGCTCTGGTACGTCGCCGTCATGATCGTGGTGTTGGCTGTGTATGCGGTTGGTGTCTACACATTCGTGAGCCGCAGCGTGTCACAGGCGCTCGACGACCGGCTCCGCGCGGACTTCTTCTGGGCGTCGGCGACGGTGGACGAAGGGCCGGATGGTCTGGTCATGCCGGCGCCGCAAATCGATTTGCTGCTCGAGGAAGAAGCGCCCTGGGTGCAGGTGTGGAGTGATGACGGCAAGCAGTTGCTGTTCATCAACTCCGAAGCGATGCGACGGCCGTTGCCCGACACGCAGAAGCTGGCCGCACGCAGCGACGATGCAATCGTGTCGTTCCCCGCGGCGGATGCGCCCGTGCGCGTCATGAGCGGACATAGTTACGTCTGCCCGTGCGTGGAAGACCCGCAGACCTTCACGCTGATCGGCAAGCGGCGCGTCACCGTGCAGGTCGCCCGTTCCGAAGAAGGGATGCGGAAGCAGCTGCGCGATCTGCTGCTGATCCTGGTGCTCGGCTTGCCGCTTGCCGTCGGCGCGGCCGGACTCGGTGGCTACGTGCTCGCTCGCCGTGCACTGGCACCTATCGAGCAGATGACCGCGCGCGCCAGGACGATTACCGCCGAGCGCCTCAGCGATCGTCTGCCGGTCGCGAATTCCGAGAACGAGATGGGGCGGCTGGCCACGGTGTTCAACGAGACGCTTAGCCGTCTCGAGGCGTCGTTCGATCAGATGCGGCGTTTTACGACCGACGTTTCGCACGAATTACGAACCCCGTTGACCGCGATTCGCAGCGTCGGCGAGGTCGGACTGCGCGGACATCGCGATGAATCGGCGTATCGCGGCATCATCGGCAGCATGCTCGAGGAGGTCGATCGCCTGGCCTCGCTCGTCGATCGTCTGCTCACGTTGTCGCGCGCCGAGACGGGGCAAGCCAGGCTGTCGCGCGACGCCGTCGATCTCTCCGCCCTGGCCGACGATGTGGTGTCGCATCTGTCGGTGCTCGCCGAAGAGAAGCGTCAAACGTTGAGCATCGATCGACAGGCTTTGCCCGTCGTGTCCGCCGATCGGCTGGTGCTGCGGCAGGCGCTGATCAATCTGGTGGACAACGCCATCAAGTTCACGCCCACCGCGGGTCACGTGCGCATACGCATCATGCAGACGCCACAGGACGCGGTCGTTGAAGTCATCGACTCGGGCCCGGGCATCTCGAGCGAGGCGCGCGAACGAATCTTCGATCGGTTCTATCGGGCCAACGACGCCAACGGCAGTGGAACCGGGCTCGGGCTCTCGCTTGCCAAGGGTGCGATCGAGGCGCTCGGCGGTCATCTCACGCTGGCCGCCACCGGGGCCGGCGGCACCGCGTTCCGCATTTCGATTCCGCGCTGATGACATCGTGCCGCGCGGCAACGCCGTGGGTCGCGGCCCTCATCCTGCTGACGATGGTGATCGCCATCTACGGTCCCGGCATTGGCAAGGGATTCGTCAAGGACGATGTCGTGTGGGTCGGCACCAACCACGTGACGTCGTGGACTGATGTGCGAGCACTGCTGTTCCGCACCGACGGCTTCTACCGGCCGGTCGTGGCGATGACGTTCGCGCTCGATCGCGCCGTTTATGGACTCGCGCCGTTCGGATTCGGTGTGACGAATCTGATCCTGCTGTTGCTCGGCGCGTGCGCGCTCGTGTATCTGGCGACGTCGCTCGGCCTGCCGCTGACGACCGCAGTGGTTGTCGCGGGCGTGTGGATGCTGAACTTTCACGCCGTGAACATGGCCGTGTTGTGGTTGAGCGGGCGCACCGCGCTGTGCGTCGTCGTCGCCGCGTTGCTCGCGGCGGCTGCCGTCGTGCGAGACAGACCGATCGTCGCCGGTGTCGCCACGCTCGTCGCGATGCTGGCAAAAGAAGAAGCCGTGATGCTGCCGTTCATTCTGAGTGGATGGGCGTGCGTGCTCGCGGGTGACCGTTCGCCCACGCGTGTCTCGCTGATCCGGCTGACGTGGCCGACCTGGATCGCGCTGGCGATCTACTTTGCGCTGCGGATGCAGACCGCCGCGATGACCCCGTTGACCGCGCCTGACGCCTACCGCTTCGTGCTGTCGCCGGGAGCGCTCGTCGGCAATGCGCTCGAGTATCTGGATCGCGCATGCTCGTTCTCGGCGATTGTCCTCGTTGTGGCGCATGTGATCGCGTGGCGTCGCCCAGTCACATCCCCTGCCATCACACGCGTGCTCCTGCTCGCTGCTATCTGGTTCCTCGGGACGTTCGCGCTGACCGTATTCGTGCCCAACCGCTCGAGCCTGTATGCGCTTCTGCCGTCGATCGCGCCGGCGCTTGCGACCGGGTTCCTGCTGCAGCAGCTGTGGGACGGCTTGCAGCCAGCCGTTCATCGACGACTGATCGCGGCGGCGGTGATCGTGCCGGTGCTCCTGCTTCCGGTGTACTGGTCTCGCAATCAGCGCTGGGTAGAGATTGCTGAGCTCTCGACAGAGACGTTCGGCGCGATTCAGCGCGTCGCGCGTGAGCGTCCGGATGCCGACCGGCTGGTATTTCGTGACGACCGTCGCTCGCGCCGCTCGCTGGCCAATGCCTATGACCAGTTGCTGCCGGAAGCCGTCCGTCTCGCGGCCGGTCGCGACATCCGCGCTGAAATTGACACTGGTCAAACTGCGAGCAGTGGCGCCCCGAGAATCGTCCTCGAGAATGGCCGGATCCGAGTGGAGTAGCCCGTTCTCTGACAATCTAATCAGAGATTCTTCACGGGGGACGCGCCTCTTCCAATTACGATCGGTTCCGGACCAGTTCACTGAGGCACTATTCGCGTGACTGATTGTCTGGACATACAAGAGGAGACGAACTCTGTAATTCAGAATGGCGCATTCAGAATTCAGGCACGCGCTCGTCGTGGCGAGCGCCCTCCTCAGCGCGGCGTGCAGCCCCAGGCCTGCGCAGATCTCGAACAGCCGCACCGGCGCGTACGAAGTGGCGCTCACCGCACTTGGTGATGGCTTTGCCGTCGCCTGGTACGACACGCGCGACGGCAACGGCGAGATCTACATGCGTCTGCTCGACGCGAAAGGCCGGCCTGCAGGTCCTGAACGTCGTCTCACCAACTCTCCAGATGACTCCTACGAGGCCAGCATCGATCGTTTCGGCGACGAGGTCGCGGTCGGATGGTACGAACAGTCGGAGCAGGGCCAGCAGACCGCAAAACTCGGCCTGTGGTCGCGCGACGGCAGCAATCGATGGGTGCACACCTTCAACAGCAACACTCGCAACCCGGTGGTCCGTACCTTGGCGTCGAGCATCCTCTGTGCGTGGGTGCAGATGGAACAGGACGGACACGAGGCCGTGTTCGCCGGCTGGTGGGACGAACAGGGGCGGCCGAAAGCCGCACCGATGCGCCTTGGGCCGGCCAGCACGACGACCTGGAATCTGAATGCCGCACTCGACGAGCACGGCACGGCATGGGTCGTGTTTGATGCCGAGGTCTCGACCCGCGCCAGCGAGGTCTACGTGGTGAAGGCGGATGCATCGGCAAAGGCAATCCGACTCACCAAGGATGACGGTGCGCCGTCAACGTATCCGGATCTGTCGATTGGCGCTGGCGGCCGCATTGCGCTCTCGTGGCAGGACGAGCGCGACGGCAACGTCGAGGTGTATTTGTTGACAGCCATGCTGAGCGATCTGAGCGGTGAGATCGACGGGCGCTCACGTCGCGTGACCAACACGCCAGGTGAATCGATCGGCGCGTACCTCACCTGGAATGGCGATCGCATCGGGTTGTCCTGGTCCGACAAGACGCCAGGCCAGCACGAGGTGTACTTCGAGACCTTCGATGCCGCCGGCATCCCGCGTGAGGAACCGCGGCGGCTCACCGGCAACAGCACGTGGTCGCTTATGCCAGCGATTCGTTCGCACGGCGACGGTTTTGCTCTCGCCTGGAACGAGTACCAACCGGAGACCGTTGAGATTCACGACGGATCGTCGGAAGTCTTCTTCCTGTCGGTGCACTAGCGCCCCCGAACGTAAGGGGCCGTCGACGATGCTGGCGATTATCCAATCTTCACAAATCGTTTGGTGAGATCCGCGGCGTTGACGGTGTGTCATTCAGTCTCGAGCGTGGACAACTCGTCGGACTACTCGGTCCAAACGGCGCGGGGAATACCACGACGTGTCGATGATGGCGGGCCTGGTGACAAATCCCGCTGGGAAGAAGCCTGAATTTGTCGTCAGAGTCTCATTCACGAAAACACGCCATGCCGCCTCAAAGGCATCCTGACAAAGAATTCAGAAACTCTTCAGGCCTTGTTACGCCCAAACCAGTTGTAATGACCGGACGATGACCGGAGCGACACGAGCGCTGAGCGTAGTCACTGTGGTGGTGGCCGTGTGGGCTATGTGGGGCGCGACAGGCGTGTCGGCCCAGGACGGCGGGACGTTGAGCGTCCAGGTCGTGGACACGTTGGGCGCGCGCGTGGCAGGTGCCTCGGTCAGTTTGACGCGCGATGGCTCGCGGGTGGCGGAGTCGAAGAGCAACGCCGAAGGCACGTTCACGTTTTCCAATCTTTCCGCGGGCAGATATCAAGTCACGGCGACGGCGCCAGGATTCCAACCGCGTACGAGCGACGCGGTATACGCTGGCCCTGGCGCACGGCCCATCGTCGAAGTCGCTCTTGAAGTCGGTGCGCTGCAGCAGGACGTCGTCGTCACGGCGGAGGCTGGACAGGTGCTGCAGTCGCAGACCGGTGCGCCCGTCACCGTGATCGACAACGCGTTACTGGAGGCGATCAATAAGCCCGACGTGCTCGAGGCGCTGCGTCTTGTCCCCGGCGCGCAGATCGTGCAAGTCGGCCAACGGGGCGGCGGCACGTCGCTGTTCCTCCGCGGTGGCAACTCTAACTTCACCAAGGTGCTCGTCGACGGGATGCCCGCGAACGACATCGGCGGCGGGTTTGACTTCTCGCACCTCGACACCGCCGGCGTCGATCGCATCGAAGTCCTGCGGCAGACAAACAGCGTGCGCTACGGCAGCGACGCGCTGACTGGCGTCGTCAACATCGCGACCCGGCGCGGCACGGCGCGCGTGCCGCAATTCGAGTACGGGATCGATGGCGGCAACCTGCGCACGTTGCGGAACTCGATTTCGCTCGGCGGAGCGGTGCGGCGCTACGACTACTTCTCGCAGTACTCGTACTTCACCACCGACAACGAGACGCCCAACAGTGGCTATAACCGCAGCACGTATGCGGGCCGGTTTAGCGTGGCCGTCGGCGGCGGAACCAATGTGAGCGGCACGCTACGATGGCTCGATGGCAAGTTCGGCAGCGCCAATGCCTTCTCGCTGTACCAGATCGCCGACGATTCCACGAGTGAAAGCGACCAGCTGTACGCGACGATCACCGCCGACTCGCAGCATAACGATCGGTGGCAGAGCACGGTTCGCTTCGGGTCGGCTGGTCAGACTCTGCATTTCATCAATCCGACACCGACAGGGACCCCGTCGGATCCATTCGGGTTCGGCGCCAACTATCTGGGCAACACCGTTACGCTGGCCGACGCGAATGGCGCCACCGTGACCGGCCGCGCGATTCTCGATTTCGGCGGCACGTATCCGTCCACGTTCGACAGCCGCACGACTCGACGGGCGCTCTCCGGTGAAACGACCTACCAGGTGCGCCCCGAGCTGGCGATCTCGGGCGGCGCGAGATGGGAACGCGAGCAGGGCTTCGAGGATCCAGACGGCGATCCCACGGTGACGCGCAACAACGGCGGCGCGTTCCTCGAGGCGCGCGCATCGCTGACGAATCGCACCTATGTGAGCGGCGGCATCGGCGTCGAGCACAACGAGGTGTTTGGCAACGAAGCCGTCCCTCGCTTCTCGGCCGCTGTCTATCTGCGGCAACCGTCGGCCGCGCCGTTGGGCGAGACGAAAGTCAGCTTCAACGTCGGCAAGGGCATCAAGGCACCGAATGTGGGTCAGCAGCAGAGTGCGTTGTTCGAACTCGTGCAGGGCACGCCAATGGCGTTGAGCGTGTCGCCAATCGGGCCCGAGAACAGCCGAGGCTGGGACATCGCGCTCGAACAGGGATTCGGAGGTGGGCAATATCGTGCGCGTGTTGGCTACTACAACAATGAGTTCGAGAACCTGATCGAGTTCCTCAGTCGCACCGCGCTGGTTCGCGCTGGCGTGCCGGCCGACGTCGCCGCGACGACGGCATTCGGCGCGTACATCAACTCGCAGTCCTTCGCCGCGCAGGGCATTGAGCTGTCTGCCGACGCGGTGATCCGGCGCGTGGTCAGGTTCGGTGCGTCGTACACCTATCTCGACGCCGAGGTCACGCAAGCGTTCAGCGCCAGCGCCGCAACGAATCCGGCGTTCCCCGGCGTGCAGATCGGCGCGTTCTCTCCGCTCGTTGGCAACCGCCCCTTCCGTCGTCCGGCGAACTCGGGCACTTTGTTCGTCAGCTATGCGAATGGCCCCGCCGCCGTCGCGCTCTCCGCCTACTTCGCAGGCCGACGCGATGACAGCACGTTCCTGACCGACGAGTTTTTCGGCAACTCTCTGCTATTGCCAAATCAGGATCTCGATCCTGCGTATCAGAAGGTGGACCTGAGCGTCTCGTATCGCGTGCTCCCGCAGGCCAAGGTGTTTACGAGCATCGAGAACCTGTTCAACAAGGAGTACGAGGCAGCGTTCGGATTCCCGTCCCTGCCGTTTGCCATTCGTGCTGGCGTCACCGTCACGTTTGGCGGCGACCGATAGAATTTGTTCCGGCGGGTCTCAAGAGCAAGACCGGCCCTACGGCCATTGCCGTTGCTACGATCGTCATTCGCGTCTCGTTTTGATTCGTTGGTGATTGGAGATTTTTGATTGGTGATTGAAGGCGGCAACGAGCTGCGTCGTAGCTACCGCTCCCCAATCAACGATCGTCAATCAACAATCAACAACGAATCACCAATCAAAGATCACGAATCAACAATCGATCCCTATTTCAGTCGGTCGGCAAGGAGACCAACGGTCAGCGCATAGTAGTGCGCGCAGTTGTAGGCGATGATCACGTCGTAGTTCGGATAGACGAGGAACTTGCGTTCGCCCACATCGACGAGTCCGGCTTGCACGTTCGCTTTCGGAAGCGGTCCACCATCGACGCGACGCACGCCGAGCTTCTTCCACACCGCGAGCGGCCGACGTTCAGTCATGTTGCGCTGCGCGTAGCAGCCTTCGGTACGCTTCGGGATCGATTCGGCGATTGCGTCGCGCGCGGCGGCACTCACCTTCACCTCGCGGCCCCACGTCTCGTCGCTCTTCCAGTCGAATCCCTTGAGGTAGTTGGCCATCGACGCGAGCGTGTCGGGTGTGGACTTCCAGATATCGCGGCGTTGGTCGCCGTCGAAGTCGACCGCGTACTTGAGATAGCTCGACGGCATGAACTGCGTCTGGCCCATCGCGCCGGCCCACGATCCGGTCATTGTCCCCGCTTCAATGTGCCCGCGCTGCACCATCGTCAAGGCGTCGAAGAGCTCGTTGCGGAAGTACGAGGCGCGTCGCGGCTCCCAGGCCAGCGTGGCGAGCGCCTGGAATACCGGCGTCGATCCCTGGATCCGCCCGAAACGTGACTCCATCCCCCAGAACGCGACCAGCACACGCGCCGGGATGCCGAACTCGCGTTCGGTGCGGTGCAACAGGGCCTTGTGCTCGGCCATCATGTCTTTGCCGCGGATCACCATTGACTTGGTGATACGGGCGCTCGAGTATCGCGAGAATCCAGGGTTGAGCTCGGCCTGAGTGCGATCGCTCTGGATGACACGCTCGAGCGGTGTGAGTCCGGCCAGCGTTTCCTGAATCAGGCCGTCGCTGAAGCCCTTACTCAGCGCCTCCGTTTTCAGGTTGGCCAGCCACTCGTCGAAGCTCTTCGGGACATCGACCGCGATAATCGGCACGGATATGCCCGTGGCCAGCACCGACGGCGCCGCAGGGTCCGCGGTCGTGGTCTGGGTTGCTACCTGGGGTGCGGTCAGCAGGGCGAACGCCGTCAACAGAGCAAGCCAGCGCATCGTATTTTCGTGGAATACATTCATTATGCCGGACTTTTGCTTGCGTTACCTTGCTTGCTTTACAGTGCTTGCTTTTCTTGTGGGCAGTCCCGTCTAATTACCCTCGCAGATCTTTCGGTACCCTCACGATCACTTTTCCGAGAGAGCCACCTTATGCCTTTCACATTGAACGTCAACGGGAAGACCACGACGGTCGACGTCCCCGGAGACATGCCGCTGCTCTGGGTACTCAGAGACGTCATGAATCTCAGGGGCACAAAGTTCGGCTGCGGTATCGGCCAGTGTGGCGCGTGCACCGTGCACGTGCGCGGGCGCGCTCAGCGGGCCTGTCAGACACCAGTATCGGCTGCGGCCGGTGCAGCCATTACGACGATCGAAGGCCTCTCGCCCGACGGTTCGCATCCACTGCAGCAGGCATGGCAGGAGCTCGACGTGCCGCAGTGCGGGTACTGCCAGGCTGGTCAGATCATGTCGGCCGCGGCACTACTGTCCACGACGCCGCGTCCCAATGACGCGCAGATCAATACCGCGATGACTGGCAATCTGTGCCGCTGTGGAACCTACACGCGGCTCCGCGAAGCCATTCACCGCGCGGCCGCGCTTGGAACGTCACGATCGACCTCGACGGCGCAAGGCGCCGGCGCAGAGTAGAGGAGGAGCTATGACGAAAAATCTCATCACTCGTCGCTCCTTCCTGCAGGTCAGTGTGGCCACCGGCGGTGGCATGTTGATCGCCCTTCATCTGGATCCCGCGGAACTCCTGGCGCAGGGACCGCCCGGAGGACCAGCGGTGCGCTACGACGCGCTGGCCTTCGTGAAGATCGCCCCGGACGGGATCGTCACGATCACGTCGAAGAATCCCGAGATCGGCCAGGGCATCAAGAACATGCTGCCCATGATCATCGCCGACGAGCTCGACGTCGATTGGAGCAGCGTCAAGATCGTGCAGGCCGACGTTGATCAGTCGAAGTACGGCGCACAGGTCGCCGGCGGCAGCACCGCGACCCCGACGAACTGGGATCCGATGCGTCAGGTCGGTTCGGCGATCCGCCAGATGGTGCTCGCCGCTGCGGCAGACAAGTGGAGCGTGCCGGTCAGCGAACTGACGACGGCGTCGGGTCGTGTCATGCATGCGTCGAGCAAGCGCTCGGTTGGGTACGGCGAGCTGGCGACAGCCGCCGCGGCCAAGCCGGTGCCGACGCTGAGCATGGTGCCGCTGAAGGATCCGAAGGACTACAAGATCATCGGCAAGCCGATGCGCGGTGTGGACACGGCCGCGATCACCACCGGCAAGCCGGTCTTCAGCATCGACTTCACTGTCCCCGGCATGCTGTGGGCCGTGTACCAGAAGTCGCCCGTCTTCGGCGCGAAGGTCGGTTCGTCGAACCTCGATCAGATCAAGACGATGTCCGGCGTGAAGCACGCCTTCGTCGTCGAGGGAACGACCAACCTGCAGGGCTTGATGCCGGGCATCGCGATCGTCGCCGATAGCTGGTATCAGGCTAACCAGGCGCGCAAGGCGCTGAAGGTCGAGTGGTCCGAGCATCCGACGTCGGCGCAGACCAGCGAGTCGTACGAGGCCAAGGCCGACTCGATGGGCAAAGGCGCGTATGCGACGAAGCTGCGCACCGATGGCGACGTCGAAAAGGCGTTCGCGGCGCCGGGCGCCAAGGTGGTCGAAGGCGCGTACATGTATCCGTTCATTCCGCACGCGCCGCTCGAGCCGCAGAACTGCGTCGCCTCTTGGCAGAACGGCAAGCTCGAACTGTGGGCGCCGAGTCAGACGCCGGCGGCAGGTCTTGCGATCTGTGCGCAGACGCTCGGCATCCAGCAGTCGGACATCACGATGCACCTGATGAAGACCGGCGGCGGCTTCGGACGCCGGCTCACCAACGACTACGTGGTGGAGTCTGCGTGGATCTCCAAGCAGATCAACACACCGGTGAAGCTGTTGTGGACCCGCGAGGACGACATGGGCCACGACATGTTCCGTCCGGCGGGCTTCCACTATCTCAAGGGCGCGGTCGATTCGTCAGGCAAGCTCACGGCCTGGAAGAATCACTTCGTGACGTTCGGTGAAGGCGAGCGCTACGCGCCCTCATCGAATATCTCCGGCAATCAGTTCCCGGCGCTGTACGTCGAGAACTTCGACTTCGGCGATTCGAAGATCCCGCTCGGCGTACCGACGGGCGCGCTGCGTGCCCCCGGAAGCCATGCGTTCTCGTTCGTGTTCCAGTCGTTCATCGACGAACTGGCGCACGCGGCGGGGAAGGATCCGGTGCAGTTCCGTCTCGACCTGCTCGCCAACAAGGTCTATCCCGCGCCCGAACGCGGCGGCGATGGATTCGACGCGGCGCGCATGGCAGCGGTCGTGAAGATGATTGCCGAGAAGTCGGGATGGGGCACGAAGAAGTTGCCTCAGGGCACCGGCATGGGCATCGGCTTCCAGTACAGCCACCGCGGCTACTTCGCTGAAGTCGCCGAGGTGACGGTCGATTCGAGCAAACGCATCAAGGTGAACAAGGTGTGGGTTGGCGGCGACATCGGCAGCCAGATCATCAACCCGATGCACGCCGAGAACCTGGTGCAGGGCGGTGTGATCGAAGGCATCAGCCACATGATGCAGGAGATCACGGTGAAGGGTGGGCAGGTGGTGCAGAGCAACTTCCACCAGGTGCCCCTCCTCCGCATGGCCCAGGCGCCGCCGGTCATCGAGGTGCACTGGATCAAGTCGAACAACTCGCCAACGGGTCTCGGTGAGCCGTCGTTGCCGCCGATCCTGCCGGCAGTGGCGAACGCGATCTTCGCCGCATCAGGCACGCGGGTGCGGTCGCTTCCGCTCTCGAAGCACGGCTTCCGCTGGGCTTAGCTGGGTTAGTGGTTGGTGGTTGGTGGTTCTCGGAACCGCCAAACCACTGCCACGAACCAAAAACCGTGAACAACCACTCACCACCAACCACGACCACTAACCAGTTCAAATCCAAGAAGCTAAATCGACGCATTCGCCGATTTGGATGCGCAGCCCCTCCTTCCTCGGCAACCCATTGAAAACACGTGGCCGCACCTCATGAGGTGTTGGCTGCGCGGTTTGCTTCCACTTAACACGTCGCGCGAATGGCGGCGTGCGCCTATGCCGTTCGCGCATTGCTGACGCGAATCAACGTCAGCGATCCAGCCACCCCGTCGTGGAGGATTCACATGCGTTACTTCGCGAAGGCCGTGCTTGTGGCGGCCGTCGTTCTGATCCCAGCGCTCTCCCACGCACAGTCACTGGCGGGTACCGTCCGCGATGCGTCAGGCGCCGTGCTGCCTGGGGTGACCGTCGAGGCCGCCAGCCCCGTGCTGATCGAAAAGGTCCGCACGGCTGTGACCGACGACAGCGGGCAATATCGAATCGAGAATCTCCCGCCGGGCACGTACTCGCTGACCTACACGCTTCAGGGCTTCGCCACCGTCAAGCGCGACGGCGTGGAGGTGAGCGGCGCCGGCGTGATTACCATTAATTCCGAGCTGCGCGTTGGTGGCATTCAGGAAACGATCACCGTGACTGGTGAATCGCCGGTCGTGGACACGCAGACGAGCACCCGGAGGCAGGTCGTGCTCACAGACGAGGTGATCCAGAGGATCCCTGCCTCTCGCGGCTACGGCAATCTGCTGGCTACGGTGCCGGGCATTCAGGCCACCGGTCTCGACGTCAGCACAGGCGTGTCGACGAACTTCTTCACGGCGCGCGGCGGGCGTGGCAACGAGGGCACGATTCAGATCGACGGCATGAACGTCGGGTCGGCGTTCAACGGTGGCGGCGTGGCCGGCTTCGGCTATCCGATTGGTGAGTCATCCGAGATCCAGGTGACGATTTCCGGTGGACTCGGCGAGGTCGATCGCGGTGGACCGCAGTTCAACCTCATTCCGAAGACTGGCGGCAACACGTTCAGCGGCACCGCGTTTCTCAGCACCGCCGGCAAGTGGTCGCAGGGCAACAACCTCGACGATCAGTTGCGCAGCTATGGTCTGACCAACCCTCCGGCGCTGATCAAGAACTGGGACACCAACTTCGCATTGGGTGGGCCGATCATCAGGGACCGGCTGTGGTTCTACAACAACGTCCGCAGCTACGGCAACCAGCAGGAGATCCCGGGCCTCTTCGGCAACCGCAACGCGGGTAATCAGGCGTCGTGGATTTACGAGCGCGACGAGAACCTGCCGGCGCGCGCGGCGGCGGCCAAGATGATCGAAGCCATTCGTCTGACCGGGCAGGCCACGCCGCGGCACAAGGTCGGCTTCTATCTCGACTACCAGCAGGTCTGCAACGGCTCGGCGTTCGAACGAGGCGCGGAGCAGTGCCGCGATCGCGGTGAGGACTGGGTCGCGCTTGGCAGCGTCGGGGCCGGGTTTTTCGGCGCGCTCGCGCCGGAAGCCGGCAACGTCTGGGACGATCGCGAGAAGATCACGCAGCTCTCATGGACGTCGCCGTATACGAACAAGCTGCTGTTCGAGGCCGGGTTCTCGCAGTTCGCCAGCCGGTTCGGTGGATCGATTCCGGGCGGCGCGCTGACCAATTTCATCCCGGTGCAGGAACAGGTCTCGAATCCGCTGACCGGCACGCCAGTCGGCAACTTCACGTATCGCGGCTGGTCGTCAGCAGGCTCGAACGAGCAGGCGCACAACGTGTGGCGCGCAGCAGCGAGCTACGTCACGGGATCGCACAGCCTGAAGGTCGGCTATCAAGCGGCCTTCCAGGTGCAGAAGAACTTCCAGAACGTCGGCAGCCAATTGAGCTACATCTTCAACAACCGCAACCCGATCCAGTTCACGCTGCGTGACGCGCCGTTCTGGTCGAGCAATCGCACGCGCTTCGACGCGTTCTACATCCAGGATCAGTACACCCGCGGCCGGATGACGTTGCAGGCCGGTCTCCGATACGAGCACGCGTGGAGCTGGTTCCCCGAGGGTGAAAACGGCGTGGTTGAGGACAACGCCTACGGCACGCGCTTCCTGTTCCCTGAGCGGGACGGCGTGACCGGGTATCACGACATCACGCCGCGCATGGGCGCCGCATTCGATCTGTTCGGAGACGGCAGGACGTCGCTGAAGGTCAACTTCAGCAAGTACCTGCAGGCCGCGAACAACGACGCGCAGTACACAATCGCCAACCCGGCTGTCACGTTCCAGCAGACGACGAACGCGTCGTGGACCGACTCCGACGGCGATCGGGTCGTCGACTGCAATGTGATGAATCGGTTGGGAGAGAACAACACGGCGACCGGCGGCGACGTCTGCGGCGCGTGGCAGAACCTGAACTTCGGCAACCCGTTCAGCACGACGGTCGTCAACCCGGATGTGCTGCACGGCTGGGGAGTCCGGCCGTACGACTGGCAGTTCAGCGTGGGCGTCCAGCACGAGATCCTGACGCGCGTGGCGGTTGACGTGAACTACAGCCGCCGTTGGTGGGGCAATCACTTCTTCACGGACAATCGCGCGCTCACGCCGGCCGACTTCGATACGGCGACGATCACGGCGCCGAGCCACCCCGACCTGGAGAACGGCGGCGGATACCCGGTGACCTTCGTGACGCGGAACGCGCGCTCGCCCATCGGCGCTGTGGACAACTACTACACGTTTGCCGATGACTTCGGCGACACCACGACGTACTGGCACGGCTTCGATTTCACCGTGAACGGTCGGATGATCAAGGGCATCACGTTCCAGGGTGGTGCGAGCACCGGCCGCGGAGTCCGCGACTACTGTGAAATCACCGATGCCCTTCCGGAGCTCTTCGTGACGGCGGGGTCGGTTCTCGCCAACGCGCAAACCGGCGCGTGCGCGGTAGACGAGCCGTGGCTGACAACCTTCCGCGGCTCGGTGACCTACACGATTCCGAGGATCGACGTACTGCTCGCCGGTTCGATGAGGTCAGCACCGAGCGTGCAGCCCTCGACCATCAACACCTTCGTCGCGAGCAACGGCGCCTCGCTGCCAGCGAACTACAACGTCAACAGCGCGATTCTGCAGACGTCGAACCTGGCGCGTCCGCTCACGCCAGGTCTCGCATTCCAGACCGTTGATCTGACACTGCCCGGTGACGTGTATCCGGACCGCATCAAGTCGATCGATCTGCGGGTCGCGAAAGTGCTCCGCTTCGGCCGCACCTCGACCGACGTCGGCTTCGATTTCTACAACCTGCTGAACGCCAACACCGGGACCGCGTACCAGCAGGTCTACGACGTCAACCCGGCGAACGTTGTCTGGGGACGGCCGACCTCGATCCTCACTCCACGGTTTGCGCGATTCAACGTGACCGTCAATTTTTGAGGCGGGTAGACAGAGGCGGGCTCCTCGTACGAGGGCTCGCCTCTGTTTGTGTGGTGCAGCAACCTGACACATCAGTCTGGGTTATGTGATTCGCGTATAGCTGGCGGGAATAGTTTTGTGGCGTGGGCCTAGTATGAAGCTGTTATAGTCGCCGTCAAATTTGCGTCTAGTGGGAGCGGGTGCGTGTGCTCAGGAACCAGTCACTGATTGGAGGAGGTCTGATGTATCGATTTGCGAAGGCCGTGCTCGTCGCGGCCGTCGTTTTGTTGCCAACGCTCGTGCATGCCCAGTCGCTCGCGGGTACGGTTCGCGACGCGTCGGGTGCCGTGCTGCCGGGTGTGACGATCGAAGCGGCAAGCCCTGCTCTGCTCGAGAAAGTCCGGACGGCGATTACTGACGGCACCGGCCAGTATCGTCTCGAGAATCTCGTGCCGGGCACCTACACAGTGACATTTTCGCTGGCCGGTTTCTCGAGCGTGCGGCGCGAGGGCGTTGAGGTCAGCGGCGCGCAGGTCATCACGATCAGCGCCGATCTCCGCGTAGGCGGCGTGCAGGAAACGATTACGGTCACCGGTGAAACGCCCGTCGTGGACGTGCATACAGCCGCACGCACACAGAAGGTGATCGACAACGAGGTGGTGTCGGTACTGCCGGCGTCCCGCGGCTACGGGAACATCCTCGCCACCGTGCCAGGCATTCAGGCGACGGGTCTCAACTCCGGCGCCAATCCGGTGATGAACTTCTTCACTGCGCGCGGCGGTCGCGGCAACGAAGGCACGATTCAGATCGACGGCATGAACGTCGGCTCAGCCTTCAACGGCGGCGGCGTCGCCGGCTTTGGCTACGACACGGCAAACGCGTCGGAAATCCAGGTGACGATCGCTGGCGGCCTCGGCGAGACCGACCGCGGCGGCCCGGCGTTCAACATGATTCCCCGTACCGGCGGCAACAATTTCAGCGGCACCTACTTCCTCAGCTACGCCGGCGAATGGGCGCAGGGGAACAATCTCGACGATCAGCTGCGAAGCTTCGGCATCACCGAAGTCCCCGGCTTGATCAAGAACTGGGACACCAACTTCGCGATGGGCGGCCCCATCAAGCGCGATCGTCTGTGGTTCTTCGGCAACGTGCGCAGCTTCGGATCTGCCAGTGACGTGCCCGGGCTCTACGGCAACCGGAACGCCGGCAACCCGAACGCGTTTACGTACGTGGCCGACACGAGCGTGAAGGCTCGCAACGCCAACGACAAGAAGATCGCCGCGATTCGCCTGACCGGGCAGTTGACACCGAGAAACAAGCTGCAGTTCTACTACGACTACCAGAAGAACTGCAGCGGCTCATCGTTTACGCCGGACGGCGATCAGTGCCGCCAGCGCGGTGACGACTGGGTCGCGCTCGGCGCCATTGGCGGTTTCGGCTCGAACTCGCCCGAAGCCGGCAACCAGGTGTGGGACGACCGCGAGAAGATTGTCCAGGCGACGTGGAGTGCTCCGGCGACGAACAAGCTGCTCCTCGAAGCCGGCTTGTCGTCGTTCAACAGCCGCTGGGGACTTTACCCCGGCGCAGGTGCAGACCAGAGCATCATCTCGATCACCGAATTCACCGCCGCGGGAGTGCCGGTGCCGAATTTCACCTACCGCTCAACGGCCAACCCACTTGGCAACGATCAGCAGCACAACGTGTGGCGCGCCTCGATGTCGTATGTAACCGGTTCGCACAGCGCCAAGTTCGGCTATCAGGCCGCCTACCAGGTGCAGAAGCAGTTCACGATCGGCAACCCGAACATGATCAGCTACACGTTCTTTGGTGGGCTGCCCTCCTCAGTCACGCAGTACATCCCGAGTCAGCAAAGCAACCGGACGCGATTCGATGCGTTCTACGCGCAGGATCAGTGGACCGTGAATCGGTTCACCATCCAGGGCGGGCTCCGATATGAGCATGCGTGGAGCTGGCATCCCGAGGGTGAAAATGGAGCGCTCACGGGATCGAGGTTCCTTCCCAATGGGTTCATCTTCCCGCGCACGGAGGGCGTCACGGGTTATCACGACATCACGCCTCGCGTCGGTGTAGCGTGGGACGTCTTCGGCAACGGCAAGACCGCATTGAAGGTGAATTACAGCAAGTATCTCCAGCCCGCGAACAACGAAAGCAACTTTATTCAGGCCAATCCGGGTGTCACGTTCCAGAACATGACGACGCGGACGTGGGGCGATGCGAACGGCAACTTCGCGCCAGACTGTGTGCTCGAGAGCTCGGCGGCCAACGGCGAGTGTGGTCCGTGGCAAAACCTGAACTTCGGCAATCCGTTCAACACAACTCGCGTGAACCCCGAGATCATGAGCGGATGGGGCAATCGGCCGTTCGACTGGCAGTGGGGTGTGGCATTGCAGCAGGAGATCCTGCCACGCCTCTCCGTTGACATCGCGTTCAATCGTCGGTGGTGGAGCAACTTCTACGTCACCGACAACCAGGCGATCGGGCCGACTGACTTCGATCAGTTCACGATCGCCGCGCCAGCGCACCCGGACCTGCCGACGAGCGGGCAGCGGTTGACCTTCCTCAAACGCAATGGCAACAACCCGATTGGTGCGACCAGCAATTACCGCACATTCCAGCGCGATTACGGCGACGAAACCTATTACTGGCAGGGGATCGACTTCACCGCCAATTCGCGTATGAGCAATGGTCTGGTTCTGCAGGGAGGCTTCAGCACCGGCGGTGGCACGCGCGATCTGTGCGACGTATGGTCAGCGCTGCCGGAGCTGACGATAACGGGCATATTCCCAGTTGTCTATCAGCAGGTGGGTGCGTGTCGTATCGAGGAAGACTGGCAGATGAACTGGCGCGGTCTCGTCACGTACACGATCCCGAAGGTGGACGTTCTGATCAGCGGCATCCTGCGGTCGCAGGCCAACACGGAGCCGTTGACGATTGAGACGGGTGTGGCCACAAACGGCGTGGGCCTTGCGGCGAACTACACGATCACTCCAGAAATCCTCGCGGCGAACGGGCAGACCCCGTTTGCGCCCGGCGTGACGACGCAGACGGTCAATCTGGTGCTGCCGTCATCGCTGTTCGGTGACCGCGTGAACTCGGTGGATATGCGGTTCGGCAAGATCCTCCGCTTCGGCAGGACGCGTGCCAACGTCGCGATCGATCTCTACAACATGTTCAATTCCAACGTGGGAACGGCGTTCAACCAGGGCTTCGGCACCGACGGCGCGACGTGGCTGCGTCCGACAGCGGTTCTGAATCCGCGGTTCGCGCGCTTCAACGTCACCTTCGATTTCTAAGACAACGAAGCCGGGTCCATAAACCAGGACCCGGCCTACACGTGCCCTCCCGGGGGAGACGTGGGGCGGGTCCTGTTCTTCGGACCCGCCATTTTTATTTGCGCACGAAGGGCGCGCGTGCGGTGATGCCCTTGGCTTCTGTCACCGTGACGATTTGGTTCACGGCCGCGCCGTCGATCACTTCGTTCTGCCCGTTGGGCCAGCGCACCTCGAGTCGATCGATCGTGGTGGCTTTGCCGAGGCCGACGTGCACCCGCAGATCGTTTTGTCCCAGATAGCTTGATCCGGCTTTGATCTCGCGGACCTGTGTGGTGCCGCCCGCCGTAAGGCGCAGCCGTGCACCTGCCGCACTGCGATTGCTCTTAACGCCGACGAGCTGAATCAGCACCGAGTTGTTGCCGGTGCCACCCTCGTTCCGCAACAGTTCCGCATTCCCACCGTTGTTCGTGACGAGCAGATCGAGGTCGCCGTCGTTGTCGATGTCGCCGGCGCTGAGGGTCCGGCCGACTTTCTCCGACCCGAAACCCGATCCCGATTGGCGCGCAACATCAGTGAGCCGTCCACCGCCACCGTTTCGCAGGAGCAGTTTCCGCTGCGCCTCGGTGGCGCCCGGCCGTACGTGGCCAGGACTATTCATCACATGTCCGTTGACGATGCCGAGATCGAGATCGGCGTCGTTGTCGTAATCGACGAAGGCGGCACCGAAGCCGACGTAAGGAAGTGTGGCCGGGCCGACGCCGCTGGGGAACGTCGCGTCCTCGAACAGGCCTTTGCCGAGATTGCGGAAGAGCGTGTGCGCCTCGAGCTCGTGATTGCTGACGAACAGATCGAGGTCTCCGTCGCCGTCGTAGTCGCCGAAATCGGTGCCCATCCCGGCGCGCGGCATACCGTCGCTGGCGACCGACACCCCCGCCAGCAGCGCTGTCTCAGTGAAGCGGCGTCCTCCGTCGTTGTGAAACAAGAAGTTCGGCGTGGAGTCGTTCGCCACAAACGCATCCACCCACCCGTCATCGTCATAGTCGCCGAACACGACTCCCAGGCCGTTACCTCGATGCTCCAGAATGCCGGTTTCCTTGCTGACGTCGGTGAAGACGCCGCTGCCGTTGTTGCGGTACAGCGTGTTGCGCAGTGCGGCGAATGTCAGTGGATGGCAGTAGATGCGGAACTTGCGGCCGACGTCGCCACAGAAGGTGTTGTTGTCTACTCGCGCATCGACATAGTTGACGACAAACAGATCGACGTCGCCGTCACGATCGACATCGGCGAAGGCGCAGCTCGCGCTGAACATCGATGCACCGGCAACGCCCGCTGTTTTCGTCACGTCGGTGAAACGCCCGCCTTCGCCGGGCTTCGGCGAGGCAGGCTTTGCGCCGTTGTTCTGGTACAGCGTGTTCACGCCGACGCTGGTGACGTAGAGATCGATCCAGCCGTCGTTGTTGACGTCCGCAGCACAGGCTCCCATGCCGTAGCCGTTGTGCGCGATGCCGGATGATGCGCTGACGTCCTGGAAGGTACCGTTGCCCCGATTACGGTAGAGGCGATGCCGCGCGGTCTTATCGGTGGCCGGATTGGTCAGCGAACCGCCGTCGACGAGGAAGACGTCGAGCCATCCGTCGTTGTCGTAATCGAAGAACAAGCCGCCGCCGCTCATGATCTCGTAGAGGTGCCGGTCGGGGCTGGCGCCGCTGACGTGCTGGAAGTCGATGCCACTTGGCGCCGCGACGTTCACGAACTGCACGTTCGCCGGTGACTGCGTCGTCGCGAAATGTCCAGTAGCGAGCCAGGCGAGCGCGAGACCCACGAGCGTAGGGCCGGTCCTTTTGGACCGGCCTTGCCGACGCGATCTCAACGTACCGCCCCGGCGCGACGCAGCGCCTCTTGACGCATTCGGGAGGCGATGGCGCGCTCACGCTCGGCGTCGCCGTTCCGCCCGAGCGCGGCGTACGCCTGGGAGAGATACACGTGCGCGTCCTCGCTGTTCTCCCTGGCTGCCGCAGCCGTCAGCTGTTCGAGCGCCTCGGCGGGCTGACCGGCCTTGAGCAGCGCCAGGCCGAGATCGAGACGCGACTGCGCTGATTCGGGATCCCGCTCGAGCGCCTGGCGGAGGAGCGTCACGGCCTTCGTGAACTCGCTGTTGACGATGCTCACCGAGGCATCGCGTCTGAGACCGTCGACTTCGAGCTGGCGCGATCGAGCGGCGGTCGCCTCGGTTTGCAGACGTTGATACACCTCGAGCTCCCGCTTGCCGTCGTCCACGTTGCCCATGCGAACGAGCGATGTGGCCAGAACATACTGGGCCTCTTTGTGCGAGCCGTCCAATGCGACGGCGCGTCGGGCCGAGGCCACCGCTTCGGCATACTTGCCGGCGCGCAGCTGCACCTGACCGATCGCCGCGTGAGCGTCGGCACGTGTCGGGTTCAGCATGACCGCCACCGTGAATTCTGCGAGGGCCTCGCTTTGCCGGCCCTGTCGGAAGTACATCTCGCCAAGCTCGTGATGCGCATCCGCATCATTGGGAATGAGGTCGACACGCTGCGAGAAGGCGTTAATCGCCGCGTCATATTGCTGTTGCGAACGCGCCAGCGCGCCGATGGTCTGATACACGCTGTTGAGGCCGAGCAGCGGCTTCGCGGCAGCGGCTTTCGTCAGCTCGCGCATCGCTTCGGCGAACAGGCCCTGCCGCTGATAGACGAGCCCGAGCTTGTAGCGTGCGCGGCCAGACGAGGGAAGCAGGGTGAGCAGATCCTGCAGTGACTCTCTCGCCGCCGGCAGATTCCCGCCGACGATCAGCGCGTCGGAGAGCGCCAGATGCGAGCGCTCGTCGCGAGGATTCAGGGTGATCGCGGTGCGGAGTGCAGTTGCCGCTGCGTCGGGCTGACGATTCGCCAGGTGTATGAGTCCCTGGATGCGATGCGGTTCTGCGCGATCGGGCGCGAGTTCAATGGCGACGCCCACGTACTCGTTGGCGCGTTCGAGCGATCCGTCGCGGAGGGCGGCGGCCGCCCGTCCCGACGCGCCAGACTCAACCCCGCTCTCGGTAACGAGTGGATCGCGCATCACAGCCTGGCGGAACAGTTCGATCGCACCTGGCAGGTTGCCGCGCTGCAGCTCTGCGAACCCGTCCACGTAAAGTGCCGGCGGGAAGAACGGCTCGACGCCGGGAGTCTCGTGAAACAGCCGGAGGTCGATGAACGGTGTCGATGGTTGCGGCTGGTTGTGTACGAGACGAGGGGCTTCGTTGGCGACGAACCTGTCGTACGCGCGGTCAGCGTCGTCTGTGGTACCGGTGCGAGAGAGGTGTCGCGCCAGGACATACGCCGTGATCGCGTCATCTGGGTTGAGCGTTGAGGCCAGTCGAAGTGCTGCGGTGGCCGCCGTGTCGTTTGCCTCGAGTTGGCTATGGGCGAGCGCCTCGAACACCGGAACGTCAGCGCGCGACTGGTCGAGTTGCCGAGCCGCGGCGAGCTCACGCAGGCCATCTGCAGTGCGTGCGCGATCGAGATACAGCCCACCGATCGCGAGGTGCATCTTGAGTGCGAGTCCGGGCTCGGCGGTGCGGATGTCGGCCGTCATCGCCGCCTCGTACTTGCGCAGCATCGCATCCCATTCGCTGAGCGCACGCGACATCGCGTCGAGGCTCGAGCGCACCCGGATGCCTTCATCGCCGTAGGCACCATCGAGCGCGAGGCTGAACTGGCCCACCGCCTGAAGGAAGGCGGCCTTGGGCTCAGGGCTCTGACCAGTGAGAGTGGCCGCGCCCACGATCAACGTGAGCAGCGTCGAGGCTGTTCTATGACTCATTCGAGCGCGGTACCGAGCGATTGTAGATCCTGCAGCCGTGGGCCGGGCGTGTCTTATAGACCCGGCAACGCTTGGGGCGGGCCGTCCTTTTCCTGTACGCTGAACGCATCAGATGAAATTCCCAGCGGCAGTATTCGCTGCCCTAGCCCTGGTATCGTGCGGCGGCGACACGCGTCCGAATCCATCCACCGCCGCACCAGCTCCTGCAGACGCAGAGTGGTTCATCGAGCGCGCCAAGGAGACAGGCCTCGACTTCGTCCACTTCAACGGCATGTCGGGTGAGCAGTACTATCCCGAGATCATGGCGCCCGGCGTAGCCCTATTCGATTACGACAACGACGGTGACCTCGATGTGTACCTGGTCCAGGGCGCGATGCTGGGGGCTAAGAAGACGATCAAGGACGCCACGTATCCTCCGGCAGGCCCACTGGGAGACCGTCTCTTCCGAAACGACCTTGTCGTCGGCACAGACGGGAAGCGGACGCTGCACTTCACTGATGTGACAGGGCCGAGCGGCATCAACGTGACGTCGTACGGCATGGGCGTCGCCGCCGGCGACTACGACAACGACGGTTTCGTGGATCTCTATCGAACCGGCCTCTCGGGTTCGGTGCTGTTGCACAACAACGGCAACGGTACGTTCACGGATGTCACGGCGAAGACCGGCGTAGGCAATCCGAATGGCTGGGCCGTGCCGGCGTCGTTCGTTGATTACGATCGCGACGGCTGGCTCGATCTCTACGTCGGCAACTACCTGCTGTACAGCGTCGCCGGCGATCTGGACTGCTTATCAGTGACCGGACAGCATGACTACTGTCCGCCGAACAGCTACCGCGCCCAGCCGGATCGCCTGTATCACAATCGCGGCAACGGCACGTTCGAGGATGTGACGTCGCGTGCGCTGGTCGGCGGCGCGGATGGTCCCGCGCTCGGTGTCTCCACCGCCGACTTCAATGGCGATGGGTGGATCGACATCTACGTCGGCAACGATGGTCAGCCGAATCAGTTGTGGGTCAACCAGAAGAACGGGACGTTCAAGGACTCCGCATTCATCTCCGGTGTGGCGGTGAACGGACAGGGCAACTCCGAAGCCAGCATGGGCATCGATGCCGGCGATTACGACAACGACGGCGACGAGGACATCTTCATCACCAACTGGCTGGCGCAGATGAACGTCCTCTACGTCAACCTGGGCGGCGGTGTCTTCGAGGATCGGAGAGCCGCAACGGGCCTTGGGCCGCCCAGTCTCGCCAAGACCGGTTTCGGCGCCGCCTGGTTCGACTACGACAATGATTCCTGGCTCGACCTGCTCACAGCGAATGGCAGCGTCTCGATCATCGAAGCGCAGGCACGGGTCAACGATCCGTTTCCGCTCAAGATGCTCAATCAGCTCTATCGCAACCTGGGCAACGGACGGTTTGAAGACGTGTCAGCGAAAGCGGGCAAGGCCTTCACGCTGAACGACGTCAGCCGTGGTGCGGCGTTTGGCGACATCGATAACGACGGCGATGAGGATGTGGTGATCGGCACGGCCGCCGGTCCCGCGCGTCTGTTGATCAACAACATCGGGAACAGGAACCATTGGCTTGGATTACGTCTCGTAGGGCGCGTCCTTCCGGACGCGCCTGGGCAGGCCGGTCCGAAAGGACCGGCTCTACGCGATCAAATCGGCGCGCGTGTCGAAGTAATTCGCAAAAGTGGCGGCACACTATGGCGGCGTGCGCGATCCGATGGCAGCTATGCCTCGGCGAATGATCCGCGAGTACTGGTCGGACTTGGTGCATCCACTGATCCTGTGCGCCTGAAAGTGAGTTGGCCGAGTGGGAAGACGGAGGAATTCAGCGTCGCGCCTCTCGATCGATGGACCACGCTGACCGAGGGTACGGGTAAGTGACAGCGCGAGTGACCGCACGGCTCGCCATCAGCATGCTGCTCCTGGTCGTCGTCGCATGCGGCTCGTCGAAGCCGCCAGCGCCGGCACCGCCGCCGACCGCTTCTCGCGACGTGATCCTGCCCGATCTCGCGCGCATGGATCCGCCGGTGCAGGCACAGGTCAAGCAGCGCTACGCCACGCTGATGGATAAGAAGAAGGCGGGCGCATCGGGTGACGAGCTCGGCACCGCCTATGGCGAGTACGCGATGTTGCTGCAGGCCGCCGAGTACTACGAGGCCGCCGAGCCGGCGTATCTCAACGCGCAGGAGCTGATGCCCGGTGATGTGCGGTGGCCCTACTACCTCGGTCATCTGTACAAGAGCATCGGCCAGACGGAGAAGTCGATTCAGTCGTTCGAGCGCGCGCTGCAACGAAATCCTTCGGAAATTGCCACGTTGATCTGGCTCGGACGTTTGTATCTCGAGCAGGGAAAGCCGGATGTCGCCGAGCCGTTGTTCGAGCGCGCGGCGCAGCTACCGCCCCGCAACGTCGCGGTGATGGCGGGTCTCGGCCAGGCCGCGCTCGCGCGGCGTGATTATCAGCGCGCGGTCACCGTGCTCGAGGAAGCACTAGCCTTCGATGCGAGCGCCGCCAGCATCCATTCTCCGTTGGCCAATGCATATCGAGGGCTGGGCGACACGGCCAAAGCCGAAGAGCATCTCATACTGTGGCGGAACACTGATCTTGTGGTCCCCGATCGGCTGCGAGCGGATCTCGATATGTCGATCGAGAGCGGGCTCTCGTATGAGCTGCGCGGCGTCCGCGCGCTCGAAGCACGCGACTTCAAGGCCGCTGAGGAATCCTTCCGCAAGGGCATTCAGCTCGCGCCGGCGACGACCGCGCTCGGACGGTCACTGCGCCACAAGCTCGGCACCGCGTTGGTGCTTCAGGGCGATGTCGATGGGGCGGTGGCCCGCTTCGAGGAAGTGGCAAAGCTGGCGCCAGCCGATGGGCTCGATGAGGCCTCGGCCAAAGCCAACTACAGCCTCGGCGTGATCCTCGCCGGCTCTGGACAAACGAACCAGGCGATCCAGCGATTGAGCGCGGCGATCAAATACAACCCCAACTACACGGAAGCATTGATGGCACTTGGCGACACGCTCCGTAGCAGCGGACGTATCGAAGCCTCATTGAAGCCATACGCCGATGTCGTTCGCATCAATCCGCGGTCAGCAGAGGCCAGGTTCGCCTATGCGATGGCGCTGGTCCGTCTCCGCCGGTATCGCGACGCGAAAGGCTGGCTCGACGAGAGTGCCCGCATTCTGCCCGATCGACCCGAGCTGTCGCACGCACTGGCACGAATCCTTGCAGCGGCGCCCGACGACACGGTTCGCGACGGCGCTCGCGCCATGGAACTGGCCCAGGAACTGATGAAAGCCAACAAGACCACCGTCGTCGGCGAGACAATGGCGATGGCGCTGGCGGAGCTCGGACAATTCGGTGATGCCGTGGACGTTCAGAAAGGCGTGATTGCCGCGGCCGAACAAGGAGGCGCTGCGCAGGACGTCCGCCGTATGAGGGTCAACCTGCGCCTGTACGAGCGTCACCGGGCGTGTCGGATGCCGTGGCCCGACGACGATCCGGTGCATATCCCCGCGATGTTTGCCTCCGCGGCGCCCGCCGCTCCGAGAGCGCGGTAAGGTCGAACCCCACATAACGACATAATTGATCTACAAACTTAGACATTAGACAAAAATGTCTGGCGACGTCGTTGCGACGTTACGTGTCAGCGGTGCACGGTTCGGTCGTCGAGGAGCCGGCGTCGCCGATGCCTCCGATCGTTCAGACATTTATGTCGTGTGATTCGTTTAATCTACAACAATGTCTGTGACGGGGTTCGCGTCACAGACGTCTGGCCGCGATCCTTGGCATTTCCCGACACTTCTGACGGAAGCCGTGGCACTTCGCTTGCTGTGCTTGAGGCGCTCTGCGCGCCTCATAGGTGAGGCGCGTCCTTTCGAGGTGAGGGAATGAACCAAGCTGATACCGCGTGGATGCTGATTTCAACCGCCCTGGTGCTTTTGATGACGCCGGCACTGGCGTTCTTCTACGGCGGGCTGGTGCGCAGCAAGAACGCCCTGAACACGATGATGATGAGTTTCATCTCCCTGGGGTTCGTGGGCGTGCTCTGGGCGTTGGTTGGCTACTCCCTCGCGCTCAGTCCCGGCGGTAGCGACTGGCTTGGTGACCTGCGCTTTGCGTTCCTCAACGGCGTTGGCCTCGAAGCCAAGGACGCCGTCGTGCCGCTCACCATTCCGCACATGCTCTACATGGCCTTCCAGGCGACGTTCTGCATCATTACCGCGGCGCTGATCTCAGGAGCGATCGTTGAGCGCATGCGGTTCTCCGCGTATCTCCTGTTCATCTCGTTGTGGTCAGTCGTCGTCTACGCGCCGATGGCGCACTGGGTGTGGGGTGGCGGCTGGCTGGCGGACATGGGCGCATGGGACTTCGCCGGTGGCACCGTCGTCCACGTCAATGCCGGCGCGGCCGCGCTCGTCGCGGCTATGGTCGTGGGCAAGCGGTCCGATTACGGCCACGCGTCCATCCTTCCGCACAACATTCCCACGGTTCTCCTCGGCGCCGGCCTTCTCTGGTTCGGGTGGTTCGGTTTCAACGCTGGTAGCGCGGTTGCTGCCAGTCCCATTGCCGGACTGGCCTTCGTGACGACGATGCTCGCCCCCGCCGCCACGCTGGTCGTCTGGACGTTCCTTGACATGATGCGGTCAGGGAAGCCGACGGCGGTCGGATGCGCGACCGCGATCGTCGTCGGCCTGGTGGCCATCACGCCCGCGGCCGGTTTCATCAGCCCGATGAGCGCGATCGCGCTGGGCGCGATTGCCGCGGTGCCGAGCTATCTAGCGTTGATCATCCGCGCCAGGACGTCACTGGACGACTCGCTCGACGTCGTCGCGGCGCATGGCGTTGGCGGAACCGTGGGCGCGATCCTGACTGGTGTCTTCGCTGAGAAGAGCATCAACGGCGTATTCGACGGACTCATCGCTGGCAACCCCGGCCAGGTCGCTATCCAGGCATTGGCCGTTGGGACAGCGATCGTGTACAGCGGCGGCATGAGCTTCATCCTGCTCAAGGTCATCGGTTTGTTCATCCCGCTGCGCGCGTCGCAGTCCGACGAGGCCACCGGCCTCGACGTGACGATGCACGGCGAGGAAGCCTACCTGCATGGAGGCGGCGAATAGCCGACTAGAATTGGGCGATTGTCTGCTCCGAGCTTCGATAGCCTTCGTGTTTTAAGTCTTGAAAGCCGCCGTGCGAAGGAGATGGCGTCAATCATCTCCTCGTACGGTGGCCAACCCATTTCGGCACCCTCGATGCGCGAGGTGCCGCTCGACTCCAATCCCGACGTCGTCGCCTTTGCCGATGCGCTCGAACGCGACGAGTTCGATCTCGTCATCCTGTTGACCGGCGTCGGTACGCGCGCGCTCGTTGGTGTCGTCGAGCAGGTCAAGGGCAATCGTGACGCGTTCGTGAGTGCGCTTGGTCGGACGAAGCTCCTGGCGCGAGGACCAAAGCCCGTTTCGGTGCTCCGGGAGTTGGGGTTAACGCCCTGGCTCGTCGCGCCCGAGCCCAATACCTGGCGTGAAGTGCTTTCCTCGCTTGACGACAAGCAGCGGGAGTTTCCGCTATCCGGTAAGCGCGTAGCCGTGCAGGAGTATGGCGCCTCGAATCCGGATCTCCTCGCGGGTCTCGAGGCGCGAGGCGCGCAGGTCACTCGGGTGCCCGTCTATCAGTGGGCGCTGCCGGACGACCTGGCCCCGCTCGAAGCCGCCGTACGCGCCATTGCCACTGGCCAGATCGATGTGGCGCTGTTCACGACGGCAACTCAGGTCGTGCACCTGCTGAAGGTCGCCGACTCGATCGGGATGGGCGACGCTGTCAGGCGCGGTCTCATGACGTGCGTCGTCGCGTCGATCGGCCCGACCACGTCAGAGGAGATGCGAGAGCAGGGGATCGCGCCCGATATGGAGCCGACGCATCCGAAAATGGGGTTCCTGGTGCGCGAAGCCGCCGAACAGGCCGCTCACATCCTGCGCGTTAAACGTACGTAGGCGGCCTGCAGGCGGCCTGGCAGATTAGCGCTCGGTCCGGACGACCATTCCCGCTGGCGTTCGTCGCAGGAACGACGAGGCCACCAACGTTTCAATCACATCGCGGCACGCGTCATGTTCGATCCCGAGCAGCCTGGAGGCCTGTGGGATGGTGAGCTGAAGACCCGGCATTTCGTTGAATTCCCCCCGGACTCGATCGACAAGTGCTCGCGCGTGCATGAAGAAGTTCCCTTGAAGGTGTGTTGATTGGTCCCGATGGCTTTCGGTGCCCTGAACCAAAGCAAGACACACGCCGCCCGATTCGCGATCATCGCGGGCACGAAACACACCACAATTGCGGCGTTTTACACGCGCGTTGCACGAGTGCCCCACGAACATTCGCGTTCCGCCGCGGAACAATCACAACAACATCGTCTCTTTGGTTAGTGGTTAGTAGTTCCGTGGTGACCACCAACCAGCAACCGGGGCATAACATAGGGAGATGCCGACCTCCGACGAACTGCTCGAGCTTGCCGAACGCTGCGCTGAGAAACTCGAACTCGACGGCAAGCTGCGCCACGTGCCGTCGTTCTCCGATGCCGAGGACCAGTGCGAGGCCGAGTACGAAGACTTGCTCCAGGCGATCCATGAGGACGAGTTGTTTGCCCCGGTCGACATTCAACGGCAGGAGCAACTCGTCGAGCAGATCGCGGCGGCGCTGCCTGAGGCCGCTCGCATGTTGATCGTTGAGTTGGCCGATAACCACGCGCGCCATGTGTGGCTGCAGCAGGAAGGCGCGTATCACCTTGGGCTCGCCGTCGGCCGCCGGCTGCGTCTTCGTGGCGGTGCGTCTTAAGACCCGCCGCATGTAGGACAACTGTTGCGGGGCGCCTCCTATACTGCGTGTATGCCGCTTTCGTACCTTCACTACGACGTGTTCACCGACCAGGCGCTGTTCGGTAATCAGCTCGCTGTCTTCACCGATGCGCTGGGGCTCGATGGTGCGCGGATGCAGGCCATCGCGCGCGAGATGAATTTCTCCGAGAGCACATTCATCCTGCCGAACGAGCGCCCCGATACCGACATCCGGATGCGCATTTTCACGCCGTTCAACGAGATGCCTATGGCCGGCCATCCGACGATCGGCAGCACGTTCGCGCTCGCGCATTCCGGCGTGATCAAGAAGAGCGCGAAGCGTTTCGTCTTCGGCCTCAACATCGGGCCGACGCCGGTCGATCTCGAATGGGCGGATGGCATTCTGAACTTCGGATGGATGACACAGCGGCCGCCGACGTTCGGTCCGATCGTGTCGCAGCGTGCGGCGGTCGCCGACGCGCTTGGTCTCAAGCCGGACGATCTCTCGGACACCTTGCCCGTGCAGGAAGTGTCGTGCGGCGTCCCGTATCTCGTCGTGGCGTTACGCGATCATACGGCGGTGGATCGGGCAGTGACCGATAAGTCAGGCTTTGGCCGGCTGTGCGAGGCATGCGGCCTCGATCTGCCGATCTTCTTGTTCTCCGTTGGCGGACCGTCGCCGGACGACAGCGTGTACGGACGCATGTTCGCGCCCGACTTCGGCATCATCGAGGATCCGGCGACTGGCAGCGCAGCCGGTCCGGTCGGCTGCTACGTCGTTCATCATGGCGTCGTGAACGCTGATCCTGCGCGCCCGATTCAGATCAGCCAGGGTGTTGCGATGAAACGCCCGAGCCAAATCTACGTGTCCGTCGAAGGCGAAGCCAGGAACATTACCGGCGTGAAGGTCGGCGGCACCGCAGTCCTCGTCGGGCGCGGGGAGCTGCTCGTGTGATCTCGTTCTCCCGAGTCGGGAAGCAGTACGGGCGGCAGGTGCTGTTCGTGGACGCGTCCTTTCAGCTCAATCCTGGTGAAAAGGTCGGCCTTGTCGGCCCTAACGGTGCCGGCAAGACGACGCTCTTCCGCATGATCGTCGGCGAGGAGGCACCAGACGAGGGCGACGTCTCAGTCCCGAAGAAGCTGACGATTGGCTACTTCCGTCAGGATGTCGAAGAGATGTCGGGCCGCTCCGTCCTGGACGAGGCGATTGCCGGCAGCGGCCGGCTCGGCGACTTGCATCACGAGCTCGAAGATCTCCAGCACGCGATGAGCGATCCCGCTCGCGCCGGCGACATGGATCGCATCCTCGCCCGCTTCGGCGAAGTGCAGGAGGAGTACGAACACCTCGGTGGCTACGGGCTCGAGTCGCAGGCGCGCGAAGTGCTCCACGGCCTCGGCTTCGATGACGAACGCATCGACGGCGACGTGGGACTCCTCTCAGGCGGGTGGAAGATGCGCGTGGCGATGGCGCGCGTACTGCTCGGCGCGCCAGATGTCCTGCTGATGGACGAGCCAACCAACCACCTCGATATCGAATCGATCATCTGGCTCGAGGCGTTTCTGAAATCACGTTCAGGCGCGCTGCTGATGACCTCGCACGACCGCGAGTTCATGAACCGCGTCGTCGGCAAGATCGCCGAGATCGACGGCGGCGAGATCACGGTCTACTCCGGCAACTACGACTTCTACGAGCGCGAACGGGCGATCCGCGAAGCGAATCGCGAGGCCGCCTACGCGCGCCAGCAGGCGATGCTCGCCAAGGAGCAGCGGTTCATCGAGCGGTTTGCCGCCCATGCCGCGAAGGCGGCGCAGGTGCAGAGCCGCGTCAAGGCGCTGGAGAAAATCGACAAGATTGAGCTGCCGAAGAAACGGAAGGTGGTGCACTTCGACTTCCGTCAGCCTCCGAGATCCGGGGATCAGGTCGCCGTCATTGACGGCGTGTCGAAATCGTACGGGCGTCGCGTCGTCTACGACGATCTGAAGATGACCATCCGGCGCGGCGAGCGCTGGTGTGTGATGGGGAAGAACGGCGCCGGCAAGACGACGCTCCTCAAGATGGTCGCCGGATCGCTGCAGCCGGATGCCGGAGAGGTCAAGCTCGGCGCGAGTCTGAAGATGGGCTACTTCGCGCAGCAGGCGCTGGATCTGCTCGATCCCGATCTCACCGTCGAGGAGCAGTTGCAGCGCGATTTCCCAGACGAGTCGATCGGCGTTCTGCGCAACCTGGCCGGGGCGTTTCAGTTCTCCGGCGAGGACATCGATAAGAAAATCCGTTCGCTGTCAGGCGGCGAGAAGACGCGTCTCGTGATCGCGCGAATGCTCCTGCATCCGCCGAACTTCCTCGTGCTCGATGAACCGACGAACCATCTCGATCTGTTCACGAAGGAAATGCTGATTGACGCGCTCAAGGACTACGAGGGAACGATGCTGTTCGTATCGCACGACCGTGCCTTCCTGCGTGCGCTGAGCAACCGCGTGCTGGAATTGGGCGGGGAGTCCGGCGTCGAAAAAGAGCCGCACCTGTATCCGGGCTCTTACGTCGAGTACGTCACCCGCACCGGCCACGAAGCGCCGGGCGTGCACGCGTGACTACGCACGGTCCGACGGAATTCACTTGAATTTCGACACACCGAGGGACCAGGCACCGAGGCATCGAGGTCAATTACGTACTTCACATCGTCTATGGACCTGCCGAATGGCGGCGCCGTCGGAGCACGACGACTCCCAGAGAACGGAAAGCGAGCGAAGCGATTCACCACCGCGAGTTCGCTCTGCGCGATCCGTGTCGTACCGAACGAGCAATGGCGGTGCTTGCCGCGATGGTTGTCGGTGGATTGATCCCTACTCGCGGTGGGGGCAGCCGAGTAGAGCGGCGCGAGCCTTTCCCGGCGTGCGGAGTCGGCGTCCGCCGGCCGGCAGGTCCACAGGCGATTACACCGCTTACTTCAGAGCCTTTATTCCGGCGAGCGAAAACGTCGTGATGTGGTCCGCGACCTGCTCGAGGCGCTTCGGCGTGACCTGGAACGGGTGAAAGCGTGACGCGATCTTGTCGTTGAGCAGCACGAGGCACTGCGCCTGCACGCTCATGACGGAGTGCTGGACACGCGGATCGTTGGGACGACACCCGATCAGCGTCGCGATGACGCTACCCAAGTACGCCATGCGCGGCTTGATCACCTGCTTGACGACGAGATCCAGCGCCGCCGTCGGGTCGTTAAGCTCGTGCGCCATGAAGCGGTGGATCCAGCCGTCACGCGCCTGGACGACGCGCGAGAGGAAGATGCGCACGAAGATCCGTAGCTGTTCTTCGGGCGCCTGTCCTTCTCCCGCCTTCTGAATCTCCTCCGTGGTCCCGTGCATCGTCCGGATCGCGGACTGGACGATCTCCTGGTAGAGGCCGTTCTTGCCGCCGAAGTGATAGTTCACGGCGGCGATGTTGGCGCGGGCGGCTTCGCAGATCTCGCGGACCGTGACCTTCCCGAAGCCGCGCTCGGCAAACAGGCGCGTCGCGCTTTCGATCAGGCGCTCCCGAGTCTCGCGATCGCGTTCGTCCACGGTTACAGCGTGCGCTTGAAGAGCATGGTGGCGGCGGTCATCGCGACGATGGAGAACACCAGGAGATAGGCGACGTCGCCGGCGATGGCCTCAAAGCCGGTGTTCTTGAGGAGCAGGCTCTTGAAGGCGTGTACGGAATAGGTGAAAGGGTCCACGACGGCGATGACATGCATCCAGCCCGGGAAGCCCTGCTGCGGGTACACCGCCCCACTGGGGAAGTACAGCACCGTGTTCAGAAGGCCGAACATCATCCGCGGCATCAGCGGGTCGGTGACGCGCACCATCAACAGAAACATGAGGCTGATCAGCGCGAACGCGGTGATCGAAATGACTAGCATCATCCGAAGAAAGCGCATTGGATCGAGCGGGCTGGGAACGCCGGCGATGATCGAGCCGATGATCGTGATGGCGGCGCCGGCCAGAACGGCCTTGATGGTGCCAGAGATGTTGAAGCCGGCGACCAGTTCCAGCTTGGTAATCGGCGTGACGAGATACCCCTCGTGGAGCCCGCGGGCCTTGTCGTCGATGAAGATGATGCCGCCGCCAATCATCACCATCATGAAGATCGACATCGTGATCGAACCCGGCAACAGATACTGAATGTAGGGGACGTATGGATACACCTCGACCACGTCGAGACCCGCCGCACCCGAGACGCGAACCGGTGTTTCCGGCGCGTTCAAATGCCCGATGAAGGCGCCAACGGTGGCGGCCATCGTCGCCGAGACGAACGTATCGGTGTTGTCCGAGATGAGGGCGACGCGCGGGTCGTTGTTGGTCAGCAGACGTCGCGAGAAGTCCGGCGGAATCGTCAGCACGCCATTGACGACGCCGTTGCGCAGGTCACCCATCGCTTGACCCGAATCCGAGTAGTCCAGCAGATCCACTGTCCTGGCGCCTGACGACACCGCGGTGGCCAGCTCGCGGATCTTGACCGCCGGCACGCCGTGGTCCTGATCGACGATGGCCAGCTTCAGATGCTTCACGTTGCCGCCGAACGCGTAGCCCAGCACGACCAACTGCATCAGCGGGAAGATCATCGACATGACGATCATCATCGGGCTCTTGCTGAAGCGCCGCATCTCACGTTCGACGATGGCCCAGGTTCTATGCACGTTTATCGCCTCAAGACGAATGGGCTATCCGCGGCGCTCGGCTCCTGGAGCGCGTCGCGCAGATCGCGGCCGGTGTAATGCACGAACACATCGTCGAGCGTGACCGACGCCGGGTCGCGTCCCGGGATCGACGCTTTCAGCGCCGCGGGTGAATCCAGCGCGACGAGCTTGCCATGATCGACGATGGCGATGCGGTCGCAGAGCTTGTCGGCTTCGTCCATGTAGTGTGTCGTGATCAGCACCGTGAGG